>CBHWBD010000202.1:0-9492 GCA_966111775.1 uncultured Comamonadaceae bacterium | reverse complement strand
ATGCGCGACTGGGTCACCAACGTCGAGAACACCTTCTACATCATCGGCACCGTCGCCGGCCCGCACCCGTACCCGATGATGGTGCGCGATTTCCAGCGCATCATCGGCCTGGAGTGCCTGGAGCAGATGCCCGAGCTGGCCGGCCGCCAGCCGGACGCCGTCATCGCCTGCGTGGGCGGTGGCAGCAATGCCATCGGCATCTTCCACCCCTATATCCCGCACGAGAACGTGCGCCTCATCGGCGTCGAGGCCGAAGGGCAGGGCGTCGCCAGCGGCAAGCATGCCGCCACGCTGACGGCCGGCAGCCCCGGCGTGCTGCACGGCAACCGCACCTATCTGCTGCAGGATGAGGACGGCCAGATCATCGAGACCCACTCGATCTCGGCCGGCCTGGACTACCCCGGCGTCGGTCCCGAGCATGCCCATCTGAAGGACATCGGCCGCGCCGAATACGTCGGCTGCACCGACGCCGATGCGCTGGCGGCCTTCCATCGCCTGTGCCGCACCGAGGGCATCATCCCGGCGCTGGAGTCCAGCCATGCCGTCGCGCATGCGATGAAGCTCGCGCCCACGCTGGGCCGGGACAAGGTGCTGCTCGTCAACCTGTCCGGCCGTGGCGACAAGGACATCGGCACCGTCGCCGACCTGTCCGGCGCCGCCTATTTCGACCGCCCGTCGCAAGCCGGTGAAAAGGTGAAGCAATGAGCCGCATAGCCACCACCTTCAAGCAGCTCAAGGCCGATGGCCGCAAGGCTTTGATCCCCTTCGTCACCGCCGGTGATCCGCATCCCAGCGCCACCGTCGACCTGCTGCTGGCCATGGCCGAGGCCGGTGCCGACGTCATCGAGCTGGGCGTGCCTTTCTCAGACCCCATGGCCGACGGTCCCGTCATCCAGCGGGCCGGCGAGCGGGCGCTGAAGAACGGCATCGGCCTGCGCAAGGTGCTGG
The DNA here is from genome assembly GCA_966111775.1 of uncultured Comamonadaceae bacterium. Taxonomy (GTDB): domain Bacteria; phylum Pseudomonadota; class Gammaproteobacteria; order Burkholderiales; family Burkholderiaceae_C; genus Pelomonas. Next base: position 8,544 of record CBHWBD010000202.1, on the reverse strand, counting down.
CCTACGTCCGCGAGTTCCGCGCCCGCAATGACAAGACGCCGCTGGTGCTGATGGGCTATGCCAACCCGGTCGAGCACTATGGCCTGGACGCCTTCGTGGCGGACGCGGCCGCAGCCGGCGTCGACGGTGTGCTCATCGTCGACTATCCGCCCGAGGAATGCGCCGAGTTCGCCGCCAAGCTGCGTGCCGCCAACATGGATGCCATCTTCCTGCTGGCGCCCACGTCCACCGAGGCCCGCATGGCCCAGGTGGGCCAGCTCGCCAGCGGCTACGTCTATTACGTCTCGCTGAAGGGCGTGACCGGTGCCGGCCACCTCAACACCGCCGCCGTGGCCGAGGCCGTGCCGTGCATCCGCCAGCACGTCAGCACGCCGGTGGGCGTCGGTTTCGGCATCCGCGACGGGGCGACGGCCAGGGCGGTGGCAGACGTTTCAGACGCCGTCGTCATCGGTTCCAAGCTGGTCGAATTGCTCGAGCGCCAGCCAGCCGATAATGTCGCCTTGACCGGCGCGGCCTTCATCCGAGAGATCCGCGCTGCACTCGACAGATAAAAGGACTGACCATGAGTTGGCTCGACAAACTGCTCCCGCCCAAGATCCAGCAAGGCGACCCCGCCGACCGCCGCACGGTCCCGGAAGGCCTGTGGATCAAGTGCCCGAGCTGCGAGACGGTGCTCTACAAGACCGACCTGGAGCAGAACATCAATGTCTGCCCCAAGTGCAGCTTCCACCACCGCATTGGCGCCCGGGCCCGCCTGGACGCTTTCCTCGACGGTGAAGGCCGTTATGAGATCGGCCAGGAAGTGCTGCCCGTCGACGCGCTGAAGTTCAAGGACAGCAAGAAGTACCCCGACCGCCTGAAGGAAGCGCTGGAAAACACCGGCGAGACCGACGCCCTGGTGGTCATGGGCGGTGCCGTCATGAGCGTGCCCGTCGTCACGGCCTGCTTCGAGTTCGACTTCATGGGCGGCTCCATGGGTTCCGTCGTCGGCGAGCGCTTCGTGCGCGGCGTCGAGACGGCCATCGAGCAGAAGACGCCTTTCATCTGCTTCACCGCCACCGGCGGCGCTCGGATGCAGGAAGGCCTGCTGAGCCTGATGCAGATGGCCAAGACCAATGCGTCGCTGACGCGCCTGGCCAAAGCCAAGCTGCCCTACATCAGCGTGCTGACCGACCCGACCATGGGCGGCGTCTCGGCCTCGTTCGCCTTCGTCGGCGACATCGTGCTGGCCGAACCCAAGGCGCTGATCGGCTTTGCCGGCCCGCGCGTCATCGAGAACACCGTGCGCGAAAAGCTGCCGGCCGGCTTCCAGCGCGCCGAGTTCCTGATGGAGAAGGGCGCCATCGACATGATCGTGGACCGCCGCCAGCTGCGCGAGACCATTGCCCGCCAACTCGCCATGCTGCAGCGCCAGAGCGCGGACGCCGTGGCTTGACCCACCCCGTACCGGCTTCGCCGGCCCCCTCAAGGGGGCGCTGCCGATGGCCCGGCAAAGCCGGTTCCATGGCAGCTGCTGGATTGATCGCGGCCAGGCCTTACGCCTGGCCGCTCAGCTTTTTGATGCCATGAATCTCGACGAATGGCTCGCCCACTGCGAGCGCCTGCATCCCAAGACCATCGACATGACGCTGGACCGCGTCAAGGCGGTGAAGGACAAGCTCGGCATTGCCTTCGACTGCCCGACCGTCGTCGTCGCCGGCACCAATGGCAAGGGCTCGACCTGCGCCATGCTGGAGTCCATCGCCCTGCACGCCGGCTATCGCGTCGGCCTCTACATCAAGCCCCATCTGGTGCATTTCCAGGAGCGTTGCCGCGTGGGTGGCGCGCCGGTGGCGGCCGAGTCGCTGGAGGCGCATTTCGAAGCCGTCGAGGCCGCGCGTGGCGACATCACGCTGACCTATTTCGAGTTCACGACCCTGGCCATCATGAGGCGCCTGCAGCATGAGCCGCTGGACCTGGTCATCCTCGAGGTCGGCCTGGGCGGTCGACTGGATGCGGTCAACGTCATCGACGCCGACTGCGCCGTCATCACCAGCATCGACCTGGACCACACCGAATTCCTCGGCCCCGATCGCGAGAGCGTCGGCCGTGAGAAGGCCGGCATCATGCGCACCGGCCGGCCCGTCGTCGTCAGCGACCCGGTGCCGCCAGCCTCGCTCGCCGAACGCGCGCTGGAGATCGGCGCCGACCTGCGCCAGTTGGGCAAGGACTTCACCTTCAGCGGCGACCGCACCCAATGGCAGTGGGCTGGCCGCAGCAAGCGCTACTCCGGCATGTCCTATCCGGCCCTGCGCGGCGTCAACCAGCTGCTGAACGCCTCGGGCGTGTTGGCCGCCTTCGAGGCCCTGGCCGACCGCCTGCCCATCAGCGCCCAGGCCGTGCGCACCGGCCTGGCCCTGGTCGAACTGCCGGGCCGCTTCCAGGTGCTCGCCGGCCAGCCGGCCGTCGTGCTGGATGTCGCCCACAACCCGCACGCCGTGGCGGCTCTGGCTCAGAATCTGGACCAGATGGGCTTCTTCCCGCGCACCCACGCCGTCTTCGGCGCCATGGCGGACAAGGACCTGGCCGGCATCCTGGGCCGCATCGCGCCGCTGGTGGATGTCTGGCATTTCACCGACCTGCCCATCCCGCGCGCCGCGACCGCCGAGCAGCTCGAAACGGCCTTTCTCGCCGCCGGCCTGAAGACCCCGGCCGACGTCACGACGCATACCCACGCCAACCCCCTCGACGCCCTGCAGGCGGCGGCGCTCGGGGCGACCACGGCCGATAGAATCCTGGTCTTCGGTTCCTTCTTCACCGTGGGCGGGGTGCTCCAACAGGGCCTGCCTCGCGTGACGGCCGGTGCCACCTCGGCGCAGGTTCTCCAGCCTCCCACCCTCCACTGACCGTAGACGCCGCCAATGGGCCTGTTTTCCTTTCTCAAGCGCGACGACGCCACCGCTGCGGCGGCGCCCAAGAAGTCGGCTGGCAAGTCCGGCGCCAAGGCCTCTGCGGCCGAGGATGTGCAACTGCTGCGCATCCGCGCTCGCCGCCGCCTCATCGGTGCCGCCGTGCTGGTGGCGGCCGGCGTGGTCGGCTTCCCGCTGGTCTTCGAAACCCAGCCGCGGCCGATTCCGGTCGATCTGCCCATCGACATCCCGCGCAAGGAAACCGCGCCGCCGCTGACGGTGCCGACGCGCGAGCCGCTGTCGCAGGCCGAGCCGGCTTCCACGCCGACGCCAGCCCCCGCCGTGGCGACCGCACCGGCGCCGGTCGAGCAGCCGGTGGTCGAAAAGCCCGTGGCCGAGAAGCCGCAGGACAAGCCGGCGGTCAAGGTGGCCGAGAAACCCGCTGAAAAACCGGCGGAAAAGCCTGCAGAGAAGCCGGCCGACAAGCCCAAGGCCCACGCCAACGATGGCGCCCGTGCCCAGGCCCTGCTGGAAGGCAAGGAGCCCGCAGCGGCCGCTGCCGCGCGCTTCATCGTCCAGGTCGGTGCCTATGGCGAGAACAAGGCCGCCCAGGACGTGCGCACCAAGGTCGAGAAGCTCGGGCTCAAGACCTACGCCCAGGCCGTCGACACGGCCGATGGCCGCCGCATTCGCGTGCGCCTCGGCCCCTTCGCCAGCCGCGACGAGGCAGAGCGTGCCGCGGCGAAGATCAAGGGCGCGGGCCTGCCCGGCGCCATCCTGACGCTCTGACGAGGCAGACATGGACGTCGCGCTCAGCTGGGTCGATCTCGCGTTGGCAGTGGTGCTGCTGATCTCGATAGCCCTGGGCATCTGGCGCGGCCTCATCTTCGAGGTCATGTCCCTGGCCGGCTGGGTGGTGGCTTATTTCGCCGCCTCGCCGCTGGCGCCCGTCGTCGAGGACCTGCTGCCGGACTCCTTCACCCACCAGCTCAGCCCGCCCGTGCTGCACATCGTCGCGCTGGCCATCGCCTTCTTCTTCGTGCTGCTGGTCTGGGGCCTCGCCTCGCGCCTCGTGAAGATGCTGATCCATGCCACACCGCTGTCGGCCATCGACCGCCTGGGCGGCGCCGGCTTCGGCGCGCTGCGCGGCGTCTTCATCGCGCTGCTGCTCGTGCTCATCATTGGCGCCTCGCCATTGGCCGAATCCTCCACCTGGCGGGCCTCGCGCGCCGCGCCGGTGCTGAACGGCGTGCTGCATGACGCAGCCCCGCTGCTCCCGGAACCTGTTGCCCGTTTTATTTCCCGCTCGATGACCCCATCTGAGGCGGAAGCTACTGACTAAGGACCCTCGCCATGTGCGGCATCGTCGGCACCCTCGCTGCCACCCCCGTCAACCAGCTCCTCTATGACGCGCTGCTGCTGCTGCAGCACCGCGGCCAGGACGCTGCCGGCATCGTCACGATGCAGGGCCAGAAATGCTTCATGCACAAGGCCCGCGGCATGGTGCGCGACGTCTTCCGCACCCGCAATATGCGGGCCCTGCCGGGCAATATCGGCCTGGGCCAGGTGCGCTACCCGACGGCCGGCAATGCCTACAGCGAGGAAGAGGCCCAGCCCTTCTACGTCAATGCGCCCTTCGGGATCGTGCTGGTGCACAACGGCAACCTGACGAATGCCCTGGCGCTGAAGGACGAGCTCTTCGACATCGACCGCCGCCACATCAACACCGAGAGCGACACCGAGGTGCTGATCAATGTGCTGGCCCACGAGCTGGAGCTGGCCGCGCGCGACCTGCCGCTGACGCCCAAGGAGATCTTCTCCGCTGTGCGCGCGGTGCAAAAGCGCATCAAGGGCAGCTATGCCGTCATCGCGCTGATCGCCGGCCAGGGCCTGCTGGCCTTCCGCGATCCCTTCGGCATCCGCCCGCTGTGCTTCGGCAAGTCGGCGAATGGCGAGTTCATGGTGGCCAGCGAAAGCGTGGCGCTGGAAGGCACGGGCCACCAGCTGGAGCGCGACCTGGCGCCCGGCGAGGCCCTGTTCGTCGACATGACGGGCAAGGTGCACACCGAGCAGTGCAACGATAACCCGTCGCTGAACCCCTGCATGTTCGAGTTCGTCTACCTGGCTCGCCCGGACTCGGTGATGGACGGCATCTCGGTCTACCAGGCCCGCCTCAACATGGGCGAGACCCTGGCCCAGCGCGTCATCTCCACGATGCCGCCCAATGAGATCGACGTCGTCATTCCCATCCCGGAAAGCAGCCGCCCGTCGGCCATGCAGCTGGCCCACCGCATCGGCAAGCCCTATCGCGAGGGCTTCGTGAAGAACCGCTACGTCGGCCGCACCTTCATCATGCCGGGGCAGGGCGCTCGCAAGAAGAGCGTGCGCCAGAAGCTCAACGCCATCGGCGTCGAGTTCAAGGACCGCAATGTGCTGCTGGTGGACGACTCCATTGTGCGCGGCACGACGTCCAAGGAGATCGTGCAGATGGCCCGCGAGGCCGGCGCGCGCAAGGTCTATCTGGCCTCCGCTGCGCCGCCGGTGCGCTACCCCAACGTCTACGGCATCGACATGCCGACGGCCGAGGAACTGATCGCCCACAACCGTTCCATCGAGGAGATCCGTCAGTACATCGGCGCCGATGCGCTGATCTACCAGGACGTCGATGCGATGAAGCGTGTCGTGGCTGCGCTGCGCCCCGGCCTTGCCGGCTTCGAGGCGAGCTGCTTCGATGGCCATTACGTGACCGGCGACGTCAGCCTCGCCGACTTCGCCGCCATGCGCGAGCAGCGCACCAGCCAGTCCACCGAGGAAGACGCCGACGCGCGCGGCCGCCTGGCCCTGCAAGGCGGCGGCGAAGGCTGAGCGCATGAGCAGCGAGCGACGCCTGCCCGACGGCCTGCGCCCCGAGACGCTGGCCGTCCGTGCCGCGCTCGCGCCCAGCCAGCATGGCGAGAACTCCGAGGCCTTGTTCCTGACGACGGCCTACGTCCAGCCCGACGCCGAGACCTCGGCGCGCAAGTTCTCCGGCTCCGAGGACTTCACCTACTCGCGCACCAGCAACCCCACCGTGCGCAGCCTGGAGGCGCGCCTGGCCGCGTTGGAAGGCACGGAAGCCGCCATCGCAACGTCCACCGGCATGAGCGCCATCCTGCTGCTCGGCATGGGTGTGCTCAAGGCCGGCGTCCACGTCGTCTGCTCGCGCTCGGTGTTCGGCTCGACGATCAACCTCTTCGCCAAGGAGTTCGCCAAGTTCGGCGTCGAGACGAGCTTCGTCTCGCAGACCGATCTGGCCGAATGGCGCGCGGCCATCAAGCCGACCACCCAACTGCTCTTTGCCGAGACGCCGACCAATCCGCTGACCGAGGTCTGCGACATCCGTGCGCTGGCCGACATTGCCCATGCAGCCGGTGCCATCCTTGCCGTCGACAACACCTATTCGACGCCAGCCCTGCAGCGCCCCGCGGAGATGGGGGCCGACATCGTCATGCACTCGGCCACGAAGTACATGGACGGCCAGGGCCGCGTGATGGCCGGCGCCCTGTGCGGGCCCAACGCGCTGATCCGCGACGTCTTCGGGCCCATCCTGCGCACCGTGGGCATGACGCTGGCGCCCTTCAACGCCTGGGTGGTGCTCAAGGGCTTGGAGACGCTGGCCCTGCGCATGAAGGCCCAGAGCGAGCAGACCCTGGCTGTCGCCCGCTGGCTGGAAGCGCAGCCCGAAGTGGCGCGCGTCTACTACCCGTCGCTGGCCTCCCACCCTCAGCACGAACTGGCCATGCGCCAGCAAGGCGGGCAGGGCGGGGCGGTGCTGTCTTTCGACGTCAAGGCGAGCTCGCCCGAGGCTGCACGCGCCGCGGCCTTCCACGTCATCGACAGCACGCGCGTCGTCTCCATCGCCACCAACCTGGGCGATACCAAGACCATCATCACCCACCCCGCCACGACCTCGCACGGTCGCCTCACCGAGGCGCAGCGCCAGGCGGCGGGTATCGGCCAGGGCCTGATCCGCCTGGCCGTCGGCCTCGAGCATGTCGACGACATCTGCGACGACCTCGCTCGTGGCCTTTCCACCCTGAAAACCTGATGAGCTCCAACTTCGACAAGGTCCGCACGCGCATCGCGCCGTCGCCGACCGGCTTCCTGCACCTCGGCACGGCCCGCACGGCCCTCTACTCCTGGGCCTACGCCCGCCATCACGGCGGCGAGTTCGTGCTGCGCATCGAGGACACCGACGTCGCCCGCTCCACCCAGGATTCGGTCGACCAGATCATCGCGGCCATGAACTGGCTGGGCCTCTCCTACGACGAGGGCCCGATCTATCAGATGCAGCGCCTGGAGCGCTACCAGGCCGTCATCGACCAGATGATTGCCGACGGCAAGGCCTACCGCTGCTACGCGACGCCCGAAGAACTCACCGAGATGCGCGAGGCCCAGAAAGCCCGCGGCGAGAAGACGCTGTACGACCGCCGCTGGCGCCCCGAGCCGGGCAAGACGCTGCCGCCGCCGCCCGAAGGTGTGAAGCCCGTGGTCCGCTTCGCCAACCCCATCGAAGGCGACGTGACCTGGAACGATGTGGTCAAGGGCCCGATCACCATCAACAACCGCGAGATCGATGACCTCATCATTGCGCGCGCGCCATCGGATGGCGCACCTGAGGACGCGCCGGGCGTGCCGACCTACAACTTCGCCGTCGTCGTCGACGACTGGGACATGCGCATCAGCCATGTCTTCCGCGGCGACGAGCATGTCAACAACACGCCCTGGCAGATCAACATCTTCAAAGCCCTGGGCGCGCCGCTGCCGTCCTTCGGCCACCTGCCCATCATCCTGGGCGACGACGGCCTGAAGTTGTCCAAGCGCCGCGGCGCCGTCAGCGTGATGGACTACGCCGCCAACGGCTATCTGCCCGAAGGCATGCTGAACTACCTGGCCCGCCTGGGCTGGAGCCATGGCGACGACGAGCTGTTCTCGGCCGAGCAGATGGTGAGCTGGTTCGACGGCTCCCACCTGTCCAAGAGCCCGGCCCAATGGGATCCGGCCAAGCTGGACTGGGTCAATGGCCATTATGTGAAGCAGATCGACGAGGCGCGTCTGGCGGGCCTGGTGGTCGAGCAGCTGGCGGGCCGGGGCATTGCCGCGACGGTCGAGCAGATCCAGCCCAAGGTCGGCCTGTTCAAGGATCGCTGCGCGACGGTGGCGGCCCTGGCCGATTGGCTGGCGATGTATTTCGTCCCCGTCATGCCTTCCGCAGAGGATCTGGCGACGCACATCACCGATGCGGTGCGCCCCGCGCTGGCCGAGCTGTCTCAGCGCCTGTCCGCCTTGAGCGACTGGAGCAAGGCCAGCATCCAGCAGGCCCTCAAGGAGACCTTGGCCGCCGTCGGTTTGAAGATGCCCCAGCTGGCCGTGCCGGTGCGCGTGCTGGTGTGCGGTCGTGCGCAAACTCCGAGCCTGGATGCGGTGCTCGAGCACTTCGACAAGAAAAAAGTTCTCGATCGCTTGCAAAGCCTCTGAATTTCGTCATATACTCTTGGTCTCGCTTGAACAGCGCTGTTAACGAAGAAGTCAAAGACGAAAGTTTGAGACAGAATCGAAAACACGGGGGTATAGCTCAGCTGGGAGAGCGCTTGCATGGCATGCAAGAGGTCAGCGG
>CBHWBD010000201.1:0-9510 GCA_966111775.1 uncultured Comamonadaceae bacterium | reverse complement strand
AGATCCCCGCCTACGCCACGCCCGGCAGCGCCGGCCTCGACCTGCGCGCCTGCCTCGATGAGGCCATCGTGCTGGCCCCGGGTCAGACGACGCTGATCCCGACGGGTCTGGCCATTCACATCGCCGACCCCGGCCTTGCCGCCATCATCCTGCCGCGCTCGGGCCTGGGCCACAAGCACGGCATCGTGCTGGGCAACCTCGTCGGCCTCATCGACAGCGACTACCAGGGCCAGCTGATGGTCAGCTGCTGGAACCGCGGCCAGACCGAGTTCACCATCCAGCCCTTCGAGCGCATCGCCCAGCTGGTCATCGTGCCGGTCGTGCAGGCGACCTTCCGCCGCGTGAACAGCTTCGACGCGTCCGATCGCGGCGCCGGGGGCTTCGGCTCCACCGGCAAGAGCTGAATTCAGTTTCTGAATCATTTGAGGACAGAGCTCGCTGCGCGAGGTCCGTCCCGCAATCAATGAAGCTGCTCGTCCGGCGGTGCGCCGGTCTGCACCATGAAGATGGGCTCGCCGACCGAGCCAGCCTGGACCTCCTGCTCGGTGGCCGCGCGCACGTCCAGCAGCGTCAGGTGCATGCGCAGGCCGATGCCTGCCAGCGGGTGGTTGCCGTCCAGCACCACATGCTCGGGGTAGACCTCGGTGACCGTGTAGACCGCATCCTCGGGCATGCCTTCGGTCACGGCGCCTTCGGGCATGCCTTCGAACTGCATGCCGGGCTCGACATCTGACGGGAACAGGCCGCGCGCCTCGAAGCAGACCAGGTTGGAGTCGTAGTCGCCGAAGGCCTCTTCGGGCTGCAGCGCAAGGTCGGCCTGGAAGCCGACTTCCTGGCCTTCCAGCGCGGCCTCGACCTTGGCGAACAGGTCCTCGCCGCCAAACAGGAATTCCATGGGTTCGGCCAGCTCGTCGATGAGCTGGCCCTGGGCATCTTCGAGTCTCCAGCGCAGGGAGACGACACAGGGGCGGGTCACTTGCATGGCGGCAATTTTCCCACACCGCCCTCGGCACAATGGCCGCATGCAGATTGCCCTCCCCACCCCCATGCTCGCCGGCCTCAGCCCGGCGCAGTTCATGCGCAAGCATTGGCAGAAAAAGCCCCTGCTGGTACGCCAGGCCTTTGCCGATGTCGCACCGCCCGCGTCGCTGAAGGAGCTCGCCGCGCTGGCCGCGCGTGACGACGTCGAGTCCCGCCTCGTCACGGCCTTCGATGGCGACTGGAAGCTCAAGCAGGGCCCCATCGCCCGCCTGCCGGCCATGAGCAAGCCGGGTTGGACGCTGCTGGTGCAGGGGCTGGACCAGCACCTGGCCGAGGCGCGTGCCCTGCTGGACCTGTTCCGCTTCGTGCCCGACGCGCGCCTGGACGACCTGATGCTGTCCGTCGCCAGCGATGGCGGCGGCGTCGGCCCGCATTTCGATTCCTATGACGTCTTCCTGATCCAGCTTGCCGGCCGCCGCCGTTGGCGCATCGGCGCCCAGCGCGACGCGGTGCTGCGCGACGACGTGCCGCTGAAGATCATTGCCAACTTCAAGGCCGAAGAGGAGTTCGTGCTGGAGCCGGGCGACATGCTCTATCTGCCGCCGGGTTGGGCGCACGACGGCGTCGCCGTTGGCGCCGGCTGCATCACGGGCTCGGTCGGCTTTCGCGCCTCCAGCGTCGAAGGCATGGCGGCCGAATTGCTGCCGCGGCTGCTGGACGATGTCGACAGCGCCAGCCGCCTTTATGCCGACCCGCGCCAGGAGGCGAGCACCGAACCCGCCCGCGTGCCCGCCGCGCTGCTGGATTTCGCCCGCCGGGCCGTCGAGGCCGCGGTGCAGCGTCCCCAGGCGCTGGAGCGGGCCCTGGGCGAAGCCCTGACGGAGCCCAAGGCCACCGTCTGGTTCGAGCCGGGCGAGCCGCTGGCGGACGGGCAGGGCGCCGCGCTGGACCGCCGCAGCCGCATGCTCTACGACGCAGCCCATGTCTTCCTGAACGGCGAGAGCTTCCGCGCCGGCGGCCGTGACGCCGCGCTGATGCGCAGCCTGGCGGACCACCGCATGCTCAGCGCCGGCGAAGTCGCCCGCCTGTCGCCCGATGCGCGTGAACTCCTGGATCAATGGACCGAGGACGGCTGGCTTCAGCCGATGACGCCATGAACGCACAAAACTTTGCCGGCCGCGCCGAGTTCCAGCGCCTGGTCGTCGAGACCCTGGCCTGGGCCGCCGAGCAGGGCTGCCGCGAACTGCACGCCTGGGATGCCAGCTTCGAGGAGTGGCCGCTGTCCGACGCCGGTGCGCTGACCGCCCTGGCGGCTTGGGCCCGTCATGGCCGCCAATTGCATCTGCTGGCCCTGCAATACGACGACGTCCAGCGTCGCCACCCGCGCTTCGTGCGTTGGCGTCGCGACTTCGCGCATTGCGTCGCGGCCCGGGCCGTCGAGCCCGAGCTGAGGCTGGAAGCTGCGCCGGAGAGCTTGCTGCTGGCTGTCGGTCCGGAGTCCAGCGTGACCCTGCGATTGTTCGACCGTCATCTATGGCGCGGCGAAGTCAGCCTGGATGCGGGCCAGCGCCTGCGCGGACTGGAATGGTTTGATGCCCTGGCACAACGTTCCAGCGATTCATTTGCGCCGACGACTTTGGGGTTGTGAGCGTTAGCGACATGCAAACCCCTATAATCACTGGCTAGGCGAGGGAAGCGCTCGAGGTTTTCCGCGTCTTGTTCTGTCGGGGTCGGCAGTCAGTGTGCAAAAAGCACTGGCGCACGACCCCAAAGTTATGGTGTGCACCGTCGTTTAAACGTTTGAGGACAAGTAATGAATAAGTCGATCCTGTTGGCTTCCCTGCTGGCTGCCGTTGCTCTGACCGCCTGCAGCAAGAAGGAAGAACCCAAGGTTGAGGCCCCGGCCCCCGTCGTCGCTCCGGCCCCGGCCGCTTCGGAAGCTGCCTCGGCTGCTGCCAGCGCTGTTGATGCTGGTGCTTCGGCCGCTGCTGACGCTGGCGCGTCCGCTGCTTCGAAGTAATAGCTTCGTCCCCACGGAAAGAGCCGTCGCAGCGCAAGCAGCGGCGGCTTTTTTTTTTTTTGCGACGTTTTGACGGTCATTGCAGGCGCGGTTACAAAACTTTGCCTGGATGACTTGGCTGGACCGCTCAGCTCAGGACCATCCAGTCCAGGCCCAGCTTGGGATGGGCGATGCGAATATCTGACTGAGCATCGCCCAGGGTTTGGGACAGGGCCTGGCGCGCCAGTTCGGGCGTGTTGTTGTGCTCACTGAGGTGGGCCGCCGCGATGGTCTTCAGCCCCCCGTGCAGGCAGCGCGACAGCAGGTCGGCCGCTGCGGTGTTCGACAGATGGCCGTGGCTGCCCAGGATGCGCTTCTTCAGCGCCGGGTGATACGGCCCGCTGCGCAGCATGCCTTCGTCGTGATTGCACTCCAGCAAGAGCGCCTGGCAGCCCGCCAGGGCTTGGGAAACGTCCGCGGGCGCGCATCCCAGGTCGGTGACGATGCCCAGCCGCAGCGCGCCGTCGTCCAGCACCAGTTGCAGCGGCTCGTTGGCGTCATGCGGCACGGCGAAGGGCCTCAGCGCCATGTCGCCCAGCGGCATCGTGTCGCCGTCTTTTGCGATGCGAAGCAGGGCCGGGTCGAAGTCGGCGCTGCCAACTGCCCGCCAGGTACCGCGGCTCATGATGAGCGGCCGGCGGTAGCGCATGGCAAAGGCCAGCGCGCAACCGATGTGGTCGCCATGCTCGTGGGTGATGAAGATCGCGTCGACGTCCTCGGGCTCGCAGCCGGCGCGGTCGAGGCGTTTGACGAGTTCACGCACGCTGAAGCCGGCATCGACGAGCAGGCGGCTGCTCGTGATGCCCTGGCTGGCTTCGATCAGCGTGGCATTGCCGCCGCTGCCGCTGCCGAGGCTGCAAAAGCGCATCACGGCAGGACTTTCTCGGGAGAAGGAGGCCTTACTTCAGGTCGTCCATCAGCAAGCTGAGGATGCGCTTGGCATTGTCGTCAGAGATGGCCTGGCCACGATCGTCCAGGATGCGCACCGTGCTCTTGACGCCGTCGGCCTTGACCGAGACGCGGTAGCGAACTGGCGTCGAGGCCTTGGCGCCGAACAGACGCTGGAAGAAGTTGGGCTCGTCCTGGCCGGCCTTCTCAGGGTCGGCGTAGCGCAGGTAGAACAGGCCGGCCGCGCGGTCGCGGTCCTCGATGGTGAAGCCATGGCGGTCCAGCGACAGGCCGACACGGCGCCAAGCGCGGTCAAAGCCGTCGTTGACGCTGAGACTGTCGGGCACCTCGGACAGCGGACGGCGGGCGGTCTGGCCCTCGCCACCCACGCGCATGGAACTGGGCGTGGTGGCCGCTGCAGGCGAGCCGGCGTCGGCAACAACCGCTTTGGCCGCGTCTTCCTTGCCGCCGAGCTTGAGCATCAGGCGCGACAGCATCTCGGCTTCGAGATAGGGGTCGGCCGGGCGGTTCTGCCAGGCGGTGGAATCGCGGCCCTGGGAGGTGTAGACCTCCTGCATGCCGCGGTGGCTGATGAAGATATCGGTGCCCGTCGCGCTGCGCTCGACGCGGGTGCGGTACATGTCGCGCTCACCGGTGGAGTACAGGCCGTCGAAGACCTTGCCGATGGTGGAGCGGATGAAGTCCTGCGGCAGCTTGGCGCGGTTCTCGCCCCAGTTGGTTTCCATGGTGCCGATCTCGGGCTGCTCCTTGACGACATCCAGGCCGCGCTCCTGCCAGAACGTGCGGATCTGCGGCCAGAGCTGCTCGGGCGTGGCCGAGGTGTGCAACCAGCGGTCGGTGCCGCTGCGCTCCAGGCGCACGTCGCCGGTGGCATTGGCGGCCACGCTGCCGGCCACCAGGGACTGGGCGTTGGTGGAGTTGGCCGGCTTGACGGCGGACAGGGCAGACGCCGTGATCGAGCCGCCCTGCACCTGGGCACGGTTGTCCTTGGCGAGCTGGGTCAGGTCGGGCGGAACGTCCAGGCCCTGGGTCTGGCGCGAGGCCGCCTTGTAGTCGACCTTGTCCGTCGAGAACATGCTGTCGATGGTGCTGCAACCAGCGAGCGACAGGACAAAGGCCGTGCAGGCCAGACGGGTCGCCGTGGGGCGGAGCGAGGAAACAGACATCACGCTGGAAATCTCCGGGGAACTAGAACGCCGGACAAGGCCGGCGCAGCCGCGCATTAGACCAGAGCCTTCAGAGCAATCCGGCTTCGACCATCGCCTGGCCGACACTGGCCTGGCCGGCAGCCGTCAGCGGCGTGATCGGCAGGCGCAGCGCAGCGCCGCAGCGGCCCAGGCGGGACAGGGCCCACTTGGCGGGGCCGGGGCTGGGTTCGCAGAACAGTTGCTTGTGCAGGCCGAGCAGCTTCAGGTGGACCTTGCGGGCTTCGATGGCATTGCCATCGATGGCCAGGCGGCACAGCTCGGCCATCTCGCGCGGGGCGACATTGGCCGTCACGCTGACATTGCCGTGGCCGCCGAGCAGCATCAGCGCGACGGCCGTGCCGTCGTCGCCCGAGTAGACGTGGAAGCCCTGGGGCGCATGCTTGATCAGGAAGGCGGCACGCTCGATGTTGCCGGTGGCCTCCTTGATGCCGAAGACACCGCGCAGGCCGGCGCAGCGCAGCGTGGTCTCGGGCGCCATATCGGCGACGGTGCGGCCCGGCACGTTGTAGAGCATCATGGGGATGTCCACGGCCTCGGCAATGGCCTTGAAGTGCTGGTAGATGCCTTCCTGCGAGGGCTTGTTGTAGTAGGGCACGACGGACAGGGTGCAGTCCGCGCCGACTTCCTTGGCATAGCGGCTCAGCTCGATGGCCTCGGCGGTGGAATTGGCGCCGGTGCCGGCCAGGATGGGAATGCGGCCCTTGGCATGCTCGACCGCGACGCGAATGATTTCGCGGTTCTCTTCCATGCTGACCGTGGGTGATTCGCCGGTCGTGCCGACGACGCCGACGCAGGCCGTGCCGGACTCGACATGCCAGTCGATCAGGCGGCGCAGGGCGGGGTAGTCGATGCTGCCGTCCTCGTTCATCGGGGTGACGAGGGCGACGATGCTGCCAAGGATGGGCTTCATGGTGGGACTGTCTGAAGGAATCTGTCGATTTTAGGCTGCCGGCGATGGCCGGACGGCCGCAACGCGCTGCACGAATCTCGGGTTGACGCCTGCCTCGAACAGGTCTTCGTAAGCCACGATGCGCCAGCCCGCGCAGACGCGAAGCAGCTCGCCCCGCTGCAGCAGAAAGTCGGGGCGCGCCGGGCGGCCGATGGTCTGCTGGCCGTCGGCAAAGGTCTCCCAGATCAGCCAGCCGCCGGGTTTGACGGCGGCGCGGATGTCGTCGAGCAGCGGCCGCCACAGGTAGTTGCAGACGACGACGAGGTCGAACTGCTGCTGCGGGAAGGGCCAGGGTCCGTTCTCGATGTCGGCATCGACGATCTTTGCAAGGCTTTGCAGCGCTGCCGTGGCTGCGGCGTCACGGTCCACGCCGGTGACCTGCCAGCCGGCGTCCGCCAGCCAGCGCAGATTGCGGCCCGAACCGCAGGCGACGTCCAGAGCCGTCCCGGGCGGCGTCGGCGCAAAACGCTGCAACCAGGCCGAAGGCGAGCCGCTCATCCGAAGCAGGCCCAGATCTGTTCGCTGAGCTGCACCATGACGGCAGGATGGCGATACGCCAGCGCCGTCACGGCGAGCACGGCGATGACCAGGCTTGCTCCGAGCCAGCGGCGCGCTTTCATGCCGGCTGCGCCCTCAGGATGGGCGCCTCGCGGACGGGCAGATTGGCCAGCATGGCCATCACGCCCAGCGCCACCGCCAGCCACCAGACGACGTCGTAGCTGCCGGTGGCGTCATAGAGCTTGCCGCCCAGCCAGACGCCCAGGAAGCTGCCGATCTGGTGGCTGAAGAAGACGAAGCCACCCAGCATGGACAGATGCTGGGCGCCGAAGATCTGCGCGACGACGGCATTGGTCGGCGGCACCGTGGACAGCCACAGGAAGCCGATGACGGCGGCGAAGACGTAGACGCTCAGAGGCGTCAGCGGCACCGAGATGAAGGTGACGATGGCCACGGCGCGCAGGCCGTAGATGGCCGACAGCAGATAGCGCTTGGGGAAACGCTGGCCCAGCATGCCGGCGGCATAGGTGCCGAAGATGTTGAACAGGCCGATCAGCATCAGGGCGCCGGTGGACACGCCGATGCCCAGCCCATGGTCCTTCAGATAACTCGGCAGGTGCACGCCGATGAAGACGACCTGGAAGCCGCAGACGAAGTAGCCCAGCATCAGCAGCTGGAAGCTGCGGTAGCCGAAGGCCTCGCGCAGGGCCTGGGCGATGCTCTGGTGGCCCGCTGTCGATGCCGCCAGATTGCGCTCGCGCACGCCCAGGGCCAGGGGCACGATGAGCAGGGCCGCGCCGGCCAGCAGCCACAGCGCACCCTGCCAGCCGAGGTGGCCGATCAGCCAGGTCTCGACAGGGATCATGACGAACTGGCCGAAGGAGCCCGCCGCGGCGGCCACGCCAAAGGCCCACGAACGCTTCTCGGGCGACACCGTGCGGCCCAGCACGCCGTAGATGACGGCATAGGTCGAGCCCGACTGGGCGATGCCGATCAGGATGCCGGCGCTGAGGGTGAAGGTCAGCGGCCGGGCCGACACGGCCATCAACAGCAGGCCCAGCGCATACATCAGTCCGCCGGCGACCAGCACCTTCCAGGCGCCGAAGCGGTCGGCCAGCATGCCGGCAATCGGGCCGGCCGCACCCCAGGCCAGGTTCTGCACGGCCATGGCGAAGGAGAAGGTCTCACGCGTCCAGCCCCGCTCCGTGATGATGGGCTGCAGCCAGAAGCCGAAGCCGTGGCGGATGCCCATCGACATCGTGACGATGAGGGCGCCGCAGAGCAGCACCTGCTGGACCGACAGTCCGGTGGCGGTGGGACGGGGGGTATTCATGGGGCGAATGTAGTCACTGCCGCTTGGCCTTGCTGGACGTCTTGGCTTTGCCGGTGGCGGCCTTTTTCTTGCCGGCGGCCTTCTTCGGCGGGTCGGCGGTCGAGGTGCTGGCCTGCGAACTGGAGGCGGCCACATCCGCCAGGCGGGTCAGCAGCCGGCCCTGCTTGACGCGCAGCATCGGCGTGTCGACCTGCGCCAGGTCGGCCAGCGGGTCGCTGCCCAGCACCAGGAAGCTGGCCTCGCAGCCCGGCTCGAAGCAGCCCAGTTTGCGGCCCGGGAAGAGGGCCCGCGGCGTGTCCTGCGTGGCCAGGCGCAGCAGCGTGGCGCGGTCCAGGCCCAGCTCGTCCAGCGCGTGCAGCTCGGCCCGGGCGGTGGCGATGAAGACGTCGGAGCCGACCAGCAGCGGCACGCCGGCCGCCTGCAGGCGTGCCAGGTTGGCGCGCTGGACCTCGCGCATCGCTGCCAGCGGTGCGGCGTCGAGCTTGAAGAGGGCGGTGGCCGCGGTCGTCGTGATGACGGCGGTGTGCTGGCGCGCGGCGCGGGTGGCCGCCGCCTCGCTGATCGAGAAGCTGTCGGGCGCCTCGTCGATCGTGTTGGCGTAGCCTGGCAGGTGGGCGATGGCGTCGACGCCGGCGGCCAGGGCCGCATCGAAATCGGCGGCCGTCTCGACATGGGCGACGACCCGGCGGCCTTCGGCATGGGCCAGGCGTGTCAGCTCGGCCGCCGTGTCGGGCCTCAGGCCCAGGCGGCCGAACATGGCGGGCTGCTGTCTCAGCTCCGGCCTCTCGCTGTGGGCCAGCACGATGCGCAGCCAGGCGCCGCCGCGGGCCTTGATGGCCGGCCACTGCGCGATGGCCTGCTCGGGGCTGTCGACCAGCACGATCTGGTTCTGGGCCGCAGCGGCCTCGGCGCTGGGCTCCGGCAGCACGGCGGCCAGGGGGTAGCCGTCGGGCGAGGTGATGCAGGCGGTCACGAAGCTGACGTCGGGCGCGGCCGGCGTGGCCGCCAGCGGCTTGACCTCGGCGACGCCGGTCGGGTCGCCGCAGAGCATGGCGGCATAGAACACGCCTTCGTCGATGTATTTGTCGGCGAACTGGCCCCAGCCCCAGGGCGTCTGCAGGTTGTGGTTGTGGGCTTCGGCCAGCGGGGCTATGAGGACCTGGCCGCGCATGTCCATCTTGCGGTTGACCTTGGCCGGCTTCTTGGCGACGAAGACGCCGTTCTCGACGTACAGGTTGCCGCGCTGGATCTGGCGGCCGTCAAACCAGCGGGCGTTCTTCAGCTCCCAGGACAGCGGGGCGCTGGCCTGGTAGGGCTGCTGCGGAGGCGGAGGGGTTTGGGCCTGTGAAAAAATACAGGTAAAACCCAAGCAAGCGATCAGGAATCTCAAGCGGCAGGACTCGGGGTTCGAGGGCCGCGAATCCTACTTCTTAGAATCCCGCCCCTATGTCGAGCCGTCCCCCCGTCACTCCCGCCGCCAAACCTGCCGAGTATGGCGAAGCCTCCATCCGCGTTCTGAAGGGCCTGGAACCCGTCAAGCAGCGGCCGGGCATGTACACCCGCACCGACAACC
>CBHWBD010000200.1:0-9567 GCA_966111775.1 uncultured Comamonadaceae bacterium | reverse complement strand
CGCCTGAAGGCCATCGTCGTGTTCTCCTTCTTCACGATCTTCTTCTGGTTCGCCTTCGAGCAGGCCGGCGGCTCCATGACCATCTTCGCGGCCGACTACACCGACCGCACGCTGGTCGGCACCGCCGGTTTCGCCTTCAAGATCCTCAACACGGCGATGACGCTGATCCCGGCGGCCATCCTGTCCTGGCTGCTGTTCAAGCTCTATCACTCCACGCGCGGCGAGGTCGCCATGGCCAATCTGTCGCTGGCCGTCGCCTTCGCCATCATCTGGGGCCTGTGCCTGTGGATGCTGGGCCGCGAGTTCGCCATGGACCAGAGCGAGGTGCCGGCGACCTGGTTCAGCGTGCTGAACAGCCTTTTCATCGTCGTGCTGGCGCCGCTGTTCTCCAAGCTGTGGGAGAAGCACTGGAACCCGTCCGGCCCGGTTAAGTTCGGCGTCGGCCTGGTGCTGCTGGGCCTGGGCTTCGCCGTGCTGTCCTATGGCTCGGCCGGCATCCCGCAGGGCGCCAAGACGGCCCAGGTCAGCATGATGTATCTGAGCGTGGCCTATCTCTTCCACACTATGGGCGAGCTGTGCCTGTCGCCGGTCGGCCTGTCGTATATCTCCAAGCTGGCGCCGACCCGCCTGCTGGGCCTGATGTTCGGCGTCTGGTTCCTGAACACCGCCATCGCCAACAAGCTCGCCGGCTCCACCGGCGCCTTCATCGACCAGGTCTCCAGCCAGTACTCGATGTCGGTGTTCTTCCTGATCTTCACCATCATCCCCATCGGCGCCGGCGTCGTTCTGATGGCCCTGACGCCGCTGATGAAGAAATGGATGCATGGAGTCCATTGATTAGCGACTTCAACAGGTCATGAAACCTGTGCGTACCGAAAAAGCCGCCCGGCCCGTGCCGGGCGGCTTTTTTGTTCACAGTTCCGGGCTGTTGACAAGGAATGTCAGCAGCCTGAACGGGCTTTCAGGTTCGGGGTGACGTTGTGGGGGGCGATGTGCTTACAGTCGCCGGCTTGCATTCGGAGCCCCCCATGTCCAAGAAGAATCTGGCGCTGACCCTGTCCCCCGTCCTCATCGCCCTGCTCGCCGCCTGCGGCCAGAAGCCGGACGGTGCTGGTGGCCCCGGCGGCCATGGCGGCCCGCCTCCGGTGTCGGTGGCGCCCGCCACCCAGCGCGAGGTGCAGGAATTCGACGAATTCACCGCCCGCCTGGAGGCGCCGGACACCGTCGACGTGCGCTCCCGCGTCGCCGGCACCGTCGAGGCGGTGCGCTTCAAGGAAGGCCAGTTGGTGAAGAAGGGCGAAGCGCTGTTCAGCATCGACGCCCGCGCCTTCAAGGCCGACGTCGCCCGTGTCGAAGCCCAGATCGCCGCCGCCAAGACGCAAGCCGAACTGGCCAAGGCCGACCTGGCCCGCTCCGAGAAGCTGATCAGCATCAACGCCGTCAGCCAGCAGGAGATCGACCAGCTGCGTTCGGCCCTGCGCTCGGCCGAGGCCAACCAGAAGGCCGCCGAGGCCGCCCTGGTGCAGTCCAAGCTGAATGTCGAATACGCCAGCATCACCGCCCCCGTCAGCGGCCGTACCTCGCGCGCCAACGTGACGCCGGGCAACCTCGTCGGCGTCGGCGATCCGGTGCTGACCACCGTCGTTTCCAGCGACAAGGTCTATGCCTACTTCGACGCCAGCGAGGCGACCTATCTGAAATACATGCGTGCTGCCCGCGACGGCAGCCGCCCTTCGTCGCGCGACACGCCCAATGCGGTGCAGATGGGCCTGTCCAACGAGCAGGGCTATCCGCACACCGGCAAGATGGATTTTGTCGACAACCGCCTGAACCCGGCCACCGCCTCCATCCGCGGCCGTGCCGTGTTCGACAACAAGCAGGGCCTGTTCACGCCCGGCCTGTTCGCCCGCATCAAGCTGATCGGCAGCGGCAGCTACAACGCCGTCGTCGTGCCCGACCGCGCCATCTCGACCGACCAGACCCGCAAGATCGTCCTCATCGTCGGGCCCAACAACATCGTCCAGCCGCGCCCCGTCACGCCGGGCGCCCTGGTCGACGGCATGCGCGTCGTCGACGGCGTCAAGGCCGGCGAGCTGGTCATCGTCGACGGCCTGCTGCGCGCCTTCCCTGGTGCGCCGGTCACGCCGCAGGTGCTGAAGGTCGACGACAAGGGCATGCCCATTCCCGCCGCGCCGCCGGGCGCAGCGCCCGCGCCTGCCGCTGCTCCGGCTTCCGCCGCCTCGAAGTAATCCCAAGGCGGTAGCCCATGGACATCTCACGCTTCTTCATCGACCGGCCGCGCTTCGCGACCGTGTTGTCCCTCTTCATCTTCCTGATCGGCGCGCTGGCCATCCCGCTACTGCCGATCTCGGAATACCCCGAGGTCGCGCCGCCCCAGGTCGTCGTGCGCGCCCAGTACCCCGGCGCCAACCCGCGCGTGATCTCCGAGACGGTGGCCACGCCGCTCGAGGAGCAGATCAACGGCCTCGAGAACGTCCTCTACTTCGACAGCCAGGCCACCGGCGACGGCGGCATGACGCTGACCGTCACCTTCAAGATCGGCACCCACCCGGAAGCCGCCGAGACGGCGGTGCAGAACCGCATCAACCGCGCGCTGCCGCGCCTGCCCGACATCGTGCGCCAGATCGGCGTGACGACCGAGAAGGCCGCGTCCAACCTGACCATGGTGGTCCACCTGGTCAGCCCCGACAACTCGCGCGACGCCCTCTATCTGCGCAACTACGGCACGCTGAATGTGCGTGACGACCTGCTGCGCGTTCCCGGCATGGGCTCGGTGCTGAGCTTTGGTGCCGGTGACTACGCGATGCGCATCTGGCTGGACCCGCAGAAGCTGGCCGCCCGCAACCTGACGGCGTCCGACGTCGTCGGCGCGATCCGCGAACAGAACACGCAGGTCGCGGCCGGCGTCGTCGGCGCCTCGCCGTCGCCCAAGAACACCGACTTCCAGCTGTCCATCAACGCCCAGGGGCGCCTGGCCAGCGAGGAGGAGTTCAGCAACATCATCGTGCGCAGCGAGCCCAAGACGGGCGCCATGGTGCGCGTGAAGGACCTCGGCCGTGTCGAGATCAGCGCCAACACCTACGCGCTGCGCAGCCTGCTGAACAACAAGGAAGCCGCGGCCATCGCCATCTTCCAGGCGCCGGGCTCCAACGCCCTAGCCATCTCGGACAACGTGCGCAAGACCATGGAGAGGCTCAAGCCCAGCTTCCCCAAGGGCGTGGACTACGACATCGTCTACGACCCGACGCGCTTCGTGCAGACCTCCATCGAAAAGGTCGTGCACACGCTGTTCGAGGCCGTGGCCCTGGTGGTGCTGGTCGTCATCATCTTCCTGCAGACCTGGCGCGCCTCCATCATCCCGCTGGTGGCCGTGCCGGTGTCCATCATCGGCACCTTCGCCGTGCTGCTGCTGCTGGGCTTCTCCATCAACACGCTGACGCTGTTCGGCCTGGTGCTGGCCATCGGCATCGTGGTGGACGACGCCATCGTGGTGGTCGAGAACGTCGAGCGCAACATCCAGGACGGCCTCACGCCGCACGCGGCGACCGTCAAGGCCATGCAGGAGGTCTCGGGCCCCATCATCGCCATCGCCCTGGTGCTGTGCGCGGTCTTCATCCCGCTGACGCTGGTGCCCGGCCTGTCGGGCCAGTTCTACAAGCAGTTCGCCGTGACCATCGCCATCTCGACGGTGATCTCGGCCTTCAACTCGCTGACCCTGTCGCCGGCCCTCGCCGCCATCCTGCTGCGCCCGCATGACGCGCCCAAGGACGCGCTGACGCGCGGCATGGACAAGGTCTTCGGCCGCTTCTTCAACTGGTTCAACCGCTTCTTCCATCGCCGCTCGGAGGGCTACAGCCGCGGCGTGACGGGCATCCTGAAGCGCAAGTCGGCGGCCCTGATCGTCTACGCGCTGCTGCTGGGGGCCACCGTGCTGCTGCTGACGCGCATCCCCAGCGGCTTCGTGCCCGCGCCGGACAAGCAGTACCTGATCGGCATCGCCCAGCTGCCGGCCGGCGCCAGCCTGGACCGCACCGAGGAAGTCATCCGCCGCATGAGCGAGATCGCGCTCAAGGTGCCCGGCATCAAGGACTCGGTGGCCTTCCCCGGCCTGTCGGGCGCCGGCTTCTCGGCCGCGCCCAACGAGGGCATCGTCTTCTTCGGCCTCGAGGACTTCGAGAAGCGCACCTCGCACGACCTCAGCAAGGAAGCCATCCTCGGCAAGGTCAATGGCGCCATCCAGCAGATCCAGGGCGCGCGCATGTTCGTCGTGCCGCCGCCGCCGGTCGACGGCCTGGGCATCGCCGGCGGCTTCAAGGTGCAGGTGCAGGACCGCAGCAGCCAGGGCGAGCAGGCCCTGTACGGCGCCGTCTGGGGCACGCTGGGCCAGGTCTATGGCAACCAGAACACCTCCATCGGCACGCCGTATTCCAACTACGACATCAACGTGCCGCAGCTGTTCGCCAACGTCGACCGCACCAAGGCCAAGCAGATGGGCGTGCCGCTGGCGTCCATCTACGACACGCTGCAGATCAACCTCGGTTCGCTCTACGTCAACGACTTCACCAAGTTCGGCAAGACCTACCAGGTCATCGTGCAGGCCGACGCGCCCTTCCGCGCCAAGGCCGAGGACATCACCCAGCTGCAGACCCGCAACGGCAGCGGCGAGATGGTGCCGCTGGGCTCGCTGATGAGCGTCGAGCCGACCTTCGGCCCGACCCGTGTGACGCGCTACAACGGCTTCCCGTCGGCCGACATCAACGGCGCGCCCAAGCCCGGCTTCTCGTCGGGCCAGGCCGAGGCCGAGATCGAGCGCCTGCTGAAGACGTTGCCGCGCGGCTTCGGCTACGAGTTCACCGAGCTCAGCTACCAGGACCGCCTGACGCGCAGCGTCACCGTGCCGGTGCTGAACGTGGAGGTGCCGACGCTGGCGGCCGTGCTGGCCTTCTCCGTGCTGCTCGTCATCCTCGTGCTGGCCGCCCAGTACGAGAGCTGGAGCCTGCCTCTGGCCATCATCCTGATCGTGCCGATGTGCATCCTGTCGGCGCTGTTCGGGGTCTGGCTGTCGCACTTCCCGCCCTTCGGACAGGCGGGGGACCTGAACATCTTCACCCAGGTGGCCCTGGTCGTGCTCGTCGGCCTGGCGTGCAAGAACGCCATCCTGATCGTCGAGTTCGCCAAGGAGCTGGAGGAGCACGGCAAGAGCATCCGCGAGGCCGTCATCGAGGCCTGCCGCCTGCGTCTGCGCCCCATCCTGATGACGTCCATCGCCTTCTGCGCCGGCGTCATCCCGCTGATCCTGGGCAGCGGCGCCGGCAGCGAGATGCGCCGCGCCATGGGCATCGCCGTGTTCGCCGGCATGCTGGGCGTGACCCTGTTCGGCATCTTCCTGACGCCGGTCTTCTACAGCCTGCTGCGCGCCGGCACCGAGAAGCGCCGCGCCCGCGCCGCCGCGCTGCGCGCCCAGGTCGATGCCTCGGCCCATGCCTTCCACCCTGGCATCGATGACGACGCCCCCACGAAGAAGGAGGGCCATTGAGATGCTCGCCCGTCTGACCCCTCTCGCCCTGGCCGTTGCCCTGGTCGGCTGCGCCGCGCCCGGCCTGTCCAAGGGCCCGGCCAACCTGGCACCTGAGAAATTCGCGCAACTGCCGGCGTCCAACCCGGGCGCCGCCACGATGACGCAGGCCTTTGTCGACAGCGCGCAATTGCAGCGCGTCGTCGATGAAGTGTTGGCCAACAACCGCGACCTGCGCGCCTCGGCCGCACGGCTCAAGCAGGCCGAGGCCCTGGCCACGGCTGCTGGTGCCCAGCGCCTGCCCACCGTCGGCCTCGGTGCCAGCGCCAGCCGCCAGCGTGCGCCCAATGACCAGGGCGTGTTCAACAACTTCACCAGCTACGGGGTCAATGCGACGGCGGCCTGGGAAGTCGACCTGTGGGGGCGCGTCTCGGCCAATGCCCAGGCGGCCGGCTACGACGCCCAGAGCGCCGCGCTGGACCGCGATGCCGCCCAGCTCAGCCTGGCCGGCACGGCGCTGAACCTGCAGGCCCAGCTCATCGGCCTTGGCCACCGGCTCGCGCTCGCCAAGGAGACCCTGGTCGTGCAGAACCAGCTGCTCGACCTCGTCAAGGCGCGCGTCGGCGCCGGCCGCGGCACGGCGCTGGACCAGGCCCGTGCCGAAGCCCTGGTGGCGCAGACCTCGGCCAGCGTGCCGGCGCTGCGCAATGCCGCCTGCCTGACCCGGCTGCAGCTCGACGTGCTGCGCGGCCAGCCGCCGGCCGACTGCGACAAGGCCGACAGCGACCCGCTGCCCGCCATGCCCGAGCCGCGTCTCGTCAGCCTCGGCACCCTGCCCGACCCCGCCGGCCTGCTCGCGCAACGCCCCGACGTGAAGGCGGCGACCGTGCGCGCCCAGGCCGCCGCCTCACGCGCCCATGTCGCCTGGGCCGCGCGCTGGCCCAGCCTGGGCCTGACCGGGCAGATCGGCTGGAGTGCCGGCAAGGCGGGAGACCTGTTCAAGAGCGGCACGCAGATCCACAGCCTGGCTGCGGCCCTGAACTGGAACTTCCTGGACTTCGGCGCGCGCAAGGCCGAAGAGAGCGCGGCCCGGGCTGGCTATGAAGCCGCTGTGGCCGGTGCCGAGCAAGCCCAGCTGACGGCCTTGCAGGATGCCCAGGGCAGCCTGTCGACGCTGCGCGAGACGGAACTCCAGGCGACGGCGCAAGCCACGGCTGCGGAAGCGACCGTGCGGGCGCGCGAACTGGCCCTGAAGCGCTACGAAGCCGGCGTGACCGACTTCTATGCCCTGCTGAATGCCGAGCAGGAGCGGCTGGCGGCGGCGGATGCGCTGATCCAGGTGAAGACCCAACGTGCCGCCGCTTTGCTGGCCGTGCACAAGGCCTTTGCGGCCCGTCTGACCGCAGCTCAGTGAGGCGAGGGCCGGCGTTGCCGGCGCTCGCCTCAGGCCGCCACGGTGGCCGGACCGGCCGAGTTCTTGCGCCAGCGCCACCACAGCAGGCCCAGGCCGATCAGGAACATCACGGCGCCGATCCAGCGCGTCTCGCTAGAGTTGTCCTGCTCGTCGGCCAGGCGCACGACGCTGGGTTCGTTGGGCAGATAGCGGACCTTGACGATGGGTTCGGCCTTGCCGTCCTTGATGGACTGGCCCTGGGCCTGCGGCAGGCCGATCTCCGCGCGCACCACGTTGCCGGACTCCGTCTTGAAGGCGATATGGCCACGGAAGCCGCTCTCCGAGCCGCTGCGCTTCTTGCGCCATTCGATGCTTTCCACGGCGGCCAGGGCCTCGTGACCATTGGCCTGCAACCGCTTGATGTCGCGGGAATTGCTCGCGCCGCTGAACATCACATAGGGCCCGCCGACCAGAAACGCCAGCAGGATGACCCAGGACCTCAAGCTCTCCAACATCACTCACTCCCTTGGCGCCCTCAGGCGGCCCGGGCGCGATGCTTTTGTCTGCGAGGCAGCCGCCTCTGCGGGCGCGATTGTTCCAGCGCCGCCCGAGCCGGCTCCTCAGGGTCTGCCTGAAGCTGTCGGGACGTGGACGTGCCGCAGTTCACGACGCCGCGACGATGCGCGCCGCCAGCAGCACGACGCTGCGGCGATGGGCATCGGCCAGCGCATCCGCCTGCGCGCTGCAAGCCAGGCTCAGGTCGGCCGAACCCGGCGCCGGCAGCGTGGTGTCGCGCGGCGCCTGCAGGGGCAGCCAGTGCCAGCGGGCGCGCAGCTTCAGCTGCAGGCCGCCGCCGTCGGGCCGGGCCAGCCATTCGTCCACCTGCACGATGAGGCGCAGCGACTCGCCTTCCGGCGTGTTCTGCTTGCCGACCGTGACGGGGTAGGGCTGGCGCAGCCGCCACAGGTCTTCGGCCAGCAGCCGCGGCAGCGCTTCGCGCAGGGGCTCGGCCCAACGGGCCTCGGGCAGGGGGCGCAGGCCGGCGCTGCCTTCGGCGACCAGGATCTCGTCGCGGTCCAGCAGGTCGGGCAGGTCCCTCTGCGGGCTCAGCACCCAGGCACGCCCGTCCTGGCCGGGCCGGGCGTCGGCGGGCAGCGGTGGCATGCCCGTCAGGCCGTAGAGACGGCGCGGCGGCGTGTTGCGGGCGGCGCAGCCAGCGAGGGCGGCCGCGGCCAGCATGAGCAGGCCGCGGCGTTGCAGGTCCATGGCGATCGTCGTCATTTGTCACGCTCCGGCGCAGCAGCTTGAGGGACATCGGGCTCGCGGCCGAGCAGCAGCTGCTGCGGCTGCGCATCCAGCGACCGGGCCAGCTGGCGCAGCGCGCGCGCAGCCTGCGACAGCTCGCGCATCGTGCGCTCGGTCTGCTGCAACAGCGGGCCGTCGCTGTCGGCGGCTTCACGCAGCGAGGCGCTGGCCTGGGCCAGCTCATTGACGGCGCGCTGCACGTCGCGCACGGTCGGGCCCTTGGGGTCGAGCAGGTCGCTGGCTCGGTCGGCGCCGGTTCCGAGCTTGTCGGCGGCGCGGGACACCTTGTCGCCGGCGCGGTCCACGCTGGCCATCGCGCTTTCGGCGCTGCGCGTCAGCGGCGTGGCGCGGCGGTCCAGCTGTGCGGCCAGGCTGCGCGCGTGGGTGGCGGTGGCGGCAAAGTCCTTCAGGCCCTGCTTCAGTTCGGGCGCGGCGATCAGCTGGCGTGCCGAGTTGGCGATCTGGCTGAGGTCGTCGACGATCTTGCGCAGGTCCACGCTCTCGAGCTGGTCCTTCAGGGCCTGGAAGGCCGTGGCGCTGGTGGGGATCTCGGTGGCGTCGCCCCGGTAGCCGCCGTGCAGCTTGCCGGGCGGTTTGGTGCGGAAGTCCAGGTCGATGTAGAGCTGGCCAGTCAGCAGGCTCTGCGTGCCGAGCTGGCCGGTCAGGCCGCGCCTGATGAGGGTGGGCAGGGCATGGCCGATGTCGTCGTTGCCCATGCGGCCGTCCAGGCCGCGCACCGCATCGGCGTCGAGGTCGGCGATGACGGGGATGGCGAAGGTGTCGGACTTGCTGTCGTAGTGCACGCTGATGTCGGTGACGTCGCCGATGCGAACGCCCCGGAACACCACCGGCGCGCCCTTCTGCAGCCCGAACACCGAGCCCGTGAAGAACATCACCACGCGCTCCGGCTGCTTGAACCAGTGCTGGCCTGGCAGGGCGACCAGGGCGACGGCCAGCAGCGCGAGGGCCGAGACGACGAAGGCGCCGATGAGCAAAGGGCTGGCGCGGCGGCGCTTCATGCGGCTTCCTTTTCGGGCCGTGCCGCACCGCGCGTCAGGAACTCGCGCACCGCGTCGGGCCCGTGGTCGCGCAGTTCTGCCGGCGGCCCGAGCGCGGTCGCCGTGTGCGCCTGGACGTCGAGGAAGAGCACGCGGTCGGCCACGGCGAACAGGCTTTCCAGCTCGTGGGTGACGAGGACGATGGCGCGCCCCATTTCGGTCTTGAGCTTCTTGATGAGGTCGTCCAGCCGTGCCGAGGTCAGCGGGTCCAGGCCCGCCGAGGGTTCGTCCAGGCACAGCAGCGGCGGGTCCAGCATCAGCGCGCGGGCTATGGC
>CBHWBD010000199.1:0-9580 GCA_966111775.1 uncultured Comamonadaceae bacterium | reverse complement strand
GCCTGTTCGTCATGTTCGCGTCGCCGCCGGAGCAGACGCTGGAGTGGAACGACGCGGCCGTTGAAGGCGCCCACCGCTTCCTGAAGCGCGTGTGGAACTTCGGCGCGCGCCATGCCGATGCCATCAAGACCGGCGGCACCGACTACGCCGCATTGAGCGGCGACGGCAAGGCCCTGCGCCGCGAAGTGCACAACGTGCTCAAGCAGGTCAGCTACGACTACGAGCGCATGCAGTACAACACCGTCGTCTCCGGGGCGATGAAGCTGTTGAATGCGTTGGAAGGCTTCAAGGCTGAGGGCCAGGCCGCCGCCGTGCGCGACGGCTTCTCGGTGCTGCTGCGCGTGCTCTACCCGGCCACGCCGCATATCGCTCACCAGCTCTGGCAGGACCTCGGCTTTGCCGCCGAACTCGGCGACCTGCTCGATGCGCCCTGGCCGACGGTCGACGAGGCTGCATTGGTGCAGGACGAGATCGAGCTGATGCTGCAGGTCAACGGCAAGCTGCGCGGCGCGGTCAAGGTGCCGGCGGCTGCCGACAAGGCGGCCATCGAGGCCGCCGCGCTGGCCAACCCCGAGTTCGCCAAGTTCAGCGAAGGCAAGGCGCCCAAGAAGGTCGTCATCGTCCCCGGCCGCCTCGTCAACATCGTCGTCTGATGCAACGCCGTCACCTGCTGCTGCTCGGCTCCGCAGCCCTCACCGGCTGCGGCTTCGAGCTGCGCCACGAGCCCGTGCTGTCCTTCCAGACGCTGGCGCTAACAGGCTTCCCGCCCGAGTCGCCGCTGGCCGCCGGCCTGAAGCGCCAGATCAAGCGCACCACGGTTCAGCTGGTCGAGGATTCGGCGCGCGCCCAGGTCGTGCTGGAGGCCTTGCGCGAATTCCGTGATCGCACCGTCGTCGCGTCCACCAGCGTCGGCCAGGTCCGTGAATGGTCGCTGCGCCTGCAGTTCGACTACCTGATCCGGACGGCCGCCGGCGAACTGCTGGTGCCCAAGGTCGAGCTGCGCCTGTCGCGCGACATGAACTTCACCGAGACCACGGCCCTGGCCAAGGAGCAGGAGGCCGCCAATCTGTACGGCGCCATGCATTCCGACGCCATCGCCCAGGTCATGCGCCGCCTCGCCGCCGTCAAGCTCCAGAACTGATGCAACTGCGCGCCGAAGGCCTCAACGCCCACCTGAGCAAGGGCCTGGCCCGCATCTACACCGTCCATGGCGACGAGCCCCTGCTCGCCCAGGAAGCGGCCGACCAGATCCGCGCCGCGGCCAAGGCCCAGGGCTTTGGCGAACGCCAGATCTTCACCGTCGCCGGCGCCTATTTCGACTGGGCCCCGGTGATGGCGGCGGCCCAGGCCATGAGCCTGTTCTCAGAGCGCCAGTTCATCGAAATCCGCATCCCCGGCGGCAAGCCCGGCAAGGATGGCTCCGAGGCGCTGCAACGTTATGCCGAGGCCGCACCCGACGATGTGCTGACCCTGGTCACCCTGCCGCGCCTGGACAAAACACAGCTTTCAAGCGCCTGGTTCACGGCCCTGGACGGCAACGGCGTGTCGCTGCGGGTCGAGCCCGTCGAGCGCCGCCTGCTGCCGGCCTGGTTGGCCCAGCGCCTCAAGGCCCAGGGCCAGTCCGTGCCCGAGGGCGAGGACGGCCAGAAGGCCCTGTCCTTCTTCGCCGACCGCGTCGAAGGCAATCTGCTGGCCGCCCACCAGGAACTGCAAAAGCTCGCCCTGCTGCATCCCAAGGGCGAACTGACCCTGGCCGACATCGAGGCCGCCGTGCTGGACGTGGCGCGCTTCGACGTCTTCAAGCTCAGCGAGGCCGTGCTGTCCGGCGCCGTACCGCGCATCCTGCGCATGCTCGACGGCCTGGAGGCCGAGGGCGAGGCCGCCGTCCTCGTGCACTGGAACCTGGCCGAGGATGCCCGCGCCCTGGCCCGCGTGCGCGCCGCGCTCGACGCCGGCCGCCCGCTGCCCATGGCCATGCGCGAGGCCCGCGTCTGGGGCGCCAAGGAGCGCCTCATCGAGCGCATCGCGCCGCGCCTGGACACCGCCCAGGCCGGTGCCCTGGTGCAGGCCGCGCAGATCTGCGATGGCCTCGTCAAGGGCCTGCGCCACCCCGACTGGCCCAGCGATCCCTGGGCCGCGCTGCGCCGCCTGGCGCTGATGCTGGCCGAAACAGCCAGCGGCAAGAGCGGCACCGTCCTCAGCTCACGCTGACCACGACACCGGGTGGCCGCCCGGCACCCACGCAAGCTTCACTTTCCTCACCTGGGAATCGGCCTGGGTGAACGCGCAAGTCAATGCCTGTATATTGGATCCAATTATTGGATCCAATCGAGCTTGGGATGAACACGGACAGCGCGCGCATCATCGATTCCCACACCGGCGGCGAGCCCACGCGGGTTCTGGTCAGCGGCGGGCCCGACCTCGGTTCCGGCTCCATGGCGCAACGGCTGGCCAGGCTGCGCGACGAGCACGACGCCTGGCGCCGCGCACTGATCCTGGAGCCGCGCGGCTCCGAGGTGCTGGTGGGCGCCTGGTTGTGCACGCCGTGCGAGCCTGGCGAGGACTGGGGTGTGATCTTCTTCAACAACGTCGGCTATCTCGGCATGTGCGGCCACGGCACCATCGGCGTCGTCGCGACGCTGCGCCATCTCGGCCTCATCCAGCCAGGGCTGATGCGCCTGGCCACGCCGGTCGGCCCCGTGCAGGCCACGCTGCACGAGGACGGCGCGGTGACGGTGGCCAATGTGCCGTCGTATCGCCTGGCGCGGCAGGTGGCGGTCAAGCTGGACGACGGCCAGACCGTCCATGGCGACATCGCCTGGGGCGGCAACTGGTTCTTTCTCTGCAGCGACCACGGCCAGCCTCTCACAGCCGATCGCACCCAGCCGCTGACCGCCTATGCGCTGAAGGTACGCACCGCGTTACGGCAGACCGGCATCACCGGCGCGGACGGTGCCAAGATTGACCATATCGAGCTGCTGGGCCCGCCCGCCGATGCTGCCAACCACGGCCGCAACTTCGTGCTCTGCCCTGGCGCGGCCTATGACCGCTCGCCCTGCGGCACCGGCACCAGCGCCAAGCTGGCCTGCCTGGCCGCCGATGGCGAGCTGGCACCCGGCGCCGTGTGGCGCCAGGAGTCGGTCATCGGCTCGGTCTTCGAGGCCCGCTACGAAGCAGGCGAAGGCGGCGCCATCCACCCCTTCATCCGCGGCCGCGCTCACGTCACGCTGGACGCGCGAGTGGTGTTCGACCCGACCGACCCCATGCGCTGGGGTTTCTGAACCCCCTCAAGCCTTGCGCGCGCGTCGCTTCGGCGCCGCGGCCTGCGCTTCCTGCGCCTGCATATAGGCCGAGAAGCGTTCGCAGGCGCCGAGGATGTGCTGGCGCGTGAGGCGCGCCGCGGCCTTGGCGTCGCCCGCCACGCAGGCTTCGAGGATGGCCAGGTGCTCGGCTCGGGCCTGGGCGCGGCCATCGGTCAGCTGCAGCTGGTCGACGAGATAGCGCTCGGTGCGGTCCAACGCCGCGACCGCGGCATGCAGGTGATGCGGCATGTCGGCCTCGGCATAGAGGGCGCAGTGGAAGTCGCGGTTCAGCTCGCCCCAGCGCACCGGGTCGCTCTCCTTGGAGAAAGCCTGGCAGCGCTTCTTGGCATCGGCCAGCGCCTCGCCGCTCAGGCGCGGCACGGCGTTCAGGATCAGCTCGCCTTCCAGCAGCGCGCGAAAAGCGCACAGCTCTTCGACCTCCGCCCGGCTGTGCCCCGCCACCGTGTAGCCGTGATACCGCTTGATCTGCACCAGGCCGTGCTGCTCCAGGCGGTTCAGTGCCTCGCGCACGGGAATGCGGCTGGTGTGCAGCTGGCGCGCCAGCTCCTCCTGGCGCAGCGGCTCGCCATCCTTGAACTGGCCCGTGATGATGGCGCGGTGCAGGGCCTCGTAGACCTGATCGGACGCCGAAGGGCCGGGCGTGGTGCGGGCAAGCGTGAGGGGCTTTGAGGGCATGGCCACCATTGTGGCTCGACCTCCGCGACGCCCGGCCGATTGGATCCAAATTTGCGAATTGGATCCAATATGCAATATGCTGCAGGCCAATCCATCCCCACCGAACCGGAGCAGCAAGACCATGTGGAAAGGCGTCATCCCCGCAGTCACCACCAAGTTCAAGGAAGACGGCAGCCTCGACGCCGCCGAGATGCAGCGCTGCTTCGCACTGCAGATGGCGGCCGGCTGCGACGGCCTGATCGCCTGCGGCTCGCTCGGCGAAGGCCCCATGCTCAGCCACGAAGAGCGGCTCGAAGTCTTCCGCCTGGCCAAGGAAGTGACCGGCTCCAGGCCCGCACTGCTGACCGTGGCCGAGGCCGGCACGCGTGAGGCCTGCCGCCTCGCCGAGGCCGGTGCCCGCGCCGGCGCCGACGGTCTGATGGTGGTGCCCAGCACCATCTATCACACCGATGCCCGCGAGACCGCCATCAACCTGCGCGCCATCGCCGCCGCGGCCGACCTGCCGGTGATGATCTATTCCAACCGCATCGCATACCGCGTCGACGTCACCAACGACCTGCTGGAGGAGCTGGCCGACGACCGCCGCTTCGTCGCCGTCAAGGAGAGCAGCGACGACATCCGCCGCGCCACCGAGATCCTGACCCGCCTGGGCGACCGCTACGCCGTCTTCACCGGCGTCGACAACCTGGCCTACGAGGCCCTGTGCGCCGGCGTGCAGGGCTGGGTGGCCGGTCTGGTGGTGGCCTTCCCGGCCGAGACTGTCGCCGTCTACCGCCTCGTCAAGGCCGGCCGCCTGGCCGAGGCCCTGGCCATCTACCGCTGGTTCCGCCCGCTGCTGGACCTGGATGTGTCGACCTATCTGGTGCAGAACATCAAGCTCGCCGAAGCCCTGGCCATCCAGTCCAACGAGCGCGTGCGCGCACCGCGCCAGCCGCTGGCCGGCGAACGCCGCGCCCAGGTCGAAGCCATCGTGCACAAGGCTCTGGCGACACGCCCGCAACTGCCCGCGCTTTGATGCGGTTGCGCAGCCTGATCGCCGGCCGGCGGCGGCCCGCGGACACGCGAGGGGTGCACCTTTGAGCCAGCGGGAATGGGAGCACCTGGCGCCGCTGGCGGCGGGCGGCACGAGCGCGGTGCAGACGCTGGTCATCGGCGGCGGCATCGTCGGCTTGGCCTGCGCGCTGCGGCTGCAGGCGGCCGGCCAGCAGGTGCTGCTGATCGAGCGCGATCACCTGGCCGCCGGCGCCAGCCGCGGCAATGCCGGCGCCCTCGCCTTCACCGACGTGCTGCCGCTGGCCTCGCCCGGCATCCTGCGCCAGGCACCGCGCTGGCTGCTCGACCCGCTCGGGCCCTTGAGCCTGCGCGCCCGCTACGCGCCGACCATGCTGCCCTGGCTGTGGAAGTTCTGGCGCGCCAGCCAGCCCGCGCGCGTAGCCGCCAGTACCCGGGCCCAAGCCGCGCTGCTGGCGATGTCGGCCGCCGAGTGGCCTGCCCTGCTGCGCCTGGCGGGGGCCGAGGACCAGGTCAATGAAGGCGGCAACCTCCACCTCTACGACAGCGAAGCCGAGTGGCGGGCTTCCCAGTCCGGCTGGGCGCAACGGGCCGCCCATGGCATTGCCTTCCAGAATCTCGAGGGCATCGGGGCCCTGGCCGCCCTGCAGCCGGGCCTGAATCCGGCGCTGAAGCATGGCGTCTTCGTGCCGCACTGGCAGACCGTCGACGACCCGCTGCACCTGTGCCGCAGCCTGGCCCAGGCCTTCCTCGCACGCGGCGGACGCATGGTGCGCGCCAAAGGCAAAGCGCTGTTGCGCGAATCCCGCGGCCTGATGCTGCAGCTGGGCGACGGCTCCATGCTGCTGGCCCAGCGCGTGCTGCTGTGTGCCGGTCCGTGGTCGCACCGCCTGGCCGCCACCCTGGGCGAGCGCTTCCCGCTCGAGACCGAACGCGGCTACAACACCACGCTGCCATCCGGCGCTTTCGCGCTGCAACGGCAATTGACCTTCCCGGGCCATGGCTTTGTCGTCACGCCGATTGGCGGCGGCGTGCGCGTGGGCGGCGCGGTGGAGTTCGCCGGCCTGGAGGCGCCGCCCAACTACGCCCGCGCCGACGCCATGCTGGCCAAGGCGCGGCGCTTCCTGCCGGGATTGCGCACCGAAGGCGGCACGCAGTGGATGGGCTGCCGGCCGTCGCTGCCGGACTCCCTGCCCGTCATCGGCCCCTCGCCGGCGGACGACAGGCTGTTCTACGCCTTCGGCCACGGCCATCTGGGGCTGACGCAGGCGGCCGCGACGGCCCGGCTGGCGACGGCCTGGGCGACCACCCGGGCCCAGCCGCCCGAAGCCTTCGCGCCGCAGCGTTTCTTCTCGGGCAAGCGTTAAAACTGGGGCAGTTCTGGCTGCGCGTCGAGCGCGATTCGGGCTATCGTCGGGGCGCCAGCCGCTGCCGTCATGACGTCTCATCGCCACCTCCTTCCGCTCGCTCTCCTGCTGGGCCCGTTCGCGGCCCAGGCCGTCCCGGTCACCGTGCAACTGCGCGGCCCCACGGGCCAGCCGGTCGCCAACGCGGCGGTCGCCGTCGAGGTCAAGGGCCGCATCGGCAAGACGACGGCGGCCAAGGCCGAGATGGGCCAGCGCGACCGCCAGTTCACGCCCCAGCTCCTCGTCGTGCAGACCGGCACGGCCGTGAACTTCCCGAACTTCGACACCGTGCGGCACCACGTCTATTCGTTCTCGCCGATCAAGGTCATCGACATCAAGCTCTACTCGGGCACGCCGGCCGAGCCCGTCGTCTTCGACAAGCCCGGGGTCGCCACGCTGGGCTGCAACATCCACGACCGCATGAGCGCCCACATCGTCGTTGTCGACACCCCGACCTTCGGGCGCACCGACGACAAGGGCCAGGTGGCCTTCGACCTGCCGCCCGGCGAACACATGGTCAAGGCCTGGCACGCCGGCCAGAAGTCGCCGACCCTGCAAAGCGTCAGGCTCGAGGTGCCCGCGGCCGGCGGCACGAGCGTGCTGACGCTGGGCGAGTGACGACAGCAAGATGCGCTGGCCAGCCTGGCTGAATCTGCGCCGCCTCGAGGGCCGCATCGTCGCCCTCTTCCTGGCGCTGCTGCTGGTCGTGCAGCTCATCAGCTTCGGCGCCATCCACGCCAGCATCACGCACAACGCCGAGGACTCGCTGGCCTCCGAGCTGCAGACCGGCGAACGCGTGATGCGCCGCCTGCTCGACCAGCGCGCCGGCAAGCTGCGCGACGCCGCCGAACTGCTGGCCAAGGACTACGGCTTTCGCAGCACCGTCGGCCTGTCGCTGGCCGAGGCGGGCACGGTCGAGACCATCAAGGACGCCCTCGTCAACCAGGGCGAGCGCGTCGGCGCCTCGGTTGTCGCCTACTTCGACGACCAGCAGAAGCTGGTATCGGCCACGCGCGACGGCGCCGCCGCCTTCGGCGTGGCCCTGGGCCAGTTGGTGCAGAACAAGGACGGAGCGGCCCTGGTCGTTCAGGGCGAGCAGGTCTATCAGGTCGTTGCCGTCCAGGTGCGCACGCCGGCGCCGGTCGGCTGGGTGCTGATGGCCTTCGCGCTGGACCGCGAGGTGCTGGACGACCTCAAGGCCCTGTCCGAACTGCAGAGCGTCGTGCTGCTGCAGGCCCCGGCCAGGCAATGGCTGGACATCGTCGACAACCTGGACGGCAACGCATCCACCGCCTTGCGTGCGGGCCTGGGTCGGGCGGCGCCGGCGGACGGCATCGTCGAGCTGTCCGGTGAGCGCATGCGCGCTCGCTTCGTGCCGCTGATCGCCGGCGAGCGACCGCTGGGCGTGCTGCTGCTGCGCTCCCTGGACGCGGCGCTGGCGCCCTACCAGCAGCTGCAGCTCATCCTGCTCGGGCTGACCGTGCTCGGCGTGGCCGTGTTCGCGATGGTCAGCGTGCTGCTGGCTCGCGGCATCAGCAATCCCATCACGGCCCTGTCGACCTCGGCACGGCGCCTGGAGCGCGGCGACTACGACACGCCCGTGCCCTCGACCGCCAAGCTGGACGAGGTGCACAAGCTGGCGGTGGCGCTGGAGAGCATGCGCGAGGGCATCCGCCGCCGCGACGCCCTGGTCAACAACCTGGCCTACGTCGACCAGCTGACCCTGCTGCCCAACCGCGCCCGCTTCGCCGAGTTCCTGCAGCACCATCTCGTCAGCAGCGACACGCCGGGCGCCGTGCTGATGCTGGATCTGGACCGCTTCAAGCACGTCAACGACGTGCTCGGCCACGAGGTCGGCGACCGCCTGCTGCAGAGCGTCGCCGAGCGGTTGCAGGCCTTGTGCGCGCCGGCGCAGTCGGTGCTGGCACGGCTGTCGGGCGACGAGTTCGCCATCCTGCTGGCCCATACCGACGCCCATGCCGCCAGCGAGGCGGCGCTGGCCATCCTGAAGGACTTCGAGCGCCCGCTGCAGATCGACAACGAGACCATCGACCTCGGCGCCGGCATCGGCATCGCCCTCTTCCCCGAGCATGGCCACGAGGTCAACCTGCTGCTCGGCCGCGCGGAGCTGGCCATGTATGCCGCCAAGTCGCGGCAATGCGGCAGCCTGATCTATCACGCCCAGCTCGACGCCGGCAGCCAGGAGTCGCTGTCGCTGCTGTCCGAACTGCGCCGCGCCATCGAGAACGAGGAACTGCGCCTGTATCTGCAGCCCAAGGTCGATCTGCAGAGCGGCAAGGTGCTGGGGGCCGAGGCCCTGGTGCGCTGGCAGCACCCGACGCGCGGCCTGGTGCCGCCGATGCAATTCATTCCCTTCGCCGAGCAGACGGGCTTCATCCGCATGCTCAGCGCCTGGGTGCTGTCAGGCGCAGCCAAGTTCGCGCGCCAGGCCAAGGACGCCGGGCTGACGCTGAGGATTTCCGTCAACCTGTCCACGCGTGACCTGATGGACCAGGACCTGCCAGCCAAGATCGAAGCCATGCTGGCGCCGCTGCAGGTGTCGGCTGATTCGCTGTGCCTGGAGATCACCGAGAGCACCATCATGGACGACCCCGAACGGGCCCTGTCCACGCTGGAGCATCTGCATGCCATGGGTTTCAAGCTGTCCATCGACGACTTCGGCACCGGCTACTCCTCGCTGGCCTATCTGAAGCGCCTGCCGGTGGACGAGCTGAAGATCGACAAGAGCTTCGTCATGGCCATGGAGCGCGACCTCGACGATGCGCGCATCGTGCGCTCGACCATCGAGCTGGCCCACAACCTCGGCCTGACCGTCGTCGCCGAGGGCCTGGAGACCATCAAGGCCTGGGCCATGCTGGCCCGCCTGGGTTGCGACGAGGGCCAGGGCTACTACATCTGCAAGCCCATGCCGCAGGAGCAGTTCATCCTCTGGACCAAGACCTGGCTGCCGCCGGACGCCTCGGCGGTCACGACCGAAAGCGTCATCGCGAAACTTGGTTAGCCCCTCGCCCAGTCTGCTCCGGCTGAACGCCGGCAGCCTGGTCGGTCTTGCAGACCGCGCTGCGGCTTGAGCCGCAGCTCTTCGGCAGGGACATCCCGCCCACTGGGCGCGATGTATCCGGCCTCAGCCCCCGAGGGGAGTGA
>CBHWBD010000198.1:0-9591 GCA_966111775.1 uncultured Comamonadaceae bacterium | reverse complement strand
GCGCCGCCTACATCGGCCGCATCCGCAACCTGGCCCGCGCCGTCGCGCAGAGCTATGTCGACAGCCGCGCGCGCCTTGGCTTCCCGATGGCGCCCAAGAACTGGGCCGACGAAGTGATCGCGCAGATCGAACTGAAGAACAAGAAGGCGGCCGCGTGATGACCAACCTCCTCGTTGAACTGTTTGTCGAAGAGCTGCCGCCCAAGGCGCTCAAGAAGCTGGGCGAGTCCTTCGCCGCTTCGATCACCGAACATCTGCATCTGAACGATTTCTTGGAAGCCGAGTCGGCAACCACATCGTTCGCTTCGCCAAGGCGACTGGGCGTACACGTTTCCAAGGTTCGGGCCGTTTCAGAGCCAAAGTCGAAGCCGCCTGAAACGCTGATGCCTGAAGCAGTGGGGCTCAAAGACGGTGCTCCGACGCCTGCGCTATTGAAGCGGCTACAAAAAGCCGGCTATCACGAAGGCGTTGATGCTGGCTCGCTCTTCTCGGAGGGGCGCCTCTTCGTCGCTGAAGAGGGCGGCAAGCGAGTTATCAAGCACGACCCCGGTCAAGCTGCTGGCAGCCATTTGTCGATAGCCCTGCAGGGCGCCATCGATCTGGCACTGCATCGTCTGCCCATCCCCAAGGTCATGACCTACCAGCTCGCCGACGGCTGGAGCGACGTCAAGTTCGTGCGCCCGGCCCACGGCCTGATCGCCCTGCATGGCAGCGAAGTCGTGCCCGTCCAGGCCCTGGGCCTGACGTCCGGCCGCACGACGCAGGGCCACCGCTTCGAAGCGGCCCAGGCCGCGGTCAGCATCGAATCGGCCGACAGCTATGCCGCGCAACTGCGCGAGCAGGGCGCCGTCATCGCCAGCTTCGCCGAGCGCCGCGCCGAGATCTCGCGCCAGCTCAAGGGTGCAGCCGATGCGCTCAGCCTGACCCCCATCGACGACGAAGCCCTGCTCGACGAAGTGACGGCCCTGGTCGAGCGTCCCAATGTGCTGACCTGCGCCTTCGAAGCCGAGTTCCTGACCGTGCCTCAGGAATGCCTCATCCTGACGATGAAGGCCAACCAGAAGTACTTCCCGCTGCTGGATTCGCACGGCAAGCTCACGCGCCACTTCCTGGTCGTCAGCAACATCGCCCCGGCCGACGCCAGCGCCGTCACGCAGGGCAACGAGCGCGTCGTGCGACCGCGCCTGGCCGACGCCAAGTTCTTCTTCGACCAGGACCGCAAGAAGAAGCTGGCCGACCGCCTGCCCGGCCTGGCCAAGGTGGTCTATCACGGCAAGCTGGGCAGCCAGGGCGAACGCGCCGAGCGCGTGACCGCGATCGCGCACGCCATCGTCAACCAACTCAGCATGGCCACCCTGCCCTACACGGTGGACGCCGACGACGAGTTCAAGGTGCTGGACAGCAAGGTCAAGCAGGCTGCCACGCTGGCCAAGTGCGACCTGCTGACCGACATGGTGGGCGAGTTCCCCGAGCTGCAGGGCATCATGGGCGGCTACTACGCCCGCCACGAGGGCCTGCGCGACGGCGTCGCCATCGCCATCGAGGACCACTACAAGCCGCGCTTCGCCGGCGATGCACTGCCGCGCAACCACACCGGCACCGTCGTGGCCCTGGCCGACAAGCTCGAGACCCTGGTGGGCCTGTTCGGCATCGGCCAGCTGCCCACCGGCGACAAGGACCCGTTCGCGCTGCGCCGCCATGCCCTGGGCGTCATCCGCATCCTGGTCGAGAAGAACCTGCCGCTGGACCTGCCGGCCCTGATCGAGGCGGCCCTGCCGTCCTTCGGCGAGCTGATCGAGAACCCGGTCGGCACGCATGAGGCGCTGCTGTCCTTCTTCACCGACCGCCTGGCCGTGAGCCTGCGCGACCAGGGCTACAGCGCCCAGGAAGTCGACGCCGTGCTGGCGCTCAACCCCGCGCGCCTGGGCGATGTGCCCAAGCGCCTGGAGGCCGTGCGCGCCTTCGCGGCACTGGCCGAAGCCGCCTCGCTGGCCGCTGCCAACAAGCGCGTCGGCAACATCCTGAAGAAGGTCGAAGGCGAGCTGCCCACCGCGATCAGGCCCGAGCTGCTGAAGGAAGCCGCCGAGCAGGCCCTGGCCGCGGCGATTGCCGAAGTCCAGCCCGCCGCCGACCTGCGGTTCGAACAGCATGACTACACCGGCTCGCTGAAGGCCCTGGCCGCGCTCAAGGGCCCGGTCGACGCCTTCTTCGACGACGTGATGGTCAATGCCGAAGACCCCGCCCTGCGTGCCAACCGGCTCGCCCTGCTGGGCCGCCTGCATGCCGCCATGAACCGGGTCGCCGACCTGTCGCGCCTTGCCTAAGTCCACCACGCGCGCCGACCACGCCCACGGGATGAAGCTCGTCATCCTCGGGCGGGACGGCACCTTGAACCGCTACCGCGACGACCACGTCAAGGCGCCCGAGGAGCTGGACCCGCTGCCGGGCGCGATGGAGGCCGTTGCGCGGCTCAACCATGCCGGCTGGCACACGGTGCTGGCCACCAACCAGGCCGGCATCGGCCGCGGCCTGCTCGACATGGCCTCGCTGAACGCGGTGCACATCCGCCTGAACCAGCTGCTGGCGGAAAAAGGCGGACGCCTGGACGCCGCCTTCTTCTGCCCGCACACGCCCGAGGAAGGCTGCGACTGCCGCAAGCCCCTGCCCGGGCTGATCAAGCAGATCGGCGAGCGCTTCGACGTCGAGCTGCCCGATGTGCACATGGTCGGCGCCTCGCTGACCGACCTGCTGACGGCGCAGAACGCGGGCTGCGTGCCCCACCTGGTGTTGACCGGCCCCTTCGGCAACCTCAGCACCGAGGAGCTGGCCAACCTGCTCGTGCAGGTGCCCCAGGCCCGCGTGCACGACGACCTGACGAGCTTTGCCGAGACCCTCATCCAGGAAGAGCGACGGCGCGTGGCCGAGGCGCGCGGCCAGGTCTTGACCCCCGACACCCAGGCCGGAGACCTGACGTGACAGGCCCACCCCGTACCGGCTTCGCCGGCCCCCTCAAGGGGGCGACGCCAGCAGCCCGGCAAAGCCGGCTCTGCGGCATCTGCTGGGCTATGCACGCTGGCTCCGCCGACACGCACCTCTTCGTTTGGAAGTCCTAATGGCAACGGTATTGAGCGCCATCCGCTCGCTGATCTTCGTCCTCGTGCTCATCGCGACGGTCATTCCCTGGGCGCTGGGCGTGCTCGTGCTGTCCATCTTCCGCCGCGGCGACCCGGTCTACTGGGCCTGCGCCGGCTGGCTCAAGGTCGCCATCTGGAGCGCTCGCTTCATCTGCGGCATCCGCTGGCGTATCCAGGGCATGGAAAACCTGCCGCCGGCCTCGGATCGCCGCGCCGGCGTCGTGCTGCTGTCCAAGCACCAGAGCACCTGGGAGACCTTTGCCTACCCGGCCCTGCTCAGCCATCCGCTGGCCTATGTCTTCAAGCGTGAGCTGCTCTACGTGCCCTTCTTCGGCTGGGCGATGGCGCGCATGGACATGATCCACATCGATCGCAGCCGCCGCACCGAGGCCTGGAACAAGGTGCTGGCCCAGGGCAAGCGCCTGGGTGGCCAGGGCAACTGGGTCATCATGTTCCCCGAGGGCACGCGCATCGCTCGCGGCCAGGTCGGCGAGTACAAGACCGGCGGCACGCGCCTGGCCATCGAGGCCGGCCTGCCCGTCGTGCCCATCGCCGCGACCGCGGCGCGCTGCTGGCCGCGCAAGAGCTTTCTGCTGCGTCCGGGTATCGTCGACATCTCGATCGGCCGCCAGATCAGCCCCGCAGGTCGCGAGCCCGCCGAACTGATGGTCGAGGTCAAGGACTGGATCGAAAGCGAAATGCGCCGCCTGGACCCGGAGGCTTACCGCAACCCTCCGCCCGCCGGCGTCGCCGGCACCGCCAACCAGCACTGAACACCATGCCGCCGAAGCGCCCGGCCCCACTCCTGCAGGACAGCCAGCTGTCGCTGTTCGACGTGGAGCCGGAGATCACCCCAGCCGAGCCCGGTGCGCCGCGCTCGCGGCGTGAGCTGCTGCTGGGCCAGCACCGCATCGGCTACGAACTCAAGCGCGCGCGTCGGCGCAGCATCGGCTTCGTCGTCGGACCGCAGGGCCTGCGCGTCAGCGCGCCGCGCTGGGTGCCCATCAACGAGATCGAACGCGCCCTGCACCACAAGGGCGAATGGATCCTGCGCAAGCTGGTCGAGCAGCGCGAGCGCCAGCAGCGCATCCAGGCCTCGCGCATCGAATGGCTCGACGGCGGCCGCCTGCCCTATCTCGGCGAGGTGCTGAGCCTGGTGATCGCACCCGCCGAGCGGGAAGTCATCTGGGACGCGGCCGCGCGCGAGCTGCGCCTGCCCCTGCCCCATGGCGCCTCGGCCGAGCAGATCCGCGACCTGGCCCAGTCCTGGCTGCAGGCCCGTGCCAAGGAAGATTTCCTGCCGCGCTGCCAGCACTTCGCCCAGATGCTGGGGGTGTCGATGAAGACGCTGCGCCTGTCGGCGGCCCAGACCCGCTGGGGCAGCGCCAGCGCCGACGGCTCCATCCGCCTGAACTGGCGCTTGATCCATTTCGCGCCGGCCATCATCGACTACGTCGTCGCCCACGAACTGGCCCATCTGCGCGAGATGAACCACAGCCCGGCGTTCTGGGACACGGTGCGCTCGGTGCTGCCGG
This sequence comes from uncultured Comamonadaceae bacterium, assembly GCA_966111775.1. Classification (GTDB taxonomy): domain Bacteria; phylum Pseudomonadota; class Gammaproteobacteria; order Burkholderiales; family Burkholderiaceae_C; genus Pelomonas. The sequence continues at coordinate 4,923 of CBHWBD010000198.1, read as the reverse complement.
ACTTCGAGCGCTCACGCGACGCGCTGCGCGAGGAATCCATCGTCGTTCAGTAGGCCCCTCGTCCATGGCAGGCCCGGCGCTCGGCCCGAATACGAATACCGACTGGCAAGCCAGGAAATCTTGCTGCAATGGTTTGCATGTGAATACTACCGGGCTGCTGTCCCCCAGCTGACTTCACAAAGCGCAACACTCCGTTCCGACGCTGTCATCACAGGTACCCCGGAGCCGGCCCAGCCGGAGGGAGAGAAGGTACCGAGCCAAGCAAGACCGCCGCCGCACGAGTCACCTCGTCGGCGGCGTTTCTCTTTGCACCGGAATGAGGCGGGGCCGGATGCACAATCGCCGGCAAAAGCGCCCCCGTTCCGTGCACCCAGGCCGACCGCACCCGCAACTCATCCGCCCGCCATGGTGAAGCGGCGGCTCCTCTTGCAGATGCCACTGCTGGGCTCGCCCGCCATCGTGCGCGCGGCCCCGCCGCTGCAGGTGGTCTACCCGGCCCCCGAATCCGGTCAGGACCACCGCTCCGAGGATCTCGTGGTGCTGCTGCGCAGCGCCCTGCAGCGTACCGAGACCAGCCACGGTCCCTTCGAACTGGCCCAGGCGCAGACGGCGTCCAGCGAGGACCGCCAGCTGCTGGACATGGAGCAGGGCCGACTGCCCAACGTCGTGTGGGCATCGGCCACGGTCGAGCGGGAACAGCGCCTGCTGCCAATACGCATTCCGGTGCGCAAGGGCCTGATCGGCCATCGCATCGCCCTGATCCACCGCGACCGCCAGGCCGAGTTGCGCCGCATCCGCACGCTGGACGAGTTGCGCACCTACACCCTGGGCCAGGGCCCGAACTGGCCCGAGACCCAGATGTATCGCCAGCTCGGCTTCCGGGTGCACTCCGGCAGCTACGAGGCCCTGTTCCGCATGCTGGTCAACGGCCGCTTCGACCTCTTCCCGCGCGGCGTCAACGAGATCTTCGGCGAGCTGGCCCAGCGCCAGGCCGAACTGCCCGAACTGGCCGTCGAGGACTCACTGCTGATCCACTACCCGCAGCCCTATTACTTCTTCGTCGCGCGCAGCAATCCGCTTCTCGCCGAGCGCATCGAGACCGGCCTGAAGCGCATGCTGCGCGACGGCAGCTTCGACGCCCACTTCTGGCGTTATCACGGCGACGCCATCCGCCAGGCTCGCCTCGGTGAGCGGCGGCTGCTGAAGCTCGACAACCCGATGCTGCCGCCGGACACGCCGCTGGCGGACAGCCGGCTCTGGTTCAACGCGAAGGCCGCTCAGCCGGGCAGGAAGCGGTAGACGCCATCGGCGCCCAGTTCGCGCTTCAGCTGGCCCTGAAGCCACAGCGCATGCAGATGCGCGATCGCCTCGCCCATGGCAAAGGTGGTCTGGTGCAGGTCGAGCTTGCGCTTGAACAGCACGGGCAGCAGGCCGGCCGCATGGGTCGGCTCGGCGCGGCAGGCGGCCATGACTTCGGCCAGGCGCTCGTCGTGGTGCTCGCGCAGCTGGTCGATGCGGGCATGCAGGCCGGTGAAGGGCTTGCCGTGCGAAGGCAGCACCAGGGTGTCGGCCGGCAGGTCCAGATAGCGGGACAGCGAATCCAGGTAGAGGGTCAGCGGGTCGGCCTCGGGCTCGACGTCGACGACGGAGACATTGGTCGAGATGCGCGGCAGCACCATGTCGCCGCTGATCAGCAGCTTCGCTTGCTCGCAGAACAGGCTGATGTGCTCGGGCGCATGGCCATAGCCGGCGATGCAGCGCCAGCTGCGCCCGCCGATGTCGACGACGCTGCCGTCCATCAGGCGGCGGTAGCTGGCCGGCACGACCGGCACCATCTTGGGGTAGTAGTCGGCGCGCGCGCGGATCTTGTCCAGCGAGTCGGGATCGGTCAGGCCGTGGCTGCCGAAGAAGGCCGCCGCCGACGCGCCGCCCATGCCCACGGTCGAGCTGCTGGCCAGGCGCGCGAGGTTGAAGTCGGTCGCGCTCATCCACAGCCGGCAGGCCCATTTCTCGGTCAGCCAGTGGGCCAGGCCGAGGTGGTCGGGATGGAAGTGGGTGGCGATGACGCGCAGCACCGGCAAACCGTCCAGATGAGCGGCAAACACCTTGTCCCAGTTGGCCTTGGTGTCGTCGCTGGCGATGCCGCAGTCGACGATGGTCCAGCCCTCGCAGCCGTCGATGCGGTCGCGCAGCAGCCACAGATTGATGTGGTCCAGTGCGAAGGGCAGGCCCATGCGCACCCAGCGCACGCCCGGCGCCAGGTCCAGGGCTTCGCCCGGTCCGGGCAGGGTTTCGCCCAGGGGATAGTGGAGTTCGGATTCGCGTGGATTGCCCATGGCAGGGGTCTGTTGGGGTGGCGGGAGTGGGGTGCGAGAGGGCCTGCGCGGGTGCAGGGCCAGGCGTGCGACGCCGCCTGGGCTCATGCCCAGGCCAGGCGCGCAACGACGCCATGCGCCCGCGCAGACCCTCTCCCGAAGGGTTGTCACTCAAAAACCCGCGCGCTGCGTTGCGAATCCTCGCTGGGGACGCCCCAGCTTCGTCTCGCGCCTTGCTCGCGGGCTTTTGAGTGGCAACGCACCCTACTCCCGCCACCCCAACAGACCCTTTAGACTGACGTTTACGTCAATCGAGTGTAGCCATGCCCTCCCGCAAGTCTGTCTCCGTCGCGACCGAAGCCGCGCAGCCGACCTTCACGATCACCGAGCTCGCCGCCGAGTTCGACATCACGCCGCGCGCCATCCGCTTCTACGAGGACATGGGCCTGCTGGAACCCGGCCGCAAGGGACGCAACCGCGTCTACACGCCACGCGACCGCACGCGGCTGAAGCTGACGCTGCGCGGCAAGCGCCTGGGCCTGGCCCTGCAGGAGATCAAGCAGCTCGTCGACATGTACGACAGCCAGGCCAGTGCCGCGCCCCAGCTGCGTGCCTTCCTCACCATCCTGGCGCAGCATCGCGAACAGCTTGAGCAGCAGCGCCACGACATCGAGGTCACGCTGGCCGAAATCCAGCAGCACGAGAAGCGCTGCCGCTCGCTGCTGGCTCAAGCGTGACGCTTTGCCGGAAATGGCCCTCCCCTGCGTCGCGTGAGGGACAAACCCCGCTGACGGCTTGCTCAAGCCTGTCTAGAGTCTGCCGCTCGGACCATGAGCCGACCCGTCTTTGTGGAGCTGTCATGACACTCGGACCGCGCCCTTCCCTGGCGCTCGCCCTGCCCGCCATCGCGGGTGCCCTGCTGATGCTGGCCCAGGTGGCCGGCGCCCAAGAAGCCCCGAAGCCCGAGCTCGAGCGTGCGCAAAAGGCCGCCGACGCCGTCTTCCACTGGATCAAGCTCAACGCCGACAAGGGCGCCACCCGCGACAAGCCGGCCGCTGCGCCGGCGCCCGCCCCGGCGCCGGTCGCTCGCAAGGCCGCGCCTGCACCAGCGCCGGTGGCCGCCGCGCCCAAGCCCGCACCGGCTGCGGCGCCCAGTGCCGCGCCCGCCCCGACGACGACGGCCGCCGCCGAGACGCCCACGGCAGTCGCCGCAGCGCCCCAGGCCGCCCCCGAGCCCGAGCCCGAACTGGAGCGCGCCCCCGTGGTGCTCGCCTCCGCCGCGCCGACGCCCGCCCCTGCGGCGCCCATGGCCGCCGCGGCCCGCGCCGCCGAGCCGCCGCCCAAGCCGGCCGAGGAAGAAGTCGAAGAGCCGCTGAAGCTGCTGGCCAAGGTCGAGCCTTCCATTCCGCGCCAGCTGGCGCAGAACAATTTCCGCAGCGGCTTCGCCCAGGTGCAGTTCACCGTCGGCCCCGACGGCTTGGTCCAGCAGGCCTCGGTCATCAAGGCCAGCCACTCCCGCCTCGGCACCGCCGCGGTGGAGGCCGTCAAGCAATGGCGCTTCGCGCCCATCCGCAAAGCACGCGAAGCGGCCGTCGAAGTCGCCTTCAAGGGCGACACAGACTGACATCAGTCTCGGGCCTCCCCGGGTTGACGCTGAGCCGGGGGACAGGGATGCTGTTGCCGAGCCGTTAGAAGTCCTGCGGCCGAAATCAGGGAGTCTCCATGTCCATCCGTCTGCTCGCCCGCGCCATCGCGGGCATTGGTCTTTGTGCGGTCGCCCTTGCGGCCTCGGCCACCGGCCCCTACTCCGGGCTCGTCGTCTTCGGCGACAGCCTGTCCGACAGCGGCAACAACGCTGCCGTCGTCGGCACCGTCACGGCCCAGGCCATCACCGGCAACGGCGTCTACTCGCGCCTGCCCTATGACGCGGGCACCTACACCAACGGCATGGTGTGGACGCAATACCTGGCCCTGTCGCTTGGCCTGGACCTGAAGCCTTCGCTGGCCGGCGGCACCAACTTCGCTTTTGGTGGGGCCCAGACCGGCATCGACGGCAACGAGATCCCGCAGCTGCCCGGCTTCCCCTTCAGCATGAAGACCCAGCTGGGCATGTACCTCGGTGCCACCCACGGTGTGGCCGACCCGAATGCCCTCTACATCGTGTCCGGCGGTGGCAACAACATCCGCGTCGCGCTGGAGTCCATGGGCCCCGGCACCGACCCCAACGTCCTGATCCCCACCATGGCAAGCGCCTATGCCACCGACATGGTGGGCATCGTCGGTGACCTGAAGCTGGCCGGCGCCCAGCACATCCTGGTCGTCAACACGCCCAATTTCGGCCTGACCCCGATGGCGCACGAGTACCACGTCGAAGCCCTGGCCGGCCAGCTCTCGTGGTCGATGGACGCCGCGCTGACCGGTGCGCTGGCCGGCAGCAACGTGCAGACCTTCGACCTCTACCAATTCATGACCAATGCGGTCACGTCGGGCCAGGGCTTCAGCGACGTCACCCACGCCTGCGGCTGGGCCAGCGCCGGCTGCAATCCGGCGACCTCGCTGTTCTGGGACAGCATCCAGCCCGGCGCCACGCTCGCGCAAGGCCTGCAGA
>CBHWBD010000197.1:0-9620 GCA_966111775.1 uncultured Comamonadaceae bacterium | reverse complement strand
GCCGACGTCGTCACGTCCACCACGCACAAGAGCCTGCGCGGCCCGCGCGGCGGCATCATCCTGATGAACGACGAGGCGATCGCCAAGAAGATCAACTCGGCCATCTTCCCCGGCATCCAGGGCGGCCCGCTGATGCACGTCATCGCCGGCAAGGCCGTGGCCTTCAAGGAAGCGCTGACGCCCGAGTTCAAGGCCTACCAGCAGCAGGTCGTGAAGAATGCCAAGGTGCTGGCCGACACGCTGATCGAGCGCGGCCTGCGCATCGTCTCCGGCGGCACCGAGAGCCATGTCATGCTGGTGGACCTGCGCCCCAAGAACCTGACCGGCAAGGAAGCCGAGGCCATCCTGGGCGCCGCCCACATGACCTGCAACAAGAACGGCATCCCCAACGACCCGCAGAAGCCCATGGTCACCAGCGGCATCCGGCTGGGCACGCCGGCCATGACGACGCGCGGCTTCAAGGAAGAGGAGGTCCGCCAGACCGCCCACCTGATCGCCGACGTGCTGGACAAGCCGCATGACGAGGCCAACCTGGCTGCCGTGCGCGAGAAGGTCGCCAAGCTGACGGCGGCCTTCCCGGTCTACCGCGGTTAATTCCCCGCAATGCGCTGCCCGTTCTGCTCTCACACCGAGACCCAGGTCGCCGAGACCCGGGAATCGGACGAGGGCGACGTCGTCCGGCGCCGGCGCCGCTGCCTGTCCTGCGACAAGCGCTTCACGACCTATGAGCGGCCGGACATCGCCCTGCCCTCGGTCGTCAAGAAGGACGGGCGGCGCGCCGATTTCGACGCCTCCAAGCTGCGCGCCTCCATGCAACTGGCCCTGCGCAAGCGGCCGGTCAGCGTCGAGCAGATCGATGCGGCCATCAATCGCATCGAGGAAAAGCTGCTCGCCAGCGGTGCGCGCGAGATCGCGTCCACCCGCCTGGGTGAACTCGTCATGCGCGAGCTCAAGCGCATCGACAAGGTCGCCTATGTGCGCTTCGCCTCCGTCTACCGCAGCTTCGAGGACGTCGACGAGTTCCGCCAGCTGATCCGCGAGATCTGAGCCCGGCTGAGCCCATCCCTCTTTCGGGGGATGTTGGGGGGACGCCGCCGCGGCCCCTCCCCCGTCGATCCGCCCAAAGGAGGAAAGACGTCACGGTCGGTGGTTTCTAGAGTTCGTTCATTCGCAACGAACCCAGGGAATCGCCATGAACCGCATCGCCAACACCCGCCGCCAAAGCCGTGGGTTCACCCTTGTCGAACTCTGCGTCGGCGTCGGCATCTGCGCCGCCGTCGCCGGCCAGGCCGTGCCCGCCATGGGCACGCTGCGCCAGCAGCAAAAGCTGCGCGTCAGCGCCGAGGCCCTGGCCGACGACCTGCGCCTGGCGCGCAGCGAGGCGGCCCGCCTGAGCGACTCGGTCTACTTCCGCGTCAGCGGCAAAGGCGCCAACGCCTGCTATGTCATGTATATCGGCGGCAAGGACGACTGCGATTGCGCCGGCGGCCAGCCGGTCTGCAAGAAGCTGAGCAGCCATGTCATCAAGGCCGAGTGGCTGCCCGCCAGCCAGCCGGTGCGGCTGAGCAGCAATGCCGAGACCCTGGAGTTCCAGCATCGCCAGGGCCTGGTCACCCAGACGGGCAGCATCGAACTCAGCGTCAGCGGCGGCCAGACCATCCGCCAGGTCGTGGCCATCACCGGGCGGGTGCGCAGCTGCTACGTGGGCACCAACAAGGTCAGCGCGATGGCGAAATGCGCCTGATGCTCCCTCATTCGTGGTGGATGCCGACTAGCGGCGCAATTCGACGGATGAACGGCATTTGTAACAACGAGTCACCGTGAAGTGCTGCCCAAAATCGACTCATGCGCACCTGCACACGCCCGCGACGCCACGGCTTTACCCTCATCGAGCTGATGGTTGCGCTGGCCATCGTCGGCATCCTCGCCGCGATTGCCTATCCCGCCTACACCGCGCACATGCAGCGCGCCCGGCGCGCGGATGCCATTTCGGCCTTGACCGCCGTCATGCAGGCCCAGGAGCGTTTTCGCAGCAACAACTCCACCTATGCGTCGACGGTCGCTGCCCTGGGTGTGAACATCAGCCAGATCACTCCGCTCTATGACGTCACGCTGAGCGGCGTCGGCGCCGTGCCGGGCTTCGGCATCGGCTACGTCGCAACGGCGACGCCCATCAGTACCGGCAAACAGGCCCGCGACGTGACCTGCAAGACCCTGGTCGTGACGCTGACCGGTGCCACGCCCCTGTACTCCGCGACCGGCGACCCCGGCAACAGCGGGGCCGACAGGGACACCAGCACCGAATGCTGGCCCCGTTAGCCATGAAGAAGCAGTTTCATGACCTCAAGGCCCGCGTGGCCGGCCTGACCTTGATTGAAATCCTGGTAAGCCTGGGCGTGATCGCCATCATCCTGGCCGTGGCCGTGCCCTCGATGGCCGACCTGCTGGAGAAGCGCCGCGTCATCGCCGCGGCCGAGGAAGTGGCCGGCGTCCTGAACTACGCCAAGGCCGAAACGAATTCGACCAACTCCCTTCTGTTCGTCCGCTTCGATCCCGATCCGGGCAACAAGCTGAGTTGCGCCCTGGTCGCCACCACGGCGCCGCTCAACCGCTGCCGCTGCTACCTGCCGGCCAACAACGTCTGCCCGGGCACCACCCAGAGGGCGCTGCGCCTGTTCCAGTTGCCCAGGAACCATGTGAAGTTCGACGCGACCGCCACCACCTGGGCCGGTTCGCCCAACAACATCCGTTTCATGCGCGAACAAAACCGAATGGAAACCGAGGGTTTCCAGGTCAATGTGGAGGGGCTGAGCAGGGGCTTCAAGCTGCGCGTCGAGGTCAATTTGATCGGGCGAGTCAGGGTCTGTTCGCCCAACGGCGACATGAGCGGGTACACCCCATGCTGAATACTTTCCATCGCGGCCCGGGTGGCACCCAGCGGGGCATGGGCCTGGTTGAACTGATGGTGGGCATCACCGTCGGCCTGATCGTCACGGCCGGCGCGGCCGTCGTGGCCACGCGCCAGATCAACGAACACCGCCGGCTGATGCTGGAAGTCCAGATGCAGCAGGATTTGCGGATCGCCGCCGACCTGTTGCAGCAGGAAATGCGCAGGGCCGGCTATCGCGGCCTGCCTGCCAGTGGTGTCTGGGAGCCGGCGCGCAATGGCGGCGCCACGCCCGCCGCGGACGCCGCTTCCAGCCCCTATGCCGAGCTGACACTGGGCGCTAATACCGACCTCTACTACCGCTATGCAAAAGCGACGGGTGGCGTCCTGAACACGAGCAATGTCCTGGCGAACAACGAGCAGTTCGGCGTTCGCTGGGATACCGGCAACCAGGCGCTCTATATCCAGCTGGGCCTGGTCAACGGCCGGCCCAACTGGCAGCCCATCACCGATCCCGACGTCGTCAAGATCACGAATTTCGTGCCCAGCATCGTCACGCAGCAGATCCCCCTTGACGATCTTTGCGATCCCTCCTGCAAGGCCCTGGGCAACTGCCCGACGCAAACCATCAGGCGGGTCGACTTCACCATCCAGGCCGTCGCCAAGTCCGACCCCAACGTCACGCGCACCTTGAACGTCAAGGAAAAGATCCGCACCGACGACATCAGCGGGATGTGCCCATGAAGCGCGCGTTTGCCATCGCCCACCCCCGTCCGCAGCGCGGTGCGGCCACGCTGGTCGTGGTCATGGTGCTCTTCCTCGTGATGGCGCTGCTGGCCGCCTACGCCAACCGCAGCCTGATGTTCGAACAGCGCATCGCCGGCAGCTATTACCGCGCCAGCATGGCCCAGGAAATGGCGGAGGGCGCCACCGAGTGGACGCTGGCCATGTTGAATGGCACGGCCATCAACAACAGCTGCACTCCGATCGCCACCGGTGGCACGCGCTTCGTCGACCTGTACCTGAACGTGTCGCCGGATGACCGCGCGACGACGAGCCAGATCACGACGCCCCTGCCCAGCCTTGCCGTCGACTGCTCCTCGACCGGCACCGGCCTCACCTGCCGCTGCCCCCAGCCCAACACGCGCGCGGTCCAGCCTCCCACGCCGCTCGCCGGTGCGCTGATCCCGAGTTTTGGCGTTGCCGTAGGCACCGACCCCACCCTGCACTACGGCAGCTTCGAGGTGACCACCTATGGTTGCACCGACAGCAGCGTCGACAACTGCGCCAGCACGGATGCCGAAGCGCGCAGCCAGACGGCGGCAGCCATGGCCGTGCACAAGACCTCCATCGGCTTCATCGGTGCCGTGCCGTCCTCGCCCGCCGCCCCGCTGACCGTCAGGGGAAATCTGACGACCTCGGGCGTCGGCGGCCTGGGACTTCACAACACCGATCCGCGCTCCGGCGGCCTGCTCGTCGTCTCGGGCGGCCCTGCGCCGGCCCTGGACGACAGCCGCATGGACAGCGTGCCGGGCACGCCGGCGAGCCAGGCGAGCCTCTTCAACGACGACTACCTCCTCAACCTGCCGAACACCCAGGCCGGCAACGACACCTTCTTCCGCAACTTCATGGGCGTGGTGCCCAGCCGCTATCCCAACCACCCGGCGGCCCGCCAACTCGCCTGCGGAGGCGGCGACTGCTCGGCGAATCTGGTCAATGCCTTCAACGCCGGCATGCGCATGCTGATGGTTCCGGCGGGCATGACGATCAGCAACAACGTCACCATCGGCACCCCGGCCCGACCGGTCCTGGTCGTCGTGAGCGGGCCGGTCACCATCACGGGGCCCATGCAGCTCAATGGCATGCTCGTCGTGCTCGGCGACCTGGGCTGGACCAACACCGGCCCGGCGGCCTCGCAGATCAACGGCATGCTGGTGGTGCAGGGCGCGATGCACACGGTGGGGCGCATGGACGTCGTCTACCAGCAGTCCATCGCCAACGAACTGCGCAACCGCCTCGGCAGCTATGCGCGTGTGCCCGGCGGCTGGAAGGACTACGACACCAAATGACCGAGTCCACCATGTCCACGCCCCTGCATTCCCCGTCGGCCCGGCGGCCCCTGCGTCGCCAGCGCGGTGTCACGCTGATCGAGGCCCTGGTGGCCTTGCTGGTGATGTCCTTCGGCATGCTCGCCCTGGTGGGCCTGATGAGCAATCTGCGACTCGGTGCCGACGTCGCCAAGCAACGCAGTGAGGCCATGCGCATCGCCCGGGCGCAGATGGCCGAGCTGCGCGACTTTTCCGTGTTGACCCGAACCGCGTCGACGCCGCCCACCGCCTATGCCTACAGCGACATCACCAACCAGGCGGTCGCGGCCCCGATGGCGCCGGTCGATTCCAACACGACCTACAACGTTCAGCGCCTCGTCACGCCGCTGCCCAATGCCCAGGGAAGCCAGGTCCGGATGACCGTGAGCTGGACCGACCGGGCGGGTGCTCCGCAGTTCGTCAATCTGGACACCGTCATCTCGGCCACCGATCCCATCTTCAGTGCGGCCGTCGGCTTCCGGCCGCCCGCTGGTGCGGTCACCCAGCCGTCGGCCCGCAGCCCGGTCATTCCGCCGGGCGCCAAGCAACTGGACCGTCAGGTCAGCGCCTTCATTCCCAGCAACACCGCCGACAAGGTCTGGGTCTTCAACAACGTGACCGGCGTCATCACCGGCAAGTGCAGCATCACGCCGGGCACGGCCGTGTCCACGCTCACCGCCGCCGACGTCGACTCCTGCAAGAACAACACCATCGGCTACCTGCTCAGCGGGACGGTCCGCTTCTCCAACGTCAACCCGCCCAACCCCGCCGTGCCGGAAGCCTTTGCGATTCCGCTCGACCTGAGCATCGTCAGCGGCAGCTACTCCCTGCCCCACCTCGACCCACAGGGCGTGCCGGTGATCAGCGGTGGCAACATGGTGCTGGACTCTTTCACAGACACGGCGCCCAGCTTCGACTGCTTCAATGATTCGCCCGCCGCGGCGCCCAGCACCCAGGCTTTCGTCACCTACAACTGCATCGTCTACCCCGACAGCACCACCAAGCTCTGGTCGGGGCGGCTGCAGCTGACGGGCTTCAGCACGGGCACGACCGCCGCCGAATACAAGGTCTGCCGCTACAGCGCCGACTACAACGGCAGCCACGGCATGTTCACGGGCGACTGGAAGGGCATCGAGAACGAAGAACACCCGGCGGTCTATGGCCGGGTCGCAGGCTCGCTGGCGCGCCAGAACTTCCTCGTCGTTCGCGGCAACCTGAGCTGCCCGACGGCACCTGCCGTCGACCTCAACGCGGGCGTGTTCGCCGACTACTCGACCCTGCAGTTGCAGCCCTGATCGCTGGCTAGACTGCCGGCATGAATTTGCCCGCCATCACCGCGGCGCTGCAGCGAGCGCTTTCGCTGGCCGAGCAGGCCATCGGCCTCACCGACCCCAATCCCCGCGTCGGGTGCGTCATCCTCGCGCCGGACGGGCGTGAACTGGGCGCCGGCCACACCCAGCCGGCCGGCCAGGCCCATGCCGAGGTCATGGCCTTGCGCGACGCCGCCGCGCGCGGCCATGACGTCCGCGGCGCGACTGCCATCGTCACGCTGGAGCCCTGCTCCCACCATGGCCGCACACCGCCCTGCTGTGATGCGCTGATTGCGGCGGGCATTGCCCGCGTCGTGGCAGCGGTCGAGGATCCGAATCCGCAGGTGGCCGGCCAGGGCCTCGCACGACTGAAGGCCGCGGGTATCGAGGTCGAACTGGCCGATGGCGCCACGGCCGAAGCGGCCAGCGAGCTCAATATCGGCTTCTTCTCGCGCATGCGCCGCGGCCGGCCCTTCGTGCGGCTGAAGTCGGCGATTTCGCTGGACGGCCGCACCGCCCTGCCCGACGGCCGCAGTCAGTGGATCACCGGCGAAGCCGCGCGCGCCGACGGCCATGCCTGGCGCCGCCGCGCCGGAGCCGTGCTGACCGGCATCGGCACCGTGCTGGCCGATGACCCACGCATGGACGTGCGCCTCGTGCCCACGGCACGCCAGCCGCTGCGCATCGTGCTCGACCCGCAAGGCCGCATGCCGCCCGGCGCGCGCATCCTGCGGCCGCCGGGCGACACCCGGGTCATCGGCGGTGGCCGCCTCGATCTGGCGTCCCTGATGGCCGATCTCGGCGCTCAAGGCATCAATGAGCTCCATGTCGAAGCCGGCCCGACCCTGTCCGGCGCCTTTCTCGATGCCGGGCTGGTCGACGAGCTCCTCATCTACCAGGCGCCGCTGCTGATCGGCGAGGGGCGGCCGCTCGCCGCCCTGGCCCCGCTGCCCGGTTTGGCCGACGCCCGGTGCTGGCGCTTTATCGAGGCCACACAAGTCGGCCAGGATCTGCGCTTGCGCCTGCGCCCGAAGTAACGCCCTACGCGGCGCCAGCCGCTAGGGTCGCCACCTACAATCGCCGGCTATGCCCATCTCCCCTATTCCCGAGCTGGTGGCCGAGATGGCCGCGGGCCGCATGGTCATCCTCGTCGACGAGGAAGACCGTGAAAACGAAGGCGATCTCGTGCTGGCGGCCGACCGGGTCACGCCCGAGGCCATCAACTTCATGGCCCGCTACGGCCGCGGCCTGATCTGCCTGACCCTGCCCCGCGAGCATTGCGAGCGCCTGCAACTGCCGCCGATGACGCGCCGCAACGGCACCCAGCATGGCACGGCCTTCACAGTCTCCATCGAGGCGGCCACCGGCGTCACCACCGGCATCTCGGCCGCCGACCGCGCCCGCACCGTGCAAGCCGCCGTCGCACCGGACGCCAAGGCCAGCGACCTCGTCCAGCCCGGCCACATCTTCCCGCTGCAGGCCCAGGACGGCGGCGTGCTGATGCGCGCCGGCCATACCGAAGCCGGCTGCGACCTGGCCCGCATGGCCGGCCTGTCGTCCACCTCGGTGATCTGCGAGATCATGAAGGACGACGGCACCATGGCCCGTCTGCCGGACCTGGAGGTCTTCGCCCAGGAACACGGCCTGAAGATCGGCACCATTGCCGACCTCATCGAATACCGCAGCCGCAATGAAAGCCTGATCACGCGTGTTGCCGAGCGCCGCCTGAACACGGCCCAGGGCGAGTTCGACTGCCAGATATTCACCGACCGCACCGGCGCCACCCACCTCGCCCTCAGCCATGGCCAATGGACGGCCACTGACGACGTGCTGGTGCGCGTGCACGAGCCGCTGTCGGTCATGGACCTGCTGGAAGCCGGCGCCTGCGGCCACTCCTGGGGCCTGCCCGCGGCCCTGGCCGCCATCCAGGCCTCCCCGGCCGGCGTCGCCGTGCTGATGAATTGCGGTGAAGACGCCGCCGGCGTGCTGGCTCGCGCCCAGTCCGAGAAGGCCACGCCGGCCGTCAAGGGCGCCATGGACCTGCGCACCTATGGCGTCGGCGCCCAGATCCTGAAGGCCCTGGGCGTGCACCGCATGAAGCTGCTCGGCAGCCCGCGCCGCATGCCCAGCATGACCGGCTACGGCCTCGAAGTGACCGGCTTCACGGCCCCTCCCAACTGCTGATCCCGAAAGGCCCGCGATGCAAGATTCCGAACAAGGCCTGCCGAGCTTCGAGGGCGCCCTCGACGGCAGCGAGCTGACCATCGCCATCGTCCAGGCGCGCTTCAACGACGCCATCACCTCGTCGCTGGCCAGCGCCTGCCTGGCCGAGCTGTCGGTGCTGGGCGTGCCGGCCGAGGCCATCCGCCACATCACCGTGCCCGGTGCCCTCGAAGTGCCGCTGGCCCTGCAGGCCCTGGCCGAGAGCAATGACTACGACGCGCTGATCGCCCTGGGCTGCATCATCCGCGGCGAGACCTACCACTTCGAGCTGGTCGCCAACGAGAGCGGCTCGGCCGTGACCCGCGTCGGCCTGGACCATGGCATTCCGATCGCCAACGCCATCCTGACCGTCGAGAACGAAGCCCAGGCCTGGGCCCGCGCCGAACCCAAGGGCCGCGACGCCGCCCGCGTCGCTGTCGAGATGGCCAACCTGCTGAAAGAGATCGAGTGAACGCACCTCAAAAGACCGCCTCCAAGACGGCCAAACCTGCCGCCAAGCGCGCGCCCGTCAAGTCGGCCCGCCGCCGTTCGCGCGAGGCCGCCGTGCAGGGCCTCTACCAATGGCTGCTGACCGGCGAGGACATCGGCGCCATCAACGCCCTGGGCCGTGAGCAGGAAGGCTATGCCAAACTCGACGTCAAGCACTACGACGCGCTGCTGGCCGGCTGCGTCGCCGAAGCCGCCGACCTCGACGCCATCCTGTCGCGCCATGTCGACCGCAAGACCACCGAACTCTCGCCCATCGAGCACGCCATCCTGATGATCGGCGCCTACGAGCTCAAGCACTGCATCGACATTCCCTACAAGGTCGCCATCAACGAAGCGGTCGAACTGGCCAAGTCCTTCGGCGGCACCGACGGCCACAAATACGTCAATGGCGTCCTCGACCGCGCAGCCGTCGACCTGCGCCCCGTTGAGGTGGCCGCAAAACGTTGATGCAAGGCTGATGAAGCTTGCCGCGCGGCTCGACCGCATCGAGCCCTTCTATGTGATGGAGCTGGCCAAGGCCGCGGCCCGGGTCGCGGGCCGGCCCCGGTGGGAGCCGGCCCACGGCGGGCCGGCCCAGATACCCCGCAATATAGGCGAGCCCGCCTTCGGCGCGGCCCCCCCGGG
>CBHWBD010000196.1:0-9646 GCA_966111775.1 uncultured Comamonadaceae bacterium | reverse complement strand
ACCAGGGCGCAGAAGGCCTTCATGCCGATGGCGGTGTCGCCCGGCTGCTTCAGCAGCCAGACCAGCAGCGGTACCAGGCCGACGAGGATGGCGACGCCGATGGCGAAGCGGCCCCAGAAGTCGGCGCCGCTGCGCTGGATGAGCGGGGTGCTGCGATCGGCCAGCGTGCGCCAGAAGATCAGCGCGACCGCGATGGAGGCGGCATTGCCCAGGGTCGCGAACCAGAACAGCGAGTGGTAGTCCTCGCTGAGCTGGAACACACCCGACACCGTGAAGCCGATGAAGAAGCCGACGTTCATGCCGGCGTAGTTCCACAGGAAGGCGGCCTCGCGGCGGTCGTCCTCGGGCTTGAAGCGCTGCGTCAGCATCATGTTCACGCAGGTCACGTTCAGGCCGCTGCCGGTCAGGAAGAGCGCCATGCCCCAGTACAGGCCTTCCAGGCTGCCGCCGGCGACGGTGCCGCAGCCCAGCACCTGCAGCAGCATGCCGCCGACGAAGAGGTTGCGGTTGCTCAGGAAGCGCCCGCCCAGATAGCCGCCAAACAGGTGCAGGCCATAGTTGAAGGCGCCGAACACGCCGGTGATCAGCGCCGCCTGTTCGCTGGTGAAGCCGTGGTGGCGGGTCGTGTACAGCGTCAGCGTGAACTGCAGGACGGCGAAGCCCAGGGTCGCGAACACCTGGATCAGGAAGAGGACGGCCGAGCCCTCGGGGATGCGGGCCGCCATTTGTTGGAGTCGGTTCATGGGGGCGGGATTGTCCTGGCGCGAAGCCAGGTTTCGTCTGCGTGTCATCCCGCGGACAGGGGCGGGTCAGGCCGGCGACTAGGATCGTTTTCCCTCTGCCAGGACCGCCGTCACGATGCCCGCCTTTACGAAAGTTTTCGTCGCCAACCGGGGTGAGGTTGCGCTGCGCGTGTTGCGAGCCCTGCACGACCTGGGCAGCCGCGGCGTGGCCGTGCATGCGGCGGACGACACGCCCGCGGCGGTGGCCGATGAGGTCGTCGCCCTGCCGGGCAGCGGGCCGGCGGCCTATCTGGATGTCGAGGGGCTGGTGGCGGTCGCGAAGCGCAGGGGCTGCGACGCGGTTCACCCTGGCTACGGATTCTTGAGCGAGCGGGCCGACTTCGCTCGTGCCTGTGCGGCAGCGGGCTTGGTCTTCATTGGCGCGACGCCGGAGCAGCTCGAGTTGTTTGGTGACAAGGCCCGCGCCCGCGCGCTGGCCCGGCAATGTGGTGTGCCCGTGCTGGCGGGCAGCGATGGCGCGCTGACGCTGGAACAGGCCCAGGCCTTCTTTGCCACCCAGGGCGGTGAGGGGCTCATGCTGAAGGCCATCGCCGGCGGCGGTGGTCGCGGCATGCGTGCCGTGACGCGGGCCGAAGATCTGGCCGCTGCCTACGAGCGCTGCCGTTCCGAAGCGCGCTCGGCCTTCGGCATCGACACGGTCTACGCCGAGCGGCTGATGCGCAGCGCCCGGCATATCGAGGTCCAGGTGGTGGGCGACGGCCGCGCGGTGCTGGCCCTGGGCGAGCGCGACTGCACGCTGCAGCGGCGCTTCCAGAAGCTCGTCGAGATCGCGCCCAGCCCGGTGCTGAACGAGGCGATGCGTGAGCGTCTGACCGATGCGGCCCTGCGCATGGCTCGCGCAGTGAACTATCGCGGCCTGGGCACCTTCGAATTCCTGGTGGCGGGCGACGACTTCGCCTTCATCGAGACCAATGCACGGCTGCAGGTCGAGCACACCATCACGGAGGAAGTCACGGGCCTGGATCTCGTGCAACTGCAGATCCAGTTGGCCGCCGGCTCTGGCCTGGTCAATCTCGGCTTGACGGTAGCGCCGCAACCGCAGGGCTTTGCCATCCAGTGGCGCATCAATGCCGAGTCCCTGGGCGGCCGGGTTGATCGCCTCGACCTGCCCGCGGGCCCGGGCGTGCGTGTCGATACGCATGTCGTGGCCGGCATGTCGACTTCACCGGGCTACGACAGCCTGCTCGCCAAGCTCGTCGTGCGCGGCCCGCGCTTCGAGGATGCGCTCAGGCGCTCGCAGCGGGCGCTGGCGGAATGCCGCATCGAGGGCGTGGCGACCAATGTCGAGCTGCTGCGCCGGCTGGCTGCTCGGCCCGAGCTGGCGAGCGCAGAGCTGCACACGGGCTGGCTGGAAGAGCATCTGGCCGAGCTGGCGCCCGCAGCGCAGCCGGCCGATCCGCATGCCGTTGCTGCGACGACGCCCGGTCGCCTGCTGCAGTTCAGCGTGAAGGTGGGCGACCACGTGACCACCGGCGCCGAGCTGGCCATCGTCGAGGCCATGAAGATGGAGCATGTCGTTGCAGCCCCGCGCGCCGGCCGCATCGCCGCGCTGAACGTGGCCACGGGCGCCATCGTCGAAGCCGGTCAGCCCCTGGTCCTGCTGGAGCCCGACGACGAAGCCGACGCGCCGACCGAAGCGGGCAGGGCGGCGGGCGACCCCGACCGCATCCGTCCCGACCTGCAGCGCCTCGTCGACCGCACTGCCTTCACGGCCGATGCGGCACGCCCGGACTCCATCGCCAAGCGCCATGCCCAGGGCCTGCGCTCGGCGCGCGAGAACATCGCCGACCTTTGCGACGCGGCCTCCTTCATCGAATACGGCGCCCTGGCCGTCGCCGCCCAGTCGCGCCGCCGCACGTCCGAAGACCTGATCGCCAACACGCCGGCCGACGGCATCGTGACCGGCATCGGTGCGGTCAACGGCCGCGACTTCGGCGAGGAGAAGTCGCGCACCGTCGTCATGGCCTACGACGCCACCGTGCTGGCCGGCACGCAAGGTGCGCGCAACCATGCCAAGACGGACCGCATGCTGGGCATCGCGGCCGAGCAGGCGCTGCCGCTGGTGCTGTTCGCCGAAGGCGGTGGCGGCCGGCCCGGCGATACCGACATGCCCGTCGTCGCCGGCCTGCATGTGCCGACCTTTGCCAGCCATGCGGCGCTGTCCGGCCGAGTGCCCGTCGTCGGCATTGCGGCGGGGCGCTGCTTTGCCGGCAATGCGGCCCTGCTGGGTTGCAGCGACGTCATCATCGCCACGCGGGCCAGCAATATCGGCATGGGCGGCCCGGCCATGGTGGAGGGCGGCGGGTTGGGCGTTTTCAAGCCCGAGCAGATCGGGCCGGCGGCGGTCCAGCATGCCAATGGCGTCATCGACGTGCTGGTGGACGACGAGGCCGGTGCGGTGGCCGCGGCCAAGCACTATCTGTCCTTCTTCCAGGGGCGCATGCCGCAATGGAGGGCGCCTGACACGCGAGCCCTGCGCCACGTCGTGCCCGAGAACCGGCTGCGCGTCTACGACAGTCGCGCGGTGCTGCCGGCCCTGTTCGACGCAGGCAGCGTGCTGATGCTGCGCAGCGGCTTCGGCGCCGGCATCCACACGGCGCTGGCGCGCATCGAAGGGCGCCCGGTCGGCGTGCTGGCCAGCAACCCGCTGCACCTGGGCGGCGCCATCGATGCCGATGCGGCCGACAAGGCGGCCCGCTTCATGCAGCTCTGCAATGCTCATGGCCTGCCTCTCGTCAGCCTGATCGACACGCCGGGCTTCATGGTCGGGCCCGACATCGAGGTGCAGGCCCAGGTGCGGCATGTCAGCCGCCTCTTCGTCACGGCCGGCGCCTTGCGCGTGCCCTTCTTCGCCGTCGTGCTGCGCAAGAGCTATGGCCTGGGCGCGATGGCCCTTGCGGCCGGTGGCCTGCATCGCCCCCTGTTCACCATCGCCTGGCCGACGGGCGAGTTCGGCGCCATGGGCCTGGAAGGCGCGGTGAGGCTGGGCTATCGCAAGGAGCTGGAGGCACTGCCGGCCGGCGCCGAGCGCGAGGCCCTGTTCCAGCGGCTTGTCGCCCAGCAATACGTCAATGGCGAGGCGATCAATCTCGCAGCGACGCTGGAGATCGATGCGGTGATCGACCCCGCCGAGACGCGCTCATGGCTGGCCCGCGGCCTGGCCTCGGCGATCATCCGGCCCCTGGCCAACTACCGCTTCGTGGACACCTGGTGATGACGGCAAGACTCGATCTCGTGCGTGCCTACTTGGCCGCCTATGCCGCGCGCGACCTTGCCGCCGTGGAGCCCATGTTCGCCGACGCCATCACCCTGCGTGACTGGATGATCCGCGTTGTCGGCAAGGCCGCGGCCCTGGCCGAGACGCGCAAGAACTTCGAGTCGGTCCAGAGCCTGAGCATCGACGTGCTGGCCGCCTACGAGCGGGAAGGCGGTGCCGCGGCCGAACTGAAGATAGGCATCGACGGCCAGGACACGATCCACGTCGTCGACGTGTTCGACTTCGATTCCGAAGGTCGCATCGCCGCCATCCGCGCCTACATCGGCCGCGGCGACGACTGAGTCCATCGTTCTTGCCGGTTCGGCTCAGCCGCCGGCGGCGCCGTCCTCGCTGCCGGCGGGCGTGAACGCCGCGCCGTGGGCCACGAGGTAATCGCGGATCAGTCGCCGCACGACTTGCGAGGGCGTCACGTCCTGCTGGGCGCAAAGCGTCTCGAAAGCCTTTTTCTTGTTCGGATCGATCAAGACCGTCAGGCGTGCGGTTTTCTGCTCCATGTCGGCTCCTATGTTAATAATATGATAATTGCATTCAAGGTTAAATCACATTAAATTCGTGTTGTGACGATCACCTTCCTCCACCGCCTCACCGGCAAGCACCGCACGCGGTCGGCCAACCGGCAACTGGGGGCGGTGCTGGCCTTCGTGGCCGGCGCGGTGAATGCGGGCGGCTTCCTGGCGGTGCGGCGCTACACCTCGCACATGACGGGCGTGATCTCCGGCGTGGCCGACGACCTCGCCACCGGTGGCTTCGCGCTGGCGTTGGCGGGCTTGGCCTCGCTGCTGGCCTTTACTTCAGGCGCGGCCTGCACGGCTGTGCTGATCAACTGGGCGCGGCGCCGCCAGATGCATGGCAAATACGCCCTGGCCCTGCTGCTGGAAGCCGGCCTGCTGCTGCTGTTCGGCCTGCTCGGCGCCCATCTCAGCACGCTGGCACACCTGCTGGTGCCGACGGCCGTGCTGCTGCTGTGCTTCATCATGGGCCTGCAGAACGCCATCGTGACCAAGATCTCGCAGGCCGAGATTCGCACCACTCACATGACAGGGGTGGTGACCGACCTGGGCATCGAGCTGGGCCGCCTGCTTTACTGGAACCGCTCGACCGACCCCGGCTCGGTGCACTTCGTGCGCGCCAACCGCGACAAGCTGCGGATCCACGGCATCGTGCTCGGCCTGTTCTTCCTGGGCGGCGTCGTCGGCGCCCTGGCCTTCAAGCATTTCGGCTTCACGGCCACCCTTCCCATCGCGCTGCTGCTGGTGCTGATGGCATCGCCGCCGCTGATCGTCGACCTGCAGCGCGCCTGAATCCTGTTCCCTATGCCCGATACCGCCGACGCCACGCCGTTCATCAAGCCCTTCGTCTACGAAACCCTGGACAGCAAGGCCCTGCACTTCTCGATCTGCGAGATCCAGAGCCGCATGCGCATCGACCATCCTCATGCGCTGGACCTCGCCTATACGCGCACGATGATGGCCTTCCTGCTGTTCGTGCCGCAGCCCGAGCGGCTGGCGATGATCGGTCTCGGTGGTGGGTCGCTGGTCAAGTTCTGCCACCGCCACCTGCCGGGGACGCACCTCGAGGTCGTCGAGATCAACCCCCACGTCATCGCCTTGCGCAACGACTTCCGCATACCGCCCGACGACGGGCGACTGCAGATCCGCCGCGGCGACGGCGCCGACTTCGTGCGCCAGGGCCGCCGCCGGCTGGACGTGCTGCTCGTGGACGGCTTCGACCACGAGGGGCAGCCGCCGGCGCTGTGCTCGCAGGCCTTCTACGACGACTGCCGCGACATCCTGCGTGCCGACGGCATGCTGGTGGTCAATCTGCACACCGCCCACCCCGAGTTCGCCCTGCATGCCGCCCGCATCGAGAAGACCTTCGACGACGACGTACTCTTCGTCAGCGACAGCGAGTGCAGCAACACCATCGCATTTGCCGGACCTGGCGTCACTTCGGAGGGGGCGCGTCCCGGCGTACCGCGTCGGCCGGGGCGGCTCGACCGCCACGCCTGGGGCGAGCTCGTGCCCGCATTCGCGCAGGTGGCGGACGCACTGCAGCAGCGCCGCCGCGGCGAACAAGCGGCTACGGGTTCGCGCCCTTCAAGGCTGCCAGCGTGAACACATAGCTGTCCGCCGCCTTGGGCTGGTGGCAGGCCAGGCAGCGTGGCTGCTGCAGGGCAATGCGGGGCGTGCCGTCGGCGCTCCAGACGCCGTAGTTCCAGTTGCCGTTGCGCAGCAGCGGCGGGATGGCATCGCCCCAGCCGGCACGGGTCTCCATGCCGACGTAGGTCTTGACCGCACCCGGCGTCCAGCGGCCGTCGGCGGCGATCTGCGGCGTGTAGTTGACCGTCAGCAGGATGGATCCTTCGGGCAAGGGCTTGCCGGCGCGCGCGGCATCGACGGCCAGCTTGTTGGCATAGCGCAGCGTCAGCGTCTTGTTGGCCTCGTCCTGCTCGCGCTTGTATTCGACGAACGCCTGCGGGAAGTCCTTGGGCAGGGCCATGGCCGACAGGCTGGCCGCATGCGGCGCGGCCGGCGTCGCATCGGCCGCAGCGGGCGGCAGACTGCTCCAGTAGGTCGCCAGCACCTTGATGTCGTCCGTCGACAGCTGGGCCGCGATGGCCGCCATCAGGTCGTTCTTGCGCGTGCCGGCCTTGAAGGCTTCGAGCTGGCGCGACAGATAGGTGGCCTTCTGGCCGGCGAGATTGGGGATGTCCGGCGCGACGCTGACACCCGCGGCGCCATGGCAGGCTTGACAGGTCGCGACCTTGGCGGGCGGCGCTTCGGCCAGCGTGGCGGAGCTGGCGAAGAGGGCGGCCAGCAGCAGGGGGCGGTGCAGGGGCATGGCGGGCTCCGTGACGGCGGAGCCGCGAGCTTAAGCCTTTGCGGGACGGAAGGAGCGATAGGCGCCGCGCCGCTCCGGCCGGCTCAGCACCAGCTGCCACAGCTGGCCCTGGCGGGAGCGGAAGAAGCCGGCGCAGCTCAGCAGGTAGTAGCGGAACATGCGGCGCAAGCCCTCTTCGTAGCGGGGCGCGAGGCGCGGCCAGGCGGCCTCGAAGCGCTCGGCCCAGGCCATCAGCGTGCGGTCATAGTCCGGGCCGAAGTTGTGCCAGTCCTCGATGAGGAAGCGGCCTTCGACGGCGCCAGCCAGTTCGGCCGGCGAGGGCAGCTTGCCGTTGGGGAAGATGTAGCGCTCGATCCAGGGATCGGTGTGCGGCGCGCGGCGGTCCACGCCGATGCTGTGCAGCAGGAAAAGGCCGTCGGGCGCCAGCAGGCGGCGCGCGGTGTCGAAGTAGGTGGCGTAGTTCTTCAGGCCGACATGCTCGAACATGCCGACCGACACGATCTTGTCGAAGCGGCCCTGCAGCGATCGGTAGTCCTGCAGCAGCAGCCTGATGGGCAGGCCTTGGCAGCGCTGCTCGGCGAGGGCCAGCTGCTCCCTGCTGACGGTGATGCCGGTGACGCGCACGCGGTGGTGCTCGGCCGCGTAGCGCGCCAGCCCGCCCCAGCCGCAGCCGATGTCCAGCAGGGTCTCGCCCGGCTGGAGCTCGAGCTTGCGGCAGATCATGGCCAGCTTGTGCTGCTGGGCCTGCTCCAGATCCGCGGCATGTTCCCAGTAGGCGCAGGAATAGATCATGCGCGAATCCAGCATGGCCTCGAAGACGTCGTTGCCGGCGTCGTAGTGACGCTCGCCGACCTGGTGAGCGCGCTCCACGCTCTGGCGGTTGAAGAGGCGCTGGCGCAGGCTCTCCATGACGAGCTGCAGCTTGGCCAGGCCGGGCACGGTGCGGTCGAGGTCGGCACGCAGCAGGCGCTCGAACATCATGTCCAGGCGCTCGCAGTCCCAGTCGCCGTCCACATAGGACTCGCCGGCACCGAGTGACCATTGCGTCAGCAGGCGGTGGTAGAGGCGGTTGTGGTTGACGCGCAGGTCCCAGGGCCGGCCGCCGTTGAAATGCACGTCGGCGCGCGCCAGCAGTTCGCGCAGGATGGTCGGCGCTTCGAGAGGGAGGGCGGGCACGGACAGCATGTGCGGCAAGGACTCGAGGGCTCATGGCAAGTTTGCCTCCTGGCCGCACGGCTTGCGGTCTCAAAGTGTCAATGCCCGCGACAGGGGCGCTGAATCAGCTGCCCGGCAGCCCCCAGCCGAACGGGTCATCTGGATCAATCAGCAGCGTCGCTTCGGCGCTGATGAAGGCCTGGCCGCGAATGGTGGGCACGACGCTGGCCGCATCCAGTTCGTACCAGCCCTCGAAGACGCTGCCGATGACGCTGGCCTGGCGCCAGACCTCGCCGGGCGCCAGCTTGGCCGCGGCCGCCAGGCAGGCCAGCTTGGCGCTGGTGCCGGTGCCGCAGGGCGAGCGGTCGTACTGGCGGCCGGGGCAGAGCACGAAGCTGCGCGAATCGGCCAGGGCCGGGTCGACGTCGACGAAGAGCTCGATGTGGTCGATGACGGCGCCGTCGGCACCGCGGTGGCCCTGGGCATGCAGGGCTTCGCTCACCATGGCGGCGTAGTCGGTCAGCGCCGCGACGCGGTCGGGTGTCACGGCCTGGCCATGGTCGGCGCAAAGGAAGAACCAGTTGCCGCCCCAGGCGATGTCGCCGGTGACGGTCTGGCCGGTCGGCAGTGGCACGCTGGCGCCCGCGGCCAGGCGATAGGCCGGCACGTTGCGCACGCTGACCCGCCCATCGGCGTGCAGGGTGGCGCGCACGTCGCCCACCGGCGTTTCGATGATGTGGTCGCCCGCCTGGATGCGGCCCAGATGCGCCAGCGTGACGATGAGGCCGATGGTGCCATGGCCGCACATGCCGAGGTAGCCGGTGTTGTTGAAGAAGATGACGCCGGCCGTGTGGGCCGGATCCTGCGGTGCGCACAGCAGGGCGCCGACGAGGACTTCGCTGCCGCGCGGCTCCAGCAGCGTGGCGCGGCGCCAGGCATCGTGCTCGCGGGCCAGGCGCTCGCGGCGTTCGGCCATGCTGCCGCCCCCGAGGTCGGGGAAGCCGGCGACGACGACACGCGTCGGCTCGCCGCCGGTGTGGGAGTCGATGATCTGGATGCGCTTCATGGCGGGATCAGAGCGGTCTGGCAACAGCACCGTCCAGCTTGAAGGCAGCCACCGTTTCGGCCAGCTGCCTGGCCTGGTGCTGCAGGCTCTCGGCCGCCGCGGCGCTTTCCTCCACCAGCGCGGCGTTCTGCTGCGTGACCTGGTCGAGCTGGTTGACGGCCTCGCCGATCTGGCCCAGGCCCTTGCTCTGCTCGCCGCTGGCCGCGCTGATCTCGCTGATCAGGTCCGCCACGCGCTTCACCTGGGTCACGACCTCGTCCACCGTGCGGCCGGCCTCGCCGACCAGCTTGTGGCCGGCGTCGACGCGCTCGACACTGGCGCCGATCAGCGACTTGATCTCGCGCGCCGCCTCGGCACTGCGCGTGGCCAGCGTGCGCACCTCGCCGGCCACCACCGCGAAACCGCGGCCCTGCTCGCCGGCCCGCGCGGCCTCCACGGCGGCGTTCAAGGCCAGGATGTTGGTCTGGAAGGCGATGCCGTCGATGACGCCGATGATGTCGGCAA
>CBHWBD010000195.1:0-9706 GCA_966111775.1 uncultured Comamonadaceae bacterium | reverse complement strand
TGATGGAGTTGGAGCCGCCGGTCAGGTGGATGCCGAACAGCGGGTCCACATAGGCGGCCTTCTGGTCACCGAAGCCGGTGCGCACCTTGCTCCAGTCGGCGTCCAGCTCCTCGGCACAGATCATGGCCAGGCCGGTCTCGACGCCCTGGCCCATGTCCATGCGATTGCACAGGATGGTGGTGGTACCGTCCTTGGCGATGGTGACGAAGGCCAAGGGCTGTTCGGTCGGCTTGGAGCCCGGCTTGGGCGCCTGCGCGGAAGCGACGCCGGGCAGCAAGGCCAGGCCGACGGCGCCGCCGATGGTGGTGGTGACGAAGCTGCGGCGGGACAGGCCGCCGGTGACGGCCTGGTCGATGCGACGTGGGTTCAGCATGTCGTTCTCCTCAAGCCAGTTGAGCCGCGGCCGCATGGATGGCGGCGCGGATGCGGGTGTAGGTGCCGCAGCGGCAGATATTGCCGGCCATGGCCGCGTCGATCTGGGCGTCGGTGGGCTTCTTGTTGCCCTTGAGCAGGGCCACGGCGCTCATGACCTGACCGCTCTGGCAGTAGCCGCACTGGGCCACATCGTGCTCGACCCAGGCGGCCTGCACGGCCTGGCCGATCTTGTCGTTGGCCATGCCTTCGATGGTGGTGACCGGCGCGGTGACCGAGGAGATGGGCGTCAGGCAGGCACGCACCGGGGCACCGCCAACGTGCATGGTGCAGGCGCCGCACTGGGCCGCGCCGCAGCCGAACTTGGATCCGGTCAGCTGCAGCTCCTCGCGCACGGCCCACAGCAGGGGCATATCGGGGTCGGCGTCCAGCGCGACGGCGCGACCGTTGACGGTCATGTTGATCATGGCTTCCTCCGGGGGGGTGAGACCGCGGCGACTCTAGCCAGAAGCAGTGCCCGCGTATATCACTCGGACATTGCCCCGCGCAGGCAGGAAAAAGGGCCCCGCAGGGCCCTGGCGTTCCGGCTCGAACGGCTTACTTGAACTGATAGCTCGCCGTGGCGTACCAGAAGCGACCACGCGGATCGACGAAGGAACCGGCATAGCCCGTCACGTGCGAGCCATAGCTGGACACGGCGGTGAACGGCGGATCCTGGTTCAGCAGGTTGCGTGCGCCCAGGCGCAAGGCCAGCGTCGAGGTCGGCTTCCAGCCCACCGCCATGTTCCAGCGGCTGCTGTCCTTGACCTTGTGCTCGACGGACGGGCCGACGTTGGCCTCGACCAGACCGGCCGATTCGGTCCAGCCCTTGACGAAGACATTTTCCAGCGTCACGTTCCAGTTGCCGAGGTTCCAGTCCAGGCCCAGGGTGTGCTGCCACTTGGGCACCGGCTGCACGCCGGCACCGTCGCCGGCCGTGCCCTCATAGGACACGAAGGGCGTGCCCTTGCCGTTCTGCTGCTTCCACTGGTTGATGTAGCTGCCGGTGAAGCTGGCGCCCAGGCGGCCCATGCTGCCCAGCGGCCAGCTGGCCTTCACGTCCACGTCGATGCCGTTGGTCTTGAGCTCACCGAGGTTCTCGACCGGGGTCTCGATATAGCTGACGAAGCCGCTGGCCAGGCGGTGGATGCGGGCGGCATAGCGCTGGTAGAGGGTCGGGTCGGACATGATGGCGTCGCCGCCGATGACGCCGATCTGGTCCTTCTTCTGGATATGCCAGTAGTCCAGCGCGATGGACAGGTCGCGCACCGGCTCGAAGACGGCACCGATGTCGTACTGGCGCGACTTCTCGGGCTTCAGCGACGGGTCGCTGGACAGGCGCACATTGAACTGTGTCTCGCAGCGCGGGTCATTGGCATGGCCGGCCGGGCAGTTCGGGTCGACCAGGGAGTTGGCCGTGTTGGTGAAGGCCGTCGGGCTGTGCACGTCCCACAGCGTCGGCGCGCGGAAGCCCGTGCCGGCGCTGGCGCGCAGCAGCACTTCCTTGCTCGGCTGGAAGCGCAGCGTCACGCCGGGGTTGAAGGTGCTGCCGAAGTCGTTGTAGTGGTCGTAGCGCGCCTTGACGGTCGCCTCCCAGCCCTTGGCGAAGGGCATGGAAAGCTCGCTGTAGACGGCGTAGATGGTGCGCGAGGCCGCCGTGTTGGGCACGGTGCCTTCGCCGCCGATGTGCAGGCCCAGCTCGTAGTCCGGGTTGACGGCGCGGTCGTCGGCCTTTTCCTTGCGCAGGTCGGTGCCGACGGCCAGCATCATCGGGCCGCCCGCCATGCTCATCAGCTCGCGGCTGCCCTTGGCATCGAACGCATAGGTCGTGCTCTTGGAGCGGCGCATCGGGCCTTCCATGCGGGCGCGGTCCAGCGCCGCCAGACCGGCCGCGTCCTGCGGGCCGAAGGGGTTGATGACGCCCGTGGCCAGCTCGGCGATGAAGCGGCCTTCGTGCAGATAGTTGAAGTAGTCCAGCGAGCCCTTGGCCTGCGAGACCGTGAAGCCGGCGTCGTAGTCCCAGCCGGCCATGACACCGGTGGCGCCCGCGACGAAGCGGGTCTGCTCGTTCAGCGTGTCGTTGGTGCGCTGGCCCACGGGCACGGCGCGCATCGCGATTTCGGTGAAGCCGCCGCCCAGCGTGTCGAACTGCGCCGGCGTGTAGCCCAGGCTGGTCAGCAGGGCCGCGGGGAAGTATTTGCTCGAGATCGGGAAGGCGAAGGACGGGTAGGTGCCGTCGGCCTTCACATGACCCGCGGTGGAGTCGATGGGCACCGGCGCGACGCGACCGATGGAGTGGTTGCGCGCATAGCTGCCTTCGAAGAACAGCTGCGACTCGCCGCCCATGTCCACCGTCAGGCGGCCGAAGGCGTCGGCCTTCTTGGCGTCGGGCAGGTTTTCCTGCACGGCCGGGTAGATGAAGCGGCAGCGCTTGATCGGCGTGCCGTTGGGCGTCGTCGCCGCCAGCGTCTGGATGGTGTTGTAGTTGGGGTCGCAGGGGCTGAAGGCCGCGCCCGCATTGGCATAGGCGCCCGGCGTGATGTTGAAGTCGACGAGGCGGCCCGGGAAGGAGCGGCCCGAGGTCGGGGGATCGGAGCCGGGGATCTCGTCGGCGCCACGCAGATACCACTTCTGATCGATGGCGCTGAGCTTGGTCTGCTGCTTGAGGTTGCCGGTCAGCAGCAGGTTGTAGCCATCGGTCTTGAGGCCGCCCATGCCGAAGGCGATGGAGGCGCTGGTCTCCTTGCCACCGATGTTCTTCTCGGTGTTGCCGTATTTCAGCGTGATGGCGCCCTTGTCGTAGTCCTTGCGCGTGATGAAGTTGATGACGCCGCCGACGGCGTCGGTACCGTACACGGCGGAGGCGCCGTCACGCAGCACCTCGATGCGGTCGATGGCCGCGAAGGGGATGCTGTTCAGGTCCACCGACGAGCTGCCGCCGATGGAGCCGAAGGCGAAGTTGGCCATGCGCCGGCCGTTCAGCAGCACCAGCGTCGAGTTGGGACCCAGGCCACGCAGGTTGGCGAAGCTCTGCGCATAGCCGGCACCCTGGGTCGTGTCCGACTGCATGGCCGTGTTGGCCCCGATGCGGCGCAGGATGTCTTCGACATTGGTGGCGCCGGTCTTCTCGATCTGGTCGCGCGTCATGACCGTGACGGGCAGGGCCGTTTCGGACTCCACGCGCTTGATGGACGAACCGGTGATGGTGATGCGCTCAAGCTGCTGGCCCGGCGCGTTCTGCGCGGCGGCCGTGCCGGCAATGCCGGCGGCCAGCAGGGCCAGCGCCAGTCGGGTGTGGCGGTGTTGCATGGAAGCACTACTCCTGTCGGTTGGGGCCTTGTGAAGAGGTCGCCCCGACCCCCCGCCGCGGCGCGGCATGTTGCCCTCATGCAAAGAAGTTTCAACGGCGCTTCACAAGCCCTCCCCTGCGGGAAGTCAGGGCTGTGGCGCAATCACAGCACCACGAACTAGGGCCTGACTTCCTGCACAGGCACGCCCGGCGCCTAACGCCTCAGACTCGCGCGTACTTGGCCAGGGCCTGCAGCAGCGCTGCCAGGCTCAGCGGCTTGGTCAGATGCGCGTCGCAACCCGCCTGCAGCGACTGCTGCACGTCGGTGTCGAAGGCGTTCGCCGTCAGCGCGACGATGGGCGTGCGTGGCCTGCCTTCGGCCGCTTCCAGCGCCCGCCATTGCCGCGTGGCCGTGAGGCCATCGGTGCCGGGCATCAGCATATCCATCAGCACGAGATCGAAGTCGCCCTCGCGCAGCGCAGCCAGCGCCTGCTCGCCGTCGCGCACGCGCGTGATGCGGTGGCCCAGCGGCGCCAGCATGCCCTCGATGACGAGAACGTTGACGTCGTTGTCCTCGGCCAGCAGCAGCGCCAGCTCGCGCGTCGGCGCAATGCGGTCGGCGCGAGGCTCGGCCAGGTCGGCGTGGGGCGGGCGCGCTTCCGGCAGGTCCAGGCTGACCTCGAAGCGGCTGCCCTCGCCCGGGCGGCTCTGCACGCCGACATCGCCGCCCATCAGCCGCGCCAGGCTGCGCGTGATGGCCAGGCCCAGGCCGGTGCCACCGAACTCCTGGGCGATGCTGGCATCGGCCTGGGCGAAGGGCTGGAAGATGCGCTCCAGCCTTTCGGGCGCGATGCCGATGCCGGTGTCCTGCACGCTGATGACGACCCGGCCCTCGCCATCGCGCGACAGCTCCACAGTGACGCCGCCGGCCTTGGTGAATTTGATGGCGTTGCCGACCAGGTTGGTGACGATCTGCGCCACGCGCTGCTGGTCGCCCAGCACCCAACCCGCCGCCTCGGTGCGGGCGAAGACGCGCAGCCACAGGCCCTGGCCCTGGGCGCGTTCGCGCAGCAGCTCCAGCTGCAGCTCGACGAGGTCGACGAGGTTGAAGGGATGCGAGGCCAGCTCCAGCCGGCCGCTCTCGATGCGGGCGTTGTCCAGCAGGTCGTTGATCAGCGCGAAGACCTGGCGGCCGGCATGGCCCAGCACCTCGACGTAGTGGGCCTGCTCGGGGCGCAGCGGCGAGCGGGCCAGGATGTCCGAGAAGCCCAGCACCGCGTTCATCGGCGTGCGCATCTCGTGGCTGACCTGGGCCAGCAGCTCGGTCTTGGCGCGGCTGCGCGCGTCGGCCAGCTCGCGTTCGCGCGTCAGCTCGCGTTCGCGCTCGCGCGTGTGGCGCTCATGCTCGATGGCCGTCAGCAGCAGGGCCAGGGCGAGCAGGTAGAAGCCCGGCGCCGGTGTCGGCATCAGGCCCGCCCTGACGGCGATCCAGGACGCGAGCATCCCGATGGCCATGGCCACACCCGCGGCGAGCGCCTGGCGGCGCAGCAGCAGCGGCAGGGCGCCGAGGGCCAGCAGCAGCGCGTTCACGGCCATCACGGCGGCGCCGCGTTCGCGCAGCAGCGGCAGCGGCTCGGCGCCCAGGGCCTCGAAGACGGCGGCATTGAGCGCCGTGCCGGAGAGCCGGCCCTGCGGCGTCATGATCTCGTCGGCAAAGAAGGCGCTGCTGCCGACGAAGATGCTGCGGCCGGCCAGCAACTGGGCCAGCTCGCTGTCCTCGGCTTCTCCGAGGGCCGCCCGCATCAGGCGCTGCCAGGACACGCGCGGCGGGTCGCCACCGTGCAGCGGCAGGCGCAATCGCAGCCGCCCTTCCTCGTCCACCGGCCAGCGGCGCGCGCCGGCGACGAGATCACCGCCCTCGCGCTGCCAGGCCAGCGCGCCATCGGTGCGCAGCCGCGCCGCGAAGGCCAGGCTGGGCAGGCTGCGCCCCTGCACGCGGTGCAGCAGCGGCAGTTGGCGCAGCAGGCCGTCCTCGTCCAGGGCCACCGAAATGACGCCCAGGCTGGCCGGTTCGGTCAACGCATCCAGCAACGCGTCGGTCGGCGACGTCAGCGCGTCCCAGTCCAGGCCCGGCGCGTGCGCGATCCCGAGGCGGGTCAGCGCGCGCTGCTCGGCGGCGCTGGCCGGCGCCAGTTCGACACCGGCACGCTGCCGGGTCGCCAGGCCGGCCGCCGCCAGCACCGTCGGCGGGCCGCCGCGCAACGTCGCCGCGAGGCGGGCATCGCCCTCGCGCGGGCCGGAGAAGACGATGTCGATGACGACGAGGCGGGCGCCGACCTGGCCGAGATAGTCCAGCATCAGCGCGTAGACCTCGCGGGAATACGGCCACTCGCCCAGCGGCTGGCGCAGGGTGCGCAGCGAGGCGTCGTCGATGTCGACGATGACGCTGGTGGGGGCCGGCGCGGGCGGCGCGGCGGCACGCAGCAGCAGGTCGCCCAGGGCGCGGTCGATGCGCGGCTGGGCGCCGGTCAGGCTCAGCAGGGCCCAGAGCAGCAAGGCTGCGGGCAGGGCGAGCCAGGGCCAGCGTTTCAAACCGGATTTTTCACAGAAGAGGCACGAGCAGCAGCGGCAGCAACCAGAGCCAGCGCGGATAGGGCTGCTCGATCATCTGCGTCTGCCCCCAGGGGCTGGCCGCGCCGGCGGCATTGAAGGCCCTGGCGCGCAGGAAGTATTTGCCGGCCGACGGCTTCGGGATCACGAGCTCGGCCTTGTCGGTGCTGAAGCGCTGCACATCGGCGCCTTCGAAGGCTTCGTTCCTGGCCCATTCCAGCTCGTAGCGCGTGACGCCGGGGTCGGCGCGCCAGCGCAGCTTGAGCTGGTCGCCACTGACCTCGGGTTCGGCCGGGGGCGGCGCGGGCGGCGGCGGCTTGATCTCGAAGCTCTGGGCATCGCTGAAGGGACCGGAGCACCCGCCCGCCTCCACCGAAGCGATACGCCAGTGGTAGACCCCGTCCGGCAGCCGAGCGTCGTAGTTCGCGCCATCGATGGGCGTGGGCTGCAGCACCAGGTCCTTGAAGCCGGCATCGCGCGCGACCTGCAGTTTCACATTGGGCGCCGCGGTGTTGCGCGACCAAGCCAGGGCCATGCCACCGTTGTAGCTGACGGCACCCGGGGCGGGCGCCTGGATGAAGGGCGGCTCGGGCCGCGCCTGCAGGCTCACCGGCGCGTCGGCCGCGGCGCCCTCCTGGCCGCGCGCATCGATGGCGCGCACGCGCAGCGTGTAGTCGCCGTCGGGCAGCTCGCGCGCCTCGGCCCAACTGGCCGTGGGCTCGCCGACGGTCTCGTCCAGCAGCAGGCGGTCGAAATCGCCGCGCGCATAGAGCTGGGCGCGCCAGGTCAGCGCGCCGGCCGGGCCGCCGGTCCAGGACAGGCGCAGCGGCAGGCGCTCGGCCACGGGGGCCAGGCCGGTGAGATCGGGGGCGGGGAGCAGGGGCGCGACGCTGAGCGCCTTGCCCTCGGCCAGCAGGCCCTGGCCGCTGGCCACGTCGGGGCCCAGGCCGTCGGCATGCACGGCACCGGTCAGCACCTGCATGCGGCTCTGCGCGCCGGCGATCTGCACGCGGAACTCGGTGCCGCGCACGCCCAGGTTCACATGCGGCGTGCGCACCTCGTACAGCGGCACGCGCTGGGCATTGGGCGTGACGCGGCTGTCGGCGCCGCCCTGCTGCACGCCGATGCGCACGGCGGGAATGGCGCCGCGGCCGAGCACCAGCAGCTGCTCCAGCGTGACATCGCTGTCGGGCGGGATCAGCAGGCGGGAGCCGTCGGCGAAACGCAGGCTGGCACTGGACTGGGCGCCGGTCTTGATGCGGTCGCCGCCCTGCAGCGCCGCACCGACGGCCAGGGCCTCGCTGGCGCTGCCGCGCAGGCGCGTGACCTGGCCGCGCGCGAACACGGCCTCGGCCACGCTGGCCTCGCGTCGCAGCCAGGCGACGGGCATGCGCAGCGTCGAGCCGGGCTGCAGGCGCAGCGGGTCGGGCACGCGGTTGAGCTTCTGCAGGTCGCGCCAGGTCCTGGGCGCGGCCAGCCAGCTGTCCGTCAGCGTGATGAGCGTGTCACCCGGCTGGATGCGGTAGCGCCAGTCGGCGTCCGCCGTCTGCGGTTGCGCATGCACGGCGCCCGCCGCCAGCAGGGCCCATGCAAGCCAGACTCTCGGTCCGTTCATCGCCGCCTCCCTTCCCTCAA
Source organism: uncultured Comamonadaceae bacterium (assembly GCA_966111775.1). GTDB lineage: Bacteria > Pseudomonadota > Gammaproteobacteria > Burkholderiales > Burkholderiaceae_C > Pelomonas. Next base: position 1,761 of record CBHWBD010000195.1, on the reverse strand, counting down.
AGGAGGCTCCATCCTAGCCATGCCGGAGAATGCCGAACACAGGAGGAGTCCACGCAATGCTGACGATTTCAGGCTTCATCGCCTGGCTGCGCCGCCATCGCATCGCCTGCTTCGGCGTCATGGTGATGAGCTTCATCGCCTTCGGGCTGCTGACGCTGGACCTGGTCAGGCTGGTGAGCGCCAACGCGGCCCTGCTGTCCGAGCACGGCTGGCAGGGCCTGCAGGACGGCGGCCTGCGCCAATTGCTGGAGCTGCTGGCCTCCACCCTCGCCGCCATGGCCGCCTGGCTGCTGTTCAAGGTCTGCGAGACCGTGCTGGTGCAGTCCTGGACGCGCTGAGGCTGGCCGGCTAGGCGCCAGCGAGCGCCTTTTCCAGCCTTCCGCGCAACTGGCGCAGCTGCTGCAGTTCCTCGTCGGGCTCCTGCAGGGCCGGCCACAACAGCGCGACCAGATCATGGGCGCTGGACTCCACGTCGATCTGGCGGCCGGTGATGACCACCTCCCAGAGCACGTGCTCCATGGGCCCGAAGACCAGGGAGCGCAGCAGCCGCAGCGGAATGTCGCGCCTGACCTCGCCGGCCTCCTGGCCGCGGGCCAGCAGGTCCATCAGCGGTGCCGTGTAGCGGCGCTGCAACTCGACCAGGCCTTCGCCCAGGTCCTGGCCCTTGGTCCGGCCTTCGGACAGCACCAGGGCGCACAACCCCGTGCCCTGGATCAGGAAGAGCTTCAAATGCGTCAGCACGACGAACTCCAGCTGCTCGCGCACCGTTGCCTCGCGCGGCAGGCCGGCCTCGATGGCGGCGATGATCTCGTCGTACCAGTCCTCGATGACCCGCATGCACAGCGCACGCTTGCCGCGGAAATAGGTGAAGACCGTGGCCTCCGAGACGCCCAGGCGCTGGGCGATCTCGGTGGTCGTCGCGCGCTCGTAGCCGCGCTCGGCAAACACCTCGCGGCCAACGCGCAGGATGTCGCGCACGCGCTGCTCGGCCTTGGGACCGGAAGGGGAGCGGCGTTGCGAGGCAGCGGCGGTGGCGGGCATGGCCGGCGCATTCTGCGCAATTCTTGAGTAATACTCAAGTCGGCGTTGCATCCGGGTTCACCCTCGACTATTCTGGCGCCCCTCACACGGCTCACGAGGCCGTCAATCCATAAATTGAGCCCCGCTTACTCCGCGGTCAAGCGGGCTCGCCCGGAGACACCATGCCGGTCCTGACCACCCAGCTCAACCCCCGCTCGGCCGATTTCAAGGCCAATGCCGAGGCCATGCGCGGCCACCTCGACGACCTGAATGCCAAGCTGGCCCAGATCGCCCTGGGCGGCGGCGAGGCCGCCCGCGCCAAGCACACCGCCCGCGGCAAGCTGCTGCCGCGCGACCGCGTCGAGATGCTGCTGGACCCGGGCACACCCTTTCTGGAGCTGGCACCGCTGGCCGGCCTGAACATGTACGAGAACGCCGCCCCGGGCGGCGGTGTCGTCGCCGGCATCGGCCGCGTCTCGGGCGTGGACTGCATGATCGTCTGCAACGACGCCACCGTGAAGGGCGGCACCTACTACCCGATGACGGTCAAGAAGCACCTGCGCGCGCAGGAGATCGCCGAGCAGACCCGGCTGCCCTGCATCTACCTGGTCGATTCGGGCGGCGCCAACCTGCCGAACCAGGACGAGGTGTTCCCGGACCGCGAGCACTTCGGCCGCATCTTCTACAACCCGGCCAACATGAGCGCCCAGGGCATCGCCCAGGTCGCGGTGGTGATGGGCT
>CBHWBD010000194.1:0-9763 GCA_966111775.1 uncultured Comamonadaceae bacterium | reverse complement strand
CATGGAGAAGTTCGTCGAGCAGCCGCGCCACATCGAGATCCAGGTGCTGGGCGACTCGCAGGGCAATGTGGTCTACCTGCACGAGCGCGAATGCTCCATCCAGCGCCGCCACCAGAAGGTCATCGAGGAAGCGCCGTCGCCCTTCATCAGCGAGGCGACGCGCAAGGCCATGGGCGAACAGGCCGTGGCCCTGGCCAAGGCGGTGAAGTACCAGAGCGCCGGCACGGTGGAGTTCGTCGTCGGCAAGGATCAGGACTTCTACTTCCTGGAGATGAACACGCGGCTGCAGGTCGAGCATCCGGTCACCGAGTGCATCACCGGCCTGGACCTGGTCGAGCAGATGATCCGCGTCGCCGCGGGCGAGGCGCTGTCGTTCAAGCAGGCCGACATCAAGCGCGATGGCTGGGCCATCGAGTGCCGCATCAACGCGGAAGACCCCTTCCGCAACTTCCTGCCCTCGACCGGCCGCCTGGTGCGCTACCAGCCGCCTGAAACGACGATGACCCAGGCCGAGCCGGAGCGCTTCGGCGTGCGCGTGGACACCGGCGTCTACGAGGGCGGCGAGATCCCGATGTTCTACGACTCGATGATCGCCAAGCTCATCGTGCACGGGAAGGATCGCACCGAGGCGATCGGCAAGATGCGCGAGGCGCTGAACGGCTTCGTCATCCGCGGCGTGTCCAGCAACATCCCCTTCCAGGCGGCCCTGCTGGCGCATCCGGATTTCGCGACCGGCAACTTCAACACCGGTTTCATTGCCAGGCACTACGCCGAGGGCTTCAGGGCCGAGGACGTGCCGCATGCCGACCCGCTCTTCCTGGTGGCCCTGGCCGGCTTCATTCGCCGCAAGGCCCGCGAGCGCGAGGCCGGCATCAGCGGCCAGCTGCGCGGCCACGAGGTGCAGATCGAGCATGACTACGTCGCCGTGGTGAATCTGGGCGGCGGCAAGACCGAACAGCACCCCATGCACATCAGCGAATTCGCCGGTGCCCTGGGCGAGGCGCGCGTGCAGGTGGGCGGCAAGGATTACCGCATCGTTTCCCGCTCGCGCCTCAACGACGTGCGCATCAGCGGTACGGTGAATGGTCAGCCCTTCACGGCCCAGGCCGAGCGCGGCACGGCCAAGAACCCGCTGGCCTATCGCATCCAGCATGGTGGCCGCTCCATCGAGCTGACCGTGCTGAGCCCGCGCGCGGCCGAGTTGCAGGCCCTGATGCCCTACAAGGCGCCGCCCGACACCTCCAAGCTGCTGCTGTCGCCCATGCCGGGCCTGCTGGTACATCTGGCCGCCCAGGTCGGCCAGACCGTGCAGGCCGGTGAACGCCTGGCTGTCATCGAGGCGATGAAGATGGAGAACATCCTCTCTGCCGTGCAGGACGTGACGGTGGCCGAAGTGCTGGCCAAGCCGGGTGAGAGCCTGTCCGTCGATCAGCCCATCCTGAGGTTTGCCTGATGAACGCGAACCGTCCCTTCAAGGTCCTGGGCCTGCAGCAGATCGCCATCGGCGGCCTCGACAAGGGCAGGCTCAGCCATCTGTGGGTCAACCTGCTCGGCGTGCCGGTGACCGGCAACTTCAAGAGCGAGCGCGAGAACGTCGATGAGGACATCTGCACGCTGGGGCAGGGCGTCCATGCCGTCGAGGTCGACCTGATGCAGCCGCTGGACCCCGAGAAGAAGCCGGCCGTGCATGCCACGCCGCTCAACCACATCGGCCTGTGGGTGGATGACCTGCCGGTGGCCGTGCAGTGGCTGGAGTCGCAGGGCCTGCGCTTTGCGCCGGGCGGCATCCGCCGCGGCGCGGCCGGTCATGACATCTGCTTTGTCCACCCCAAGGGCAACGAGCAGTTTCCGTTCGGCGGCGAAGGCGTGCTGATCGAACTGGTGCAGGCGCCGCCCGAGGTCATCGCGGCACTGGCTTGACCTGGTCGTCCAGGCCGTAGCGGTGCTGCAGCGCGGCGAGGGCGGCTTCTTCCTCGCGCAGGAAGCGGTCGAACTGCGCCACGAGTTCCGCGTGCCTGACGCTGGAGAGCCGGTAGTGGAATTCGTAGTTCGTCGGTGGCACGGACCTTGATGGCACGAGGGCGCCTTCCCGTCCCAGTTGCTTCAACTGGTACTGCGCGACGGGCAGGGCCAGGTGCACGCCGTCGACACGTCCGGCCAGGGCCATGCGGATGAGGCGAGATGGATCGCCGGCCTCGGTCACGCGCAGGTCGCCGGCCTGGATCTGCGGCAGGAAGCGCTTGGGCGTGAAGCCGCGCACGATGCCGAGTTCATGCGGGGGCAGGTCCTGCCTGGCGGGCGGCACCATGACGACGTCCTGGAAGGGCACCGTCGGCGCCGAGTAGGTCAGTTGATGGCCACGCTTGGCCTCGGCCTGCCAGTTCGGGTTGTCGGGAAAGACGCCGTCGAGCCGGCCGGCCACATGTTCGGCCGTCAGCCGCCTGGTGGGCAGGGCCCGGTACTCGAAGCTGTGGCCATGGCGGCGGCCGAACAGGTCGAACAGCTCGCGCACATAGCCGCGGAACTCGCCCCCGCTGCCCGTGCTCATGATGGGCGCGTAGTCCATGTCCTCCACGCCGATGACGAAATGCCCCGCCAGCGCGGGCTGGGCGGCCAGCAGCAGGGCCGCGGCGACGTGGGCGGGGCGCAGGGGACGTCTTCCCGAGGTCATCGCCGCACCGGGCTGAGGGCCGGGCCGCGCTCAGCCGGCCTGGCGCGGCGTGCTGGCCAGCTTGTTGAGGTCGACACCGCCGATGACGCTGCGCAACTGCTCGATGCCGACCTGATCGCCCTTGGCCTCGACGATGACGCCGTTGGGCAGCAACACCGTCATTTCGGCGTGGGAGCCATCCTTTCGATACTCCTCGCGCACCGTGCGGTCGCCCTGCTTGAACACGCGCTCGACGCGGCCATCGGCCTCCTTGTCGAGCGTCATATTGGCCCAGCCGGCCAGGCTGGCCATGCCGGCGAGGCTGCCCATGTCGGTGATGTCCAGGGCGATGGACTTGTCGCCATTGCCGTAGCGGGCCTTGGCAGAGGACGAGTTGATGCCCATGGCGCCGCCGCTCTGGGCTTCCACGCTGGTGCGCTTGAAGTCGCCGATGTTGTCGGGCAGCAGGGCCTTGAGGTCGGCCGCCGGCATGGGCTTGCCGCCACCGGCGGCGCCGGTCATCGCGCCCATCATCTCGCTCAGGGCCTTGCCCGTGGCGGCACTGTCGCCCTTGGCCTGCGCCTCTTCCATCTTCTTGCCCAGGGCCTCCATGCGCTTGGCGGCCGCTTCCATCTTGCTGGTGTCGAGGGTGACATCACCGCCCGGGGCGTGGACGGTCACCGAGCCGCCGTCGGGCTGTCCGCCGCCCCAACTGCTCAAGCGATGCGAAGCGCCCAGCACCGCCCCGGTCACCGCCCCCACCACCAGCCCTGCCACGATGCCGGCCACGACAATGACGGCCGTGTAGCCGGCTGACTTCTCCGGCGGGTTGCGCATCAGCACCGGCAGCCCGAGGTAGATGAGGTAGATGGAATAGAGGCCGGCCAGCAGGCCCAGCAGGCCCAGCGAGGGCAGCAGCTGAAACACGCCGCCGACGAAACCGGCCGTGCAGCCATAGGCCACCAGCTTCAGCGCTGCCAGCGGGTCCGGCGTGCCGCCGAAGGTGGGGGCCAGCGCGTTCACCAGCAGCGACAGCAGATAGACCATGCCCAGCGACATCGCATAGCCCAGCACCATGTGCACCAGGCCGCTGGCGAAGGGCACGCGGTAGCTGAAGCCGAAGCCGCCCAAGCCCACGACCGACATGCCGATGAAGCCGGCCACGGCCGGAATCGCCGCCAGGATCAGCAGCCATTCCTTGTACAGCGACTGCGTCGTGGCGGCCTCCTGGGCGATCTGCGGCCAGGTGTCCTTGGGCTTGAGCAGGATGTCTTGGATGCGTTGGACCAGGTTCATGAGGGTCTCCGGGTGAGATGACCCATCCTAGAAGCCTGTACCGGCGCGGCACTCGGGGCTTTCATGTAGCTGCTTGCGGCAGGTCGGCTTGAACGTTCGCGAAGCGCCACTTCCCGAATCGCCGCTTCTGCGAACCCGTACCCGCCCGTAACCTGCACAGCAGCAAAACTTGCGCGTGCCGCGCTGGGCTGACCGGCCCGTGGCACACCGGGAGGCGAGGGGGCCACAAGCCGTTTCGCGAGTTCGGTCGCAAGGCTTTGCTCAGGCTCGCGCCAGAATCGGCCACCTCTCACGCCGCCTGCCGATGCGCAAGTCCTTCCTTCTCCTGCTCCCCCTGCTGCTGCCCATGCTGGCGCAGGCCTGGGGCAACCACACCCCCATGTGCTACCGCGCCTTCGAGCGCATGCCCGAGGTCGCTGGCGCCGCGGCGGTGAAGGCGGAGCCCCTGGTCGATTTCCTGCGCGACCAGGAGCGGTCGATCGCGCTCACGCTGGACGCCCAGGAGGCCTGGGCGCGCGAGCATCTGAACCACCACGCACCGCGGCCGGAGGCGCTGCGCTTCGTCGCCGACGCCAGGCGCAGCGACGCTGACCGCCGCATGGCCTTCCTGCAGGCCCTGCGCCTGTCGCCGCAGTCCCGCCTCGCCCTCTATCTGCAACCCGACCCGCGCGAGACCGTGCCTTCGCGCGCGCCCATGGACGCGACCCTGGTCACGGCCACCAAGCCCGGCGCGGGTGCAACGCAGCGCTTCCTGGCCCTGCAGCCTGGCGAAGCGGTCGTGCCGCTGGCCGTGCTCGCTTCCGCCTGCGACGAGCCCGACTACGGCCACGACCTCAATCTCTTCGACGACAACCCCGGCCACCCGGACTACGGCTTCGGCAAGCAGCCCTTCGGCAACCCGGCCGTGTCCATCGGCTCGCAGGCGCCTTTCCACATGGGCTTCTTCCACCAGGGGGCCGTCTTCAACACGCTGGCGCCGAGCTTCGCCCGCACCTTCACTGAGCTGCGCGTGCAGCAGTACGCCACACTGGCCGTGCTGGCCTGGCAGACCGGCCACGCCTACTGGGGCTGGCGCTTTGCCGGCCTGGCCTTGCATCACGTCGAAGACCTGACCCAGCCCTATCACGCGAGCGCCGCGCCGGGTGCGACCCTGGGCCACATGATGTGGGTCAACTTCAAGGCCCAGGTCGGCGCGCCGGCCGACCGGCAGGGTCTGGTCGTGCTGCAGGGCAATCGCCATTTCGTGCTGGAGCAGTTCCAGACGCGCTGGATCATCGAGGCGGCCCGCAAGCAGCAGGACGGCCCGCTGGAGTTGGCGCTACGCGATGCGGCCCGCGACGCGCGCTATCCGGCCTGGAGCGTGGCCTATGTGCGCGACGTCGTCGCTGCCGAAGCCTTTGCCGCCGGTCCGGCAACCGACGCGGCCGTCGTCGTCGGCGCGCCGGCGAAATTTGTCACTGACCCCAATTTCGACTTTGCCGCCAATGAGGCCCGGCTCGGTCCCGAGCTCGCCGGGGACATGCAGGGCCAGCGCGACGCCCTGCAGAGCCAGGTTGCAGAGCTGCTGGGGCATTTCGGTGCGCACAGCCGCAACGCCCTGCGTGGCTTGCTGAAAAAGGCGGGCCAAGCGACGCACTGAGCTTCGCAAAATACGAAACAGAAGTCAGTTATTGGCGCAGAATCGCGTTCTTCACGAAGGCTATGCTGGAGTTAGACGATCACCATGCGCCACGACCTCACCACCCTCAATCTCGTGCTGGCCATCGAGCAGACCCGCTCGATCACCCGCGGTGCCGCCCAGGAACACCTGGCGCTGGCAGCCGCCAGCAAGCGCCTGTCTGACCTGGAAAGCCGCCTCGGCGTGCAGCTCTTCGAGCGGCGCGCCCGGGGCGTCGAACCCACCGAGGCCGGCCGTGCGCTGGTGCGTCATATCCGTTCGCTGCACGCCTCCCTCTATGCCCTCGAAACCGAGGTCATGGAGTTCTCGCGCGGCATCAAGGGCCATCTGCGCATTGCCGCCAACAGCAGCGCCATCACCGAGGCCCTGCCGCCTCATCTGGTGGGCTTCTCGCAGGCGCATGCGCAGATCCGCATCAGCCTCGAAGACTTGACCAGCGCCGAGGTGCAGGCCGCGGTGGCCGAGGGCAGGGCAGACGTGGGCGTCTTCACGCCGCCGCTGGTGGACAACCGCCTGCAGACCTGGGTGGTCGGCCACGGCCGCCTGGCGGCACTCGTGCCGCTCAAGCACCCGCTGAGTGCCCGCGAGGAAGTCACCTTCGACGATCTGCTGGCCTATGACCTCATCGGCCTGCATGCCGGCGCCAGCGCCCAGGAGCTGATGCGCGAACAGGCTGCGGCCCGCGGCAAGACGCTGAACGCGCGCTGGCAGGTGCGGGGCTTCGACGCCATCGCCCAGCTCGTCGAGGCAGGCCTGGGCGTGGCCGTGCTGCCCGAGCAGCCGGCGGAACGCTTCACCCGCGTCTTCGGCGTGCGCAGCATCCGCCTTGAAGAGCCCTGGGCGGAGCGCGAATATGTATTGGGTGTGCTGCGTCAGCAGCGTTTGCCCACCGTGGTGCAACGCTTCGTGGACACCCTGATTCCTCGAGAGAAGCAATGACCTCTAGAACCCTTTACGACAAGCTCTGGGATGAGCATGTCGTGCACACCGAGCCCGACGGCACGGCGCTGCTCTATATCGACCGCCACCTCGTCCATGAGGTGACCAGTCCCCAGGCCTTCGAAGGCCTGGATCTGGCTGGCCGCAAGGTCTGGCGCTTGAGTGCCAACCTGGCCGTCAGCGACCACAACGTGCCGACGACGGACCGCTCGCACGGCATCGCCGACCCGGTCTCCAAGCTGCAGGTCGACACCCTGGATGCCAACTGCGACCGCGTCGGCATCACGCAGTTCAAGATGAACGACAAGCGCCAGGGCATCGTTCACGTCATCGGCCCCGAGCAGGGCGCCACGCTGCCCGGCATGACCGTCGTTTGCGGTGACAGCCACACGTCCACGCATGGCGCCTTCGGTGCGCTGGCCCACGGCATCGGCACCAGCGAGGTCGAGCACGTCCTGGCCACGCAGACGCTGTCGGCCAAGAAGGCCAAGAACCTGCTCGTCAAGGTCGAGGGCCAATTGCCCCGCGGCTGCGGCGCCAAGGACATCGTTCTCGCCATCATCGGCAAGATCGGCACGGCCGGCGGCACCGGCTACACCATCGAGTTCGCAGGCGCGGCCATCCGCTCACTCTCGATGGAAGGTCGCATGACCGTCTGCAACATGGCCATCGAAGCCGGTGCCCGCGCCGGCCTGATCGGCGTGGACGACACGACCATCAATTACGTCAAGGGCCGCCCCTTCTCGCCGCAGGGCGTGGAGTGGGACCAGGCCGTCGCCTACTGGCGCAATCTGCATTCCGACGCCGGCGCGCATTTCGACAAGATCGTCGAGATCGATGCCGCCCAGATCCGCCCGCAAGTCACCTGGGGCACCTCGCCCGAGATGGTGCTGGCCATCGACGACCGCGTGCCCGATCCCGACAAGGAGCGTGACGCCGTCAAGCGCGGTGCCATCGAGCGCGCGCTGACCTATATGGCGCTCGAACCCAACAAGGCCATCAACGACATCCATGTCGACAAGGTCTTCATCGGTTCCTGTACCAACAGCCGCATCGAGGACATGCGCGAGGCCGCGGCCGTCGTGAAGCGCGTCGGTGGCCGCGTCGCCAAGAACATCAAGCTGGCCCTGGTCGTGCCGGGCTCGGGCCTCGTCAAGGCGCAAGCCGAAGCCGAAGGCCTGGACCAGGTCTTCAAGGCCGCGGGCTTCGAATGGCGTGAGCCGGGCTGCTCCATGTGCCTGGCCATGAACGCCGACCGGCTGGAGCCGGGCGAGCGCTGCGCTTCCACCAGCAACCGCAACTTCGAAGGCCGCCAGGGCGCGGGTGGTCGCACCCACCTCGTCAGCCCGGCGATGGCTGCTGCTGCGGCCATGACCGGCCATTTCGTTGACGTTCGTACCCTGAGCTGACATGGACAAGTTCACCATCCACAAAGGGTTGGTCGTGCCCATGGACCGCGACAACGTCGACACCGACGCCATCATTCCCAAGCAGTTCCTGAAGTCGATCAAGCGCTCGGGCTTCGGCCCCAACCTGTTTGATGAGTGGCGCTATCTGGACCATGGCGAGCCCGGCCAGGACCCGGCAAGCCGCAAGCCCAATCCTGACTTCGTGTTGAACCAGCCGCGCTATGCCGGTGCCAGCGTGCTGATCGCGCGCAGCAACTTCGGCTGCGGCTCCAGCCGCGAGCACGCGCCCTGGGCTCTGCAGCAGTACGGCTTTCGCGCCATCCTGGCGCCGAGCTTCGCCGACATCTTCTTCAACAACTGCTTCAAGAACGGGCTGCTGCCCATCGTGCTGCCGGAGAGCGCCATCGCTCGCCTGTTTGATGAGTGCTATGCCTTCCCCGGCTACCAGCTCGCCGTCGACCTGCCGCGCCAGGTGGTGGTGAAGCCCGATGGCGCCGAGTTGCCCTTCGACATCGAGCCCTTCCGCAAGGAATGTCTGATCGGCGGCCTCGACGAGATCGGCCTGACCCTGCAGCACACCGACAAGATCCGCGCTTACGAGGCGCAACGCATTGCCGCCAAACCCTGGCTCAACAATCGAGTGATTTGAGATGAAGAAGATTGCAGTACTGCCGGGCGACGGTATCGGCCCGGAGATCATGGCCGAGGCCGTCAAGGTGCTGAAGGCCCTGGACCTGCCCCTGCAGCTGGATTGGGCCGATGTCGGCGGCAAGGCCTACGAGACCAGCGGCCACCCGCTGCCCCCGGCCACGCTGAAGCTCGCGCAAGAGGCTGACGCCGTGCTGTTCGGCGCCGTTGGCGATTGGAAGTACGACAAGCTCGAGCGCTCGCTGCGCCCCGAGCAGGCCATCCTGGGCCTGCGCAAGGCCCTGGGCCTGTTCGCCAATTTCCGCCCGGCCATCTGCTACGAGCAGCTCACGCACGCCTCGTCGCTGAAGCCCGAACTGGTGGCGGGCCTCGACATCCTGCTGATCCGCGAGCTGACCGGCGACATCTACTTCGGCCAACCGCGCGGCCGTCGCACGGCCGTGGACGGCCACTTCCCGGGCGCCGACGAAGCCTTCGACACCATGCGCTACTCGCGCCCCGAGATCGAGCGCATCGCCCACGTCGCCTTCCAGGCCGCCCGCAAGCGTGGCAAGCGCCTGACCAGCGTCGACAAGGCCAATGTGCTGGAGACCTCGCAGTTCTGGAAGGACATCGTCATCGAAGTCCACGCCCAGTACCCCGATGTCGAGCTGGACCATATGTACGTGGACAACGCCGCCATGCAGCTCGTCAAGGCGCCGAAGAAGTTCGACGTCGTCGTGACCGGCAATATGTTCGGCGACATCCTGTCCGACGAGGCCGCCATGCTGACCGGCTCCATCGGCATGCTGCCGTCCGCTTCGCTGGACGCCAACAACAAGGGCCTCTACGAACCCAGCCACGGCAGCGCCCCGGACATCGCAGGCAAGGGAATTGCCAATCCTCTGGCTACAATCCTGTCAGCCGCCATGATGCTCAACTTCTCCCTCAACCAGCCCGAAGCCGCCGCTCGTATCGAAGCCGCGGTTCAGTCGGTGCTGGCCCAGGGCTTGCGCACGGCCGACATCTGGAGTGAAGGCACCTCGAAGGTCACGACCACCGAGATGGGCGACGCTGTCGTCAAAGCCATCACGACCACCAAAACCATTAAGAGCTGAAGCTCCGTCTCGTCTCGCCCCTCCAAACCCGGCGAACGAGCCGGGG
>CBHWBD010000193.1:0-9819 GCA_966111775.1 uncultured Comamonadaceae bacterium | reverse complement strand
CGCTGCAGACCGACCCGACCGTCATCTACGGCCTGGGCGAGGCCTTCGACGGCAATCTGCGCAAGCGCGATCTGCTGGCCGACACGCCCTACAACACCTACACCCGCGGCGGCCTGCCGCCGACGCCCATCGCCATGCCCGGCGCCGCCTCGCTGCAGGCGGCCCTGGACCCGGCGCCCATCAAGGCGGTGTATTTCGTCGCCCGCGGCGACGGCAGCAGCGAATTCAGCGAAGACCTCACCGCGCACAATCGCGCGGTCAACAAATACCAACGCGGCGGCAAGTGACTGGTCGGTTCATTTCTTTCGAGGGCATCGACGGTGCCGGCAAGTCCACCCACATCCAGGCCGTGGCCGACTGGTTCCGCGCCCGCGGCGCCGATGTCCAGCTGAGCCGCGAGCCCGGCGGCACGCCGCTGGCCGAGACCCTGCGCGACATCGTGCTGAAGCAGGCCATGGGCTCGCTGACCGAGTTGCTGCTGATGTTTGCCGGCCGCCGCGACCATGTCGAGACGGTCATCAAGCCGGCGCTGGCCGCCGGCAAGACCCTGCTCTGCGACCGCTTCACCGACGCCAGCTTCGCCTACCAGGGCGGTGGCCGCGGCCTGCCGCTGAGCGTGCTGGAGTCGCTCGCCGACTGGGTGCAGGAAGGCACCGAGCCCGAACTGACGCTGTGGTTCGACCTGCCCGCGAGCCAAGCCGCCGCGCGCCGCGCCAGCGCCCGTGAGGCCGACCGCATTGAGCAGCAGGACCTGGACTTCTTCGAGCGCGTGCGCGCCGGCTACGCGGCCCGTGCGGCCAAGGCGCCGGGCCGCATCGCGCGCGTCGACGCCAGCGGTACCGTCGAACAGGTCGCGGCCCAGGTGCTGGCCGTCCTCGAACAACGCTATCCGACATGACTGCCCCCGCGTTCACTTTGTTCACTGCCCCCCGAGGGGGCGCGTCGGCGCCTACGGGCGGCCGGGCGACGCCGACATGCTGAACGCCGATCTCCCCTGGCTGCAGGCGCCGCTGGCCGATGCGCTGGCGCGGGCGCGCTCGCATGCCCTGCTGGTGCAGGGGCCGGCCGGCGTCGGCCAGCTGGAACTGGCCGTCAAGCTGGCCCAGAGCTGGCTGTGCGAGAACCGCGGCGAGGCCCAGCCCGCCTGCGGCCATTGCGCCAGCTGCAAGCTGTTCGCCAGCGGCACGCATCCCGACTTCCAGCTGCTGATGCCCGAGGCGCTGGATGCCGCGGCGCGCGAATCTCTCGGCCTGCCTTTCGAAGAGCCGGATGCCCCCAAGGCCGGCAAGGCCAAGCCCAGCAAGGAGGTCAAGGTCGAGGCGGTGCGCAATCTGCTGGCTTTCGCCCAGGCCACTTCGGCGCGCGGCAAGGCCAAGGTGGTCGTCATCTTCCCGGCCGAGGCTCTGAACGGCATCGCGGCCAATGCGCTGTTGAAGACGCTGGAGGAGCCGTCGGGGCTGCTGCGTTTTGCGCTGGCCAGCCACGACAGCGCCGCGCTGCTGCCCACCATCCGCAGCCGCTGCCAGCCCCTGCCGTTGCCGCTGCCTGAACGCGCTGCCGCGCTGGCCTGGCTGGCGTCCAAGGGCCTGGACGGCGCTGAAGGCCTGCTCGATGCCACTGGCGGCCGTCCCCAGCAGGCCTTGGCCTGGCACGAGGCCGGCCTGACCGATGCGACCTGGCAGGCCCTGCCCAAGCGTGTGGCCCGTGGCGAAGTGGCGGCCCTGTCGGATTGGGCGCCACCGCGCGCCATCGACGCCCTGCAGCGCCTGTGCCATGACCTGGTACGTCGCAGCCATGGCCGGCCGGGCCAGTTCTTTGCTGCCGCGTCACTGCCTTCACCCAAGCGCCCGGCGCCTTTGCTGGCCTGGGATGCCGAGCTGCGCCGCGCCTCCCGCCATGCTGACCACCCGCTCAACGCCAGCCTGTGGATCGAGGCCCTGGTCGCCCAGGCCCAGGCTGCCATCGCGGCGGCGGCGCGCTGACTACACTCGAGCCTCATGAGCGACCCCACCTCCAAGTCTTCGACTTTCCAGCCCAGCCAGATGGGCGGCAGCCTGCCTCTGCCCTCGGTGGGTGGACAGGGGGCGTCCTCGGGGGCGCGACCCAGCGTCATCCAGCTGGTCTTCCGCGAAAAGTCGGCCCTCTACGCCGCCTACATCCCGGCCTTCACGGAGGGCGGCCTGTTCGTGCCGACGACGCGCGACTACAAGCTCGGCGAAGACGTCTATCTGCTGCTGGCCCTGCCCGAGGACAACCAGCGCTATCCCGTCGCCGGCAAGGTGGCCTGGCTGACACCGGCCAATGCGTCGGGTGGCCGCACCCAGGGCGTGGGCGTGCGCTTCCCCGGCGACGAGAAGACGCGGCTGATCCGTGTCCGCATCGAGGAGATCCTCGGCACCGCGATTTCCTCGAGCAAGCCGACGCAGACGCTCTGATTCCTTCCCGATCCCGGTTCGATGTTCGTTGATTCGCATTGCCATCTCAGCTTCCCCGAGCTGAAGCAGAACCTGCCCGCCATCCTGGCCGACATGCAGGCTGCCCAGGTCGAGCAGGCCATCTGCATCTGCACGCAGATGGAGGAATTCGAGGCCGTGCATGCGCTGGCCCTCGAGAACGCCCAGCTGTGGGCGACCGTGGGCGTGCACCCCGACACCGAGGACATGCGCGAGCCCGGCGTCGACGAGCTGGTGAAGCTGGCCGCGCTGCCGCGCATCGTCGCCATCGGCGAGACAGGGCTGGACTACTACCGCCTGAATGGCCGCAGCGTCGAGGACATGGAGTGGCAGCGCGAACGCTTCCGCACCCACATCCGCGCCGCCAGGCAGGCGGCCAAGCCCCTGGTCATCCACACCCGCTCCAGCGCGGCCGACACCCTGCGCGTGCTGGACGAGGAGGGCGGCGAGCAGGCGGGTGGCGTCTTCCACTGCTTCACCGAGACGGCCGAGGTGGCCCTGGCGGCGGTGGAGCGCGGCTACTACATCTCCTTCTCCGGCATCGTCAGCTTCAAGAACGCCCAGGACCTGCGCGACCTGCTGAAGCTGCTGCCGCTGGACCGGGTGCTGATCGAGACCGACAGCCCCTATCTGGCCCCCGTGCCCTATCGCGGCAAGACCAATTCGCCGGCCTATGTGCCCCATGTCGCCAAGGCCGTGGCCGATGCGGTCGGCCTGCCGGTGGAGGAGCTGGCGGCGTGCACGACGGCGAACACGCGGCGGCTGTTCGGCCTGCCTGCAACGGCATGAAAAAGATCTGGATCACCGCGCTGGCCCTGCTGGCGGCGAGCGCCGCGGGTGCCGCGGGTGCCGCGCCCATCGACGATTTCGTCATCGCCGCCGAGATGAACGATGGCCGTGCCGTGCTGGGCCTGCTACTCAAGGGCATCGACCCCAACCAGGCCGATTCGCGCGGCCGCAAGGCCCTCTTCATCGCCCTGCGCGAGGACTCGCTGCGCGCGCTGGACAGCCTGCTGGCTTCGCCGCTCACGCATGTCGACGAGCCCAATGCCCAGGGTGAGACGCCGCTGATGATCGCCGCCATCCGCGGCTCGCTGCCGGCGGCCCAGGCCCTGGTGAAGCGCGGCGCTTCCGTCAACCGCCCGGGCTGGACGCCGCTGCACTACGCCTGCAGCGGCCCCGACAACGGCGTGGCGGCCTTCCTGATCGAGCAGGGCGCCGAGCTGAACGCGCGCTCCGAGAACGGCACGACGCCGCTGATGATGGCGGCGCGCTATGGCAACAGCGACCTGGTGCCCCTGCTCATCAAGGCCGGCGCCGAGCCTCGCGCCGCCAACGAGCAGGAGCTGACGGCGGCCGACTTTGCCCAGCGGGGCGGCCGCGACCTGATGGCCACGGAGCTGCGCCGCATCATGGCGGAACGCCAGCGCGGGGCGGCAAGCGCCAAATAGTTCTCGCCCGGAGGGCCGTGTAGGGAAAAGTCTTACAGCGCCTAGCGCGCTGAGCCGACTTTTTCGAAACGCACCGGCTGCCTACAGTGGAGTCATCGTCAAACAACGAGGCCCACCATGCTGTCCACCACCCCGAATCTGGCTGATCCCTTCGCCATGCTGATCGCCCCCGAGCAGGTGATGAACGCCATCGAGCGCTCGGACCGCCTGGCCCGCCTGGCCCGCCGCGTCTACCGCCCGCTGGACCGCCCCTGGATCCCGGTCAAGGGCAGCGCCGCCGATTTCGACAGCGAGATCGACGCCGAACCCGAAGTGCCCGATCTGTCGGACGACGCCGAATAAACAAAAACGCCCGCTGATGCGGGCGTTTTGCATGAGGCCGGAGCCGTCTCTCAGACGCGCTTGCGGTACTCGTGAGTGCGGGTGTCGATTTCGATCTTGTCGCCGTTTTCGACGAACAGCGGCACGGCGATTTCGAAGCCGGTGCCCTTCAGGCGGGCGGGCTTCATGACCTTGCCCGAGGTGTCGCCCTTGACGGCCGGCTCGGTCTCGATCTCGCGAACGACGCTGGTGGGCAGTTCGATCGAGATGGCCTTGCCGTCATAGAAGGTCACTTCGACGGCCATGCTGTCTTCCAGGTAGGACAGGGCGTCGCCCATGTTCTCCGACTCGACTTCGTACTGGTTGTACTCGGTGTCCATGAAGACATACATCGGGTCGGCGAAGTAGGTGTAGGTGCAGTCCTTCTTGTCGAGGATGATCTGCTCCATCTTGTCGTCGGCCTTGAAGACCAGCTCGGCGCCGGCGCCGTTCAGCAGGTTCTTCATCTTGATGCGCACGGTGGCGGCGCCACGGCCACCACGGCTGTATTCGGTCTTCAGGACGACCATCGGGTCCTTGCCCTGCATGATCACGTTGCCGGCGCGGATTTCTTGAGCGAGTTTCATGGGGGTCTCTCAGGCTTGAATCAGGAGCTGCGCACCAGACTCCAGCGGATTTCATCCCGGTTTGGCGCGGCAAAGCCCGTTATTCTAGCTGGAAACCCCTAAGAATCCCTGCAGCTGCGTCAGCAGATCGGGCTGCACCGCCAATTGCGCACGCCACCGCGGCGCGTGGGCAGTGGCTTCGTCCAGGCCGGCAAGTCGCGCCGGCAGGGCGTTCAGACCATTCCAGCCGCGCCAGACGGCGCGCCAGGCCTCAGGCAGATCGGCGCGCGCCATGAAGGCCTCCAGCTTGGCGTGATGAGCGTCGTCATCCTGTGGGTAGATATGCCAGACCAAGGGCTTGCCGGCCCATTGGGCGCGCACGAACGAATCCTCGCCGCGCACGAAGTTCAGGTCACAGGCCCACAGCAGCCGGTCGTAGTCGTCCTGGGGCAGATAGGGCAGGGCGATGCCGCGCAGGCCGGGGCGTGACGTGATCAGTTGCTGCAGCGGTCCCGGGCAGGCCAGCACCAGCGTCGGCTGCTCAGTCAGCGCGGCGAGCAGGTCTGGCAGGCCGCTGTTGGCATAGGCGAACAGGCTGACGACACGCTCACCCTCCTCGGGCGCCCAGCCGCGCGCGGCCAGCCAGGCGGGGCCGTCGAAGGCCGAGATGCGATCCAGCAGGCCGGGCTCGCGCAGCAGGCCGCCGGTGCGGGGCGTGAAGCCGGGGTAGAAGAAGTGCTTGGTCAGCCCCGCGCCGGGGCCGTGGAACTGTGGCGAGGCGAGGCCGTGGCTGCGTTCCACGTAGTCCTCGGCGCTGAGGTATTCGAGGTTGATCCAGCGCGGCGCGGGCTGGCGGGCGGCCATGCGGGCGATGAAGAAGGCCGGCAGTTCGCAGCCGAAGGCCTCGATGACGACTTCGCCCGGTGTCGCCTGCGCATCGTCCTCGGGCCAGGGGCGGATCTCGACACCGTGGCGCCTGTCGGGCCGTTCAGGCGCCATCCAGGCTAGCGCGGAGGCGTCGTCCACCCAGAGCCTGGCCTGCTCGCCGCGCGCGACCAGGTCGCGCGCCAGGCGCCAGCAGACGCCGAGGTCGCCGTGGTTGTCGATGACGCGGCAGAAGATGTCCCAAAGCATGGGCGAATTCTCCCAGGCCACAATTCCCCGCATGTCGAGTACGACCCCTCCCAACACCGAAGCCGGTGATCAGCAGCAGGCCGAATGGGCGGCCGAACGCGCCGCCATCGAAGCGGCCGAGAAGAAGCGCGCCATTGAAATGGAGGCCGCCGCCCGCGAGGCCCGCGAGCGCCTGCAGGCCGAAGTCAATGCGCTGCCCGCCCTGCCCGGCGTGTATCGCTATTTCGACGCCCGCGACGAGGTGCTCTATGTTGGCAAGGCCAAGGACCTGAAGCGCCGCGTCAGCAGCTACTTCCAGAAGAACCACGGCGGCACGCGCATCGGCATGATGGTGGCGCGCATCGCGCGCATGGAGACGACCGTCGTGCGCACCGAGGCCGAGGCCTTGCTGCTGGAAAACAACCTGATCAAGACGTTGAACCCGCGCTTCAACATCCTGTTCCGCGACGACAAGAGCTATCCCTATCTGAAGATCACCTCGCACGCCTGGCCGCGAATGGCCTATTACCGCGGCTCGGTGGACAAGCGACATCAGTATTTCGGGCCCTTCCCGAGTGCCTGGGCGGTCAAGGAATCCATCCAGCTGATGCAGAAGGTTTTCAAGCTGCGCACCTGCGAGGACAGCGTCTTCAACAACCGCAGCCGGCCCTGCCTGCTGCACCAGATCAAGCGTTGCTCCGGGCCCTGCGTGCCGGCCGGCCAGACCGGCGAGTACGCGCGCGACGTGCACAGCGCCGAGCGCTTTCTGCGCGGCGAGACCGACGAGGTCATGGCTTCGCTGCAGGAGCAGATGATGGGCTACGCCGAAGCGCAGCGCTACGAGCTGGCGGCCGAGGTGCGCAACCAGATCCAGGCCCTGTCCAAGGTGCTGCAGCAGCAGGTCATCGAAGAGAGCAGTGCCACCGGCCGCGACCGCGACGTGGACATCCTGGCCGTCAAGGTGCAGGGCGGCAAGGCCTGCGTGAACCTGGCCATGGTGCGCGGCGGCCGGCATCTGGGCGATCGTGCCTTCTTTCCCAAGCATGTCGACGACGCCACGGCCATCCAGCTCGACGACGAAGAGAAGTTGTCACCCGAGCGACAGGTGCTCGAGGCCTTCATGGCCCAGCACTACCTGGCCTCGCCGGTGCCCGGCCTCATCATCGTCAGCGATGGGGTGGACGGCGGCTTGGCCGACGCGCTAGGCAGTCAGGCCGGCAGCCGCGTGACCGTGCAGGCCCAGCCGCGCGGCCAGCGCCGCATCTGGCAGGAGATGTGCATCAAGGGCGCCGAGCTGGCGCTGGCGCGCCTGCTGGCCGAAGAGGGCTCGCAGCAGGCGCGCACCCGGGCCATGGTCGATGCGCTGGACCTGGCGCCGCCCGAGATCGACAAGTTCCGCGTCGAGTGCTTCGACATCAGCCACACCGCCGGCGAGGCGACCATGGCCAGCTGCGTCGTCTTCGAGAACCACCAGATGCAGAGCAGCCAGTACCGGCGCTACAACATCGAGGGCGTCACCGGCGGCGACGACTACGCCGCCATGCGCCAGGTGCTGACGCGCCGCTACAGCAAGATGGCCGAAGCGGCCCAGCTCGGCACCGGCCGCCTGCCCGACCTGGTGCTGGTGGACGGTGGCCGTGGCCAGGTCAGCATGGCGCGCGAGGTCTTCGAGGAACTCGGCCTGGACCTGAGCCTGATCGCCGGCGTCGAGAAGGGCGAAGGGCGCAAGGTCGGCCTGGAAGAACTGGTCTTTGCCGATGGCCGCGAGAAGGTCTATCTGGGCCGCGACTCGGCGGCGCTGATGCTGATCGCCCAGATCCGCGACGAGGCTCACCGTTTTGCCATCACCGGCATGCGCGCCAAGCGTGCGGCCACGCGCACCGGCGGCTCGCGGCTGGAGGACGTGCCCGGCGTCGGTCCCAAGAAACGTGCCCAGTTGTTGCAGCGTTTCGGTGGTGTGCGTGGCGTCGCGGGGGCCAGCGTGGACGAGTTGTGCAGCGTCAAAGGCGTTTCGCGCGAGCTCGCCGAAGAGATTTACCGCGCGTTGCACTGAACTACAGGTCAATTGGCGCCGGCGAGACATTCGTCGCACATCGAGCAGAACGCGAAGGCGAACAATCCATGCCACTGGAGGGACTCATCTTGCGCACCATGCACCGTCTGAAGCGGACTGCCCGCTGGCTGATCGGCCCGCTGCTGGCCGGTTGCGCCGCGACGCCGCGCGCCCCTGAGCCGACGCCCGGGCCGGCCCGAACCTCGCCTTCCGTTTCGGCGCCGGCACCGCTGCCGTCGCCCGCCGTCACGGCCGCGCCCAAGCCCGCCGGCCTGCCGCCGCCCAAGGCGGTGCGCACCCATGACGAGTTGCGCCGCCAGGCCGCGGAGCGCATGGTCATGGCCAACCCCGAGGGCAGCTTCATGACGCAGGCGCCCACGCATGTGCTGAGCGTGGTGGTGCTGGAAGTCGAGGTCAAGGCCGACGGCAGCGTGCGCCGGGTCAACGTCATCCGCAAACCCAGGTTCGCGCCGGAAACCCAGCAGCTGGCCATCGACGCCGTCTACCGTGCCGCGCCCTTCGGCGACGTGCGCCGCATGCCCGAGCCCTGGAAGTTCACCGAAACCTTCCTCTTTGAAGAAGACCGCCGCTTCAAGCCGCTCAGCCTGAACTGAGGGTTGCCCACCACAATCGCGCCCCGGCGCACAGGAAGAGGGCGTCGACATGGGCACAATGCCGGCATGTTCCTGACGCTGCCGACTCTGCTGACCTGGGCCCGCATCGTGGCCATCCCGCTGATCGTCGGCGTCTTCCACTTGGAGCTGGCGCCGGCGCACCAGAACCTGTTCGCCACCGTTCTCTTCGTCGTCGTCGCATTGACCGACTGGCTGGACGGCTATCTGGCGCGCAAGCTCAACCAGACCTCCTCCTTCGGCGCCTTCCTCGATCCGGTGGCCGACAAGTTCCTGGTCTGCTCGGCCCTGCTGGTGCTGCTGGAACTCGGGCGCGTCGACGCCTTCGTGGCGCTTGTCATCATCGGTCGCGAGATCGCCATCTCGGCCCTGCGTGAATGGATGGCCCAGATCGGCGCCTCGCGCAGCGTGGCCGTCCACATGGTCGGCAAGCTGAAGACGACGGTGCAGATGGTCGCCATTCCCTTCCTGCTCTATGACGGCCGGCTGTTCGGCCTGATTCCGACGCGGCTGTGGGGCACCTGGCTGATCTATGCCGCCGTCGTGCTGACCATCTGGTCCATGGTCTATTACCTGCAGAAGGCCCTGCCGGAAATCCGCGCCAAGGCCCGCTAGGACGATGTTCCGGCGCACGCCGGACACCGAGTTGTATCGGGACTTTTCCCGCCCCGCCCACCGCCTGACGCGCGTCTAGAATCCGCTTCCCCGCGCGCGCCTTGGCCGCCAGCAGTCGGCCTTCCACAGGCTGCGCAGTGCGCGGGACCGACATCTGCATCGCAGTCCGGCGCCAGCCAAGGCGCAGGGCTCAACAGTCCGCTGAATCGTCATGAGGGGGCACGAGTGAACAAGTCCGAATTGATCGAGCACATCGCCAAGCAGGCCGACATCTCCAAGGCTGCTGCAGGCCGCGCGCTCGAAGCCGTGATTGGCGGCGTCAAGACGACGCTGAAGAAGAACGGCACCGTTTCGCTGGTGGGCTTCGGCACCTTCAGCATCACCAAGCGCGCCGCGCGCGCCGGTCGCAACCCTCGCACCGGTGACACCATCAAGATCAAATCGGCCAAGGTGCCCAAGTTCAAACCCGGCAAGGCCCTCAAGGACGCCGTGAACTGAACCTTCGGCCGGTCCCGGTTTTTCCGGGCGCTTAGCTCAGTTGGTAGAGCACCTCCCTTACACGGAGATTGTCGGCGG
>CBHWBD010000192.1:0-9848 GCA_966111775.1 uncultured Comamonadaceae bacterium | reverse complement strand
ATGGACGAACGCCGCGCCATCAAAACCCTCCTCACCCCCTCACCCACCCATCCCCGGTCGCGCGGGGCCCGGGGTGCGGGGGGGCGGGGGCCCGGGCGGGGCCCCGCCCCCCCCGCCCCCCCCCCCCCCCCCCGGCGCAGGCCACACCCTCTGCCGCGCAGACTCCTAGGCGGCCTGGAACTTGCCGTGGAAGCCGTAGGGCACCCAGTAGGGCAGCCAGGCCAGCGCGACGGGACCGTCTGCCAGGCGCAGCGCGTCGAAGACGCTGAAGAAGCTGCGCCGGCGCTTGACGTCATAGCCCATGCCGACCAGCCAGCCCTCGCCTTCCCGCGTGCTGCCGGGCCTGGGCACCAGCACATGTTCCTCGACGACGACGTCGTTGCCGAAACTGAAGCGCTCGCGGGCACCGGTCTCGATGTTGAGGCGCATCAGGCCGTTGAAGCCCCAGCGTGCGCCGGTGTCGACAGCGGTGGGGTACCAGACGAAACGGTGGCGCCTCGCGACGACGCGCGGGTCGACGACGGGGAACTCGACGGCCTCGTCGCGCGAGGCCAGGCTCAGGCGGCCCGTCTGCAGGTCGATCTCCAGCAGGCGTGCCGTCGACACCTCGCGGCCGCTGCGCTCACCGCGCATCATGCTTTCGGCGCCGGCATTGAACTCGGGCAGCGGCACGCCCTGCACATAGTCGACGCGCAGCAGTCGGCCGTCGTCCCAGGCGTTGCCGAAGTGGAAGACTTGGGCAGCCGGCATCTCGAAGATGCGTCGGTGCGAGAAGTCGGACTTGGCTATGACGAGGACGCGGGTCGGCTGGTCGCCACCCCAGCGCATGGACTCCAGCATGGACTGGCCGGCCCGCACGGCCGCCATGTCCAACCGGATGGGCGCGAGCAGGAAGACGAGATGGCGCTGCGAGACCGCGAAGTCATGCAGCATCGCTGGCGCCACGATGTCGTCCAGCACCGCATGGCGGCGCACGCTGCCGGCGGCATCGATCTCGTAGAGAACCAGCCGTCCGTTGGCGGTGCCGAAGTTCCACACCGTGCCGTCGGGCTCGACCTTGGGATGGGCCGAGAAGGGCATGCCGCGCAGTTCCGGAGCCCAGGTCTTGACGCCGCGCGTGGCCAGCGTCGCCGGGTCCAGCTCATAGGCACTGCCGCCCTCCCACAGTGCATAGAGGTGGTCACCCTGCATCAGCACGCTGGTGTTGGCGGCATTGACGCTGTCGGGGCCGCGCACCGGGCGCTGCGCCGGGATGGCGGTGCCGAAGGCGGGCAGCAGGAAGCGGCCGGCTTGCTGCTCGGCGCGGAACTTCTCGGTCTGCACGAAGCGGGCGCGGTGGCTGGCCCGGCCGTCGGCCAGCGTCCAGGCCTGCACCAGGCCGTCGCCGTCGAACCAGTGGCGATAGCGCTGGGTGCCACGCTGCATCAGGCCGGGCCCGTTGCGGAAATAGCGGCCGTTCAGTGCCGCGGGCAGGCGGCCTTCGATGACGGCCTGGGCATCCAGGCTTTCACCGCTGAGGCCGCGCAGCGGCGCGAGTTCGGGCGCGTCGGCCGCGAAGGCGTCGGCGGGCAGACCCAGGGCCAGCAGTTCGGGGCTGAGGCCGCCGGCCAGCAAGGCGGCAAGGAGGGAGCGGCGATTCATCGTCATGGCCGCCTCGCTCAGTTCAGCTTGACCTTGACCGGCGTGCCGGCCACGGGCGTCACGACGGCCTGTTCGAACTTCGGCGGGCCGAAGTTGCCGACGGCGTCATTGGAGAAGCCGATGGGCTCGACCGGGATGCCCATGGGGTTCATGTCCAGGCGGCCGTTGCCGTTGGCGTCCTGGAAGAGGCTGAGGGCCAGCGGACCTTCGGGCAGGTCCTTCAGCACGACGGTGAGCTTGCCGCCGACCGCGGCCTCGAGGCTGAAGCGATGGCCGGACTGGGGCTGGCGCAGCCAGCTCGCCGGCTCGGTGAAGACGCCCACCAGCAGCGAAGCGCCTGCCAGGCGGCTGGTGTCCAGGCCCTCGACCTCCAGGATCACATCGGCGGCCTGGCTGCACAAGGGCAGCAGCACCATCAGAGCGGCAAGCGCTTTGTTCATCGCGGTCTCCAGATTCAGCAGTGGGAATGGCTGAATGATGGAAACCGCCCCGCCGCGGCGCGAGGGCGCTGCGACGGGTGGACAGCTGATGGCGCCAACGGCGCCTGGGCGGCGTCAGCCGCGGCGCTTTTGAACGGCGGCGGCCAGTTCGCGCAGCAAGGGCTCGGTCTGGGCCCAGCCCAGGCAGGCGTCGGTGATGGACACGCCGGGCTTGAGGTCGGCCTTGGTCTGGCCCTCGGCCAGGTCCTGGCGGCCGGGCTGCAGATGGCTCTCGATCATGACGCCGGTGATGCGCGCATCGCCCCCCGCGATCTGGCCAGCCACGTCATGGCCGACGTCGACCTGGCGCTCGTACTTCTTGCTGGAGTTGGCGTGCGAGAAGTCGATCATGACCTGCTCGCGCAGGCCCGAGGCCTTCAGCGCGTCGCAGGCCGCATTCACCGAGGCCGCGTCGTAGTTGGGCGCCTTGCCGCCGCGCAGGATGACGTGGCAGTCGCGGTTGCCGCGGGTCTCGAAGATGGCGGCCGTGCCCATCTTGGTCATGCCCATGAAGGCATGGGCGCTGCTGGCGGCCAGCACGGCATCGCTGGCGACCTTGATGCCGCCGTCGGTGCCGTTCTTGAAGCCGACCGGGCAGGAGAGGCCAGAGGCCAGCTGGCGGTGGCTCTGGCTCTCGGTCGTGCGCGCGCCGATGGCGCCCCAGGCGATCAGGTCGGAGATGTACTGCGGCGACAGCAGGTCCAGGAACTCGGTGCCGGCCGGCAGGCCCAGGCCGTTGACGTCCAGCAGCAGCTGGCGGGCCAGGCGCAGGCCCTCGTTCATGTGGAAGCTGCCGTCCAGGCGCGGGTCGTTGATATAGCCCTTCCAGCCCACCGTGGTGCGCGGCTTCTCGAAGTAGACGCGCATGACGATGAGCAGGTCGCGCTGAAGCTCGTCCCGGGCGACCTTCAGCAGGCGGGCGTAGTCCATCGCCTGGTCGTGGTCGTGGATGGAGCAGGGGCCGACAATGACCAGCAGGCGGTCGTCGCGGCCATGCAGCACATCGCTGATCTCCTGGCGGGCGCGCTCGACCAGCTCCAGCGTCGCGTCGGGGATGGCCAGCTCTTCGAGCAGCAGGGCCGGGCTGATCAGGGCGCGCACGGCACCGATGCGGGTGTCGTCGGTGCGCGTGGTGTCGCGGGTTTCGTCGCGGGAGCCCGCTTCACGGTCGTGTTGAGGATCGTCCAAAGGTTTCATTGCGGGCTCCAGGGAAGCCCGCGATTGTCACCGCTTGGCTGCGGCGAAGCACACGGCCAGCGCAGAGAGCCCAAAACCGGCGATGGCCAGCGGCTCCAGGCGCTCGCCGAGCAGCACGAAACCCATCAGCGCGGACACGCCGGGGATCAGGAAGAACAGCCGCGCCACCTGCCCCGCCTGGCCGCGGCGGATCATGATGAACATCAGGCTGAAGGCGCCGATGGAGTTGACCAGGCCCAGCCACAGCCAGGATCCGACCAGCTCCAAGCTCCAGTCGACGGCGAAATGCTCGGTGGGCCAGGCGACCGCCGCCACGGCCAGGGCCGACACCGCCATCTGCACGCCGGCGCCGCTGCGCAGGTCCATATGGGCGCAGAAGCGCTTCTGGTAGAGGGTGCCGGCCACCAGGCCGAGCAGACCGACGCCGGCCACGGCATAAGCCGTCCAGGCACCGTTCAGCGGCTTGTCGGCAATGACCAGGGCCACGCCGACCAGCCCGCCCAGCAGCGCCAGCATCTGGCGCGAACCGATGCGCTCGGCCAGCCACAGGTGCGCGCCCAGGGCCGTCGCCAGCGGCATCAGGCCGATGAGGAGGCCGGCCACGCCGGCGCTCAGGCCCCATTGCAGCGCGAAGTAGATGCAGGAGAAGTGCAGCACCTGCATCAGCAGGCCGACGACGGCCAGATGGCCCCAGGCGCGCGCCCGATGCGGCCAGGGCGCGCCAGTGGCGGCGGCCACGGCCAGCAGCACGACGGCGGCGAGGCCGAAGCGCAAGGTCAGCAAGGTCATCGGCCCGGTGTGCGGCAGGGCCAGCTTGCCGGCCACATAGCCGCTGCTCCAGAGCAGGATGAAGAGCAGCGGCAGGCTGGATGCCGCGGCGGCGCTCAGCAGGCGGTCGAAGCGGCCGGGCCGGAAGGACCGGGCGGCGCAGGGCGATGACAAGACGGTGGTGGACATGGCGGTGACTCCTGGAAGAGACAGGGCCACACTCTAGAAATTAGAGATCCAAGACACAATCCAGCACAAAGTCGATTCAGAGTTTCCAAACGGAGCACAGTTGCCATGGGCCGCCTCGAAGACCTGCAAGCCTTTGCCCGCGTCGTCGACGCCCGCGGCTTCTCCGGTGCTGCCCGCCTGCTGGGCACGACCAAGTCGGCCGTCAGCAAGCAGGTGGTGAGGCTGGAGGACCAGCTCGGCACGCGCCTCTTGCACCGCACGACGCGCAGCGTCAGCCCGACGGCCGAGGGCCGCGCCGTCTACGAGCGGGCGCTGCGGCTGCTGGACGAATCGCTGGCCCTGGAGACCGAACTCGCCGGCCGCCGCGACGAGCCGCGCGGCGTGCTGCGGCTGTCGGTGTCCACGGCCTTCGGCAATCTC
Source organism: uncultured Comamonadaceae bacterium (assembly GCA_966111775.1). Lineage (GTDB taxonomy): Bacteria > Pseudomonadota > Gammaproteobacteria > Burkholderiales > Burkholderiaceae_C > Pelomonas. Next base: position 5,154 of record CBHWBD010000192.1, on the reverse strand, counting down.
CAGTTCACGGCCCTGATGGCCGAGTTCTGCGGCCGCCATCCGCAGATCGACGTGGTGCTGGGCCTGAACGACCGTTATGTGGACCTGGCCGAGGAAGGCTTCGACGTCGTGCTGCGCCTGACGCACAAGCCGTCGGATGGCCTGGTGGCGCGGCGGCTGGCGGCCATCCGCTTCGTGCTGTGTGCAGCGCCGAGCTATCTGCAAGCCCATGGCGAGCCGCAGGCCGTGGCCGACATCGCCGGCCACCGCTGCCTGCGCTTTGGCTATCTGCAGTCGCCCGACCGCTGGCGCTTTCGCCACCCCGAACAGGGCGAAGCCGAGGTCGAGACCCGCGGCGCGCTGCGCTTCGAGAGCGGTCTGACGGCCAACAGCAGCGAGTCCCTGCGCGTGGCAGCCCTGGCCGGCCTGGGCCTGGCCGTGCTGCCCACCTATGCCGTCGGCGCCGACCTGCGCGCCGGGCGGCTGAAGACGGTGCTGCCCGATTGGCAGCCGCTCGGCGGCCTGGCTGACGCCAACACGCTGTACGCCGTCTACCTGCCCAGCCGTCACCCGGCGCCCAAGGTGCGGGCGCTGATCGACTTCATGCTGGAGAAGATGGGCGAGGTGCCGCCCTGGGACCGCCCCGACGGCGGCTGAGTTCGGCCTCAGCCGCGCTTAGCGACAATCGGGGGTTATGCCGCTGATCCCCTACGCCCTCTCCCGCCCCTTCCTGTTCGGTCTGGACCCGGAACACGCCCACGAACTGACGCTGGGCAGCATTGCCAAGCTGCAGAACACACCCGCGCAGCTGCTGTGGTGCGGTGAGCGCGTCAGCGACGCGGTGACGGTCGCCGGCCTGCGCTTCCCCAACCGCATCGGCCTGGCCGCGGGCCTGGACAAGAACGGCCGCTGCATCGACGGCCTGGGCGCCATGGGCTTCGGTTTCATCGAGGTCGGCACGGTGACGCCCAAGGGCCAGCCCGGCAACGACAAGCCGCGCATGTTCCGCCTGCCCGAAGCCAACGCGCTGATCAACCGCCTGGGCTTCAACAACGAGGGCCTCGCCAGCTTCATCGCCAATGTGAAGCGCGCCCACAGCTTCCGCAAGGCCGGCGGCATCCTGGGCTTGAACATCGGCAAGAACGCCGCGACGCCCATCGAGAACGCCGCCGACGACTATCTGCTCGGTCTGGAAGGTGTGCACCCGCATGCCGACTACATCACCGTCAACATCTCCAGTCCCAACACCAAGAACCTGCGCGCCCTGCAGAGCGACGAGGCCCTGGATGCGCTGCTGGGCAAGCTGCGGCAACGCAAGCAGCAACTCGACGCGCAAAGCGGCCAGCGCGTGCCGATGTTCGTCAAGATTGCGCCCGATCTCGAGGAAGACCAGGTCGCCGTCATCGCGCAGACGCTGAAGGCCAATGGCATCGACGGCGTCATCGCCACCAACACGACGATCGCGCGCGACAAGGTGCAGGGGCTGGCGCATGCCAACGAGATGGGCGGCCTGTCCGGCGCACCGGTCTTCGAAGCCAGCAACCGTGTCATCCGCCTGCTGCGCGCGGCCCTGCCGGCCGGCTATCCCATCATTGGCGTCGGGGGTGTCATGAGCGGCCAGGATGCCCGTGCCAAGATCGAAGCCGGTGCCGACCTTGTGCAGATCTACACCGGCCTCATCTACAAGGGCCCGGGCCTCGTGGCGGACTGCGCGAAGGCCCTGGCCAAACGCTGAAGTTTCCCCATGCGCCTCGCCGCCCTCGCCCTCTGCATCGCGCTGCTCGCCGGCTGCGCGACGCCCGACCGCGATGCGCGGCTGCAGCCCGGTGCGAGCCAGGAAGCCGATGTCGTGGCGATCTACGGCCAGCCCGGCCGCATCTGGCCCGAGGCCGATGGCGGCCGCACGCTGGAGTATTCAACCCAGCCCCTGGGCCAGCACTGCTATATGGTCCGCCTCGGCACCGATGGCCGGCTGCTGGCCGTCGAGGATGGCCTGGCCCCCGCTGGCCGCGCCCGCATCCTGCCCGGCATGACGCCCGAGCAGGTGAGCCGCGTCCTCGGCCGCGAGCGCTCGCGGGTCTTCTTCCGCAACAGCGGCGAAGACGTCTGGGACTGGACCATCGAGCCCGACCAGACCGGCTATGGCATGCGCTTCAACGTCCATTTCAAGGACGGCGTCGTCCTGCGCGCCACGCAGAGCATGGTCTTCCCGAGTCGGCTCTTCCCTGGCTTCGACGACTAGCCTGGCCGATTGGAGCGGGCATGAAAAAGCCCTGGAGCCGGGAGGCTGCAGGGCCGGTAGATCGTGCTGCCCGCCCGCTCTCCTGAAGCGCGCAGGCCGGCCTGACCCGATCAGGAATCGCGACGACGACGCGAAGCGAGGAAGCCGACGACACCCAGGCCTGCACCCAGCAGGGCATAGGTTTCGGGTTCCGGCACCGGTGCCGCGGTGGCAGCCGAGCTGATCACGTACGAGGCCGCGCCGGGCGCGCCGCCCAGGACCGAGTAGTAGTAGTTGCCGGAGGCGAGGGACACGGTGTGCACGGACGGTGCGCCGCTGAACGTCCAGGCGCCGATGCCGACATCGTCACCCGTGCCCTTCAGGCCATCGGCACCGAAGGAATACAGGCTGTAGGCACCGCCGATGACGGTACCGAAGGACACGACACTGCTCGCGACGCTGGATTGGGAACCCAGCCAGAACGAGAAGGTGTCGAAGATTGCGCCACCCGCCGTGGTGCCGAGACCAATTTCGAGTTGGTCGTGCGTACCCCAGTTGGTATCAGCGGCATAGCTGCTGAGCGTGGTTAGCGCCACCACGGAGGCGGCGGCTATGGTTTTCAACTTCATTGCGTAGCTCCTGACTTTGACGGTCAAGCACAACCGCCGGAAATCATTGTGCGGTGCAGCGAAGTCTGTTGAAGGCCTGTGACACCCCATGGGCTAGGGAGGCCGCCCAGCTATCTTGTAGCAGCTTGTAAACGGGCGCCCCAGCTTTGTCAGATGTGCACCAAGTCACGGCCACTTGACACCATTTTCGAGCGGCGCCGCATCATTCCGACGTTAGGCGCGTCACCTTCTGCAGGCCGTCCACGGCCTTGCCCTTGCGGGCCCGCTTGCCGGCGTGGGCCGCGAGGGACTGGTTCTTCAGCAGCTCTTCGCGCGGCTTGCCGCCACGGCCGCTGCCGAGCACGCGCAGCTGGGTGGTGAAGCAGGCGATGGAGGCGACGCTGTCCTTGGCCTCCAGATCCATCAGCGTCAGGCCCTTGCCGCCCTTGGGCTGGTGCTTGAGCTCGTCCAGCGGGAAGCTCAAGAGGCGTCCCTGGGCACTGAGCACGCCGAGCTGCAGAGCGACGGCGTCGTTGGGCACCACCGCCAGCAGCGGCGCTTCACCCTCGTCCAGGCTGAGGAAGGTCTTGCCGGCCTTCTGGCGGCCGACGAGGTCACCGACCTGGGCGACGAGGCCATAACCGGTCGTTCCAGCGAACACCAGGCGCTGCGTCGGCGCTCCGGCCACGTAATGCGCGATCTGCGAGCCGGTTTCCAGCTCGATCATGGTCGTGATGGGCTGGCCGTCACCACGGCCGCCGGGCAGGGTCGACACCGGCACGGAATAGACCCGGCCATTGCTGCCAACGACGATGAGCGGGTCCACGCTGCGGCAGCGGAAATGCCCCCACAGCGCGTCGCCGGCCTTGAAAGTCTGGGCAGCGACGTCGACCTCATGGCCCTTGAGCGCCCTCACCCAGCCCTTCTGGCTGACGATGACGGTGACGGGCTCGTCGACGATCTTGACCTCGGCGATGACGCGCTTCTCGGCCTGGATCAGCGTGCGGCGGTCGTCGCCGTATTGCTTGGTGTCGGCCTCGATCTCCTTGATGACGGTGCGGCGCAGCGCGGCGGGCGAGCCGAGGATGTCTTCCAGCTTGGCGCGCTCGTCGCGCAGCTTGGACAGCTCCTGCTCGATCTTGATGGCTTCCAGGCGCGCCAGCTGGCGCAGGCGGATTTCGAGTATGTCCTCGGCCTGGCGATCGCTGAGCTTGAAATGCTCGATCAGCGCCGGCTTGGGCTCGTCCGACTCGCGGATGATGCGGATGACCTCCTCGATGTTCAGCAGCACCAGCTGCCGACCCTCGAGCACATGGATGCGGTCGTTGACATGGGCCAGGCGGTGCTCGGTGCGGCGGCGCACCGTGGTCTGGCGGAAGCCCACCCACTCGGTCAAGATCTCGCGCAGGCTCTTCTGCGTCGGCCGGCCGTCGGCGCCGATCATGGTCAGGTTGACCGAGGCGCTGCTTTCCAGGCTGGTGTGGGCCAGCAAGGCGTTGATGAGGTCCTGCTGCTCGACGGTGCGGCTCTTGGGCTCGAAGACGATGCGCACGGCCGCGTCCTTGCTGGACTCGTCGCGCACGCCGTCCAGCACCGCCAGCAGGCTGGCCTTGAGCTGCAGCTGCTCCGCCGTCAACGTCTTCTTGCCGACCTTGACCTTGGGGTTGGACAGCTCCTCGATCTCTTCCAGCACCTTCTGAGCACTGGTGCCATGGGGCAGCTCGGTGACGACGAGCTGCCACTGGCCGCGGGCCAAGTCTTCGATCTTCCAGCGCGCGCGCAGCTTGAGGCTGCCGCGGCCGCTGGTGTAGGCGGCACGGATGTCCTCCGGCGCGCTGATCAACTGGCCGCCGCCGGGGAAGTCGGGGCCGGGCACCAGGTCGAACAAGGCGTCGTCGGACAGCTTGTCATCCTTCAGCAGCGCGACGGCAGCGGCCGCCACTTCACGCAGGTTGTGGCTGGGGATCTCGGTTGCCAGGCCGACGGCGATGCCGCTGGCGCCGTTGAGCAGCGCGAAGGGCAGCCGCGCCGGCAGCTCGACGGGCTCCTGCAGGCGACCGTCGTAGTTGGCACGGAAGTCCACCGTGTCTTCGTCGATCTCGTCCAGCAGCAGGCGTGCGATGGGGGCCAGGCGGGCTTCGGTGTAACGCATGGCAGCCGCGCCGTCGCCGTCGCGGCTGCCGAAATTGCCGTGGCCGTCGATCAGCGGATAGCGCAGCGAGAAGTCCTGGGCCATGCGCACCAAGGCGTCGTAGACGGACTGGTCGCCGTGGGGGTGGAAGTCGCCCAGCACGTCGCCGACGACCTTGGCGCCCTTGACGGGCTTGGCGCCGGAGTTGCCGCTCC
>CBHWBD010000191.1:0-9854 GCA_966111775.1 uncultured Comamonadaceae bacterium | reverse complement strand
AGCGCGAGCTGCTGGTGCGCGAGGTGCACCACCGCATCAAGAACAACCTGCAGGGCGTGGCCGGTCTGCTGCAGCAGATTGCCGTGCGCCGGCCCGAGGTGGCGGGGGTGCTGAAGGAGGCCGTCGGCCAGGTGCAGGCCATCGCCCAGGTCTACGGCCTGCAGGTGGGCGCCACCGGGCCGCTGGTGCTCAAGCGCGTCTTCGACGCCATCGTCGGCTCGGTGCAGCGCATGCAGGGCCGCGTCATCACCACCGCGGCCGAAGGCGGTGCGCTGATGGAAGACTGGTGCCTGCCCGAGGCCGAGGCCATTCCCATCGCGCTGAGCCTCAACGAGCTGCTGGGCAACGCGCTGCGCCACAGCCATGGCGCCCAGGTGCGCTGCCAGCTGATCTGCGACGCGGCCGGCGTCACGGTCGAGATCGCCAACCCCGGCCAGCTGCCCGAAGGCTTCGCGCTGCAGAACGTCAAGAGCGGCGTCTCGGGCCTGGGCCTGGTGCGCGCCCTGCTGCCGCGGCGCAGCGCCATCCTGAGCCTGGAACAGCAGGCCGAGGACGTGGTGTGCCGGCTGGAATTGATTCCGCCCAGCGTGGTTCACAATCCCGCCACAAAACCAAGTTCGTGAGGGGCGCGGTGAGCAAGGGCAAGATCCTGGTCGTCGATGACGACCGCCTGGTATTGGCGACGCTGAGCTATGGGCTGACGCAGGCCGGCTTCGAGGTCATCGACGCCGACAACGGCGACGACGCCATCCTGCTCGCCCGCGAGCACCGCCCCGAACTGGCCCTGCTGGACATCCGCATGGAGGGGCTCACCGGTTTCGATGTGGCCGCCTATCTGCGCGAGTATCTGCAGACCCCCTTCATGTTCCTGTCCGCCTTCGCCGACGAGGCGACGGTGGCCAAGGTCAAGGAACTGGGCGCCGTCGCCTACCTGGTCAAGCCGCTGGACATCTCGCAGATCGTGCCCGCCGTCGAGGCGGCCTTCGCGCGCTCGGCCACGCCGGCACCGGTGCCCATGCCGGTCGCCGAGACCTCCGAGCTGCCGCCGCTGGACATGACGGCCCTGGCCGTCGGCGTCCTGATGCACCGCTACTCCCTGCCCCGCGACGAGGCCCTGGCCCGCTTGATGAGCCTGGCATCCGCCGATGGCCACAGCCTGCCGGAGCAGGCAAGGCGCGTGGTCGACGCGCTGGAACTGCTGGCCCGCCCCGGCGCGCGTTAGTTCAATCGAGGCGGCCGTAGTGCCTTGTGGCGGGCCGAGCGCTGGGCCGCTCCCGAGCCGGCCCGCTCTGGCGATGTGTTTGCCGGTCGATCCGGCAAACATCGCCGTCCCCTCGGGGGACCGGCCAAGGTACTCCTTGGACGAGGGGCTTCAGTTCAAGGTGAAGTAGAAGCGCGAGCCTTCACCCACCGCCGACTCGGCCCAGATGTCGCCGCCATGGCGGCGGATGATGCGGCGCACCAGGGCCAGCCCGACGCCGGTGCCCTGGAAGTCGCTGGCGCTGTGCAGGCGCTGGAAGACGCCGAAGAGGCGCTCGGCAAAGCGCATGTCGAAACCGGCGCCGTTGTCCGACACGACGAAGACGCGCTTGCCGCCCTGCTGCACGCTGCCGAAGCTGATTTCGGTCTGCGGCACCTTGCCGCTGTACTTCCAGGCATTGCCCAGCAGGTTCTCCAGCACCATGCGCAGCAGCGTCGGATCGCCCTGCACTATCAGGCCGGGCTCGATGTCCAGCACCAGCTCGCGCTGCGGCGTGCCGCGGCGGATCTCGTCCATCACGAAGCCGGCCTGCTGGGACAGGTTGACCGGCTGGCAGGCCAGCGGCCGCGTCGACAGCTGGCTCAGCGACAGCAGCGCGTCGATCATGCTGTTCATGCGCGCAGCGGCGCTCATGACGCGGTCGAGGTGGTCGTTGCCGACGCGGTCCAGGCGGCTGCCGTAGTCTTCCTTCAGGATGCGCGCGAAGCCCTCGACGACGCGCAGCGGCGCGCGCAGGTCGTGGGACACGGTGTAACTGAAGGACTCGTGCTCGGCATTGAGGTCGGCGATCGGGGCCGGCTGCGCCGCCGCCTGTTCCGGCTCATCGGGGCGGGCCGTGCCCAGATAGCCGGCGAAATGGCCCTGCGAGTCGATGCAGGGCAGGCCACGCAGCCGCCAGCGCGCGTTACCGTCGGCGGCCGCCAGCTGCAGTTCGGCGAAGGGCTGGTGGGCGGCCAGGCGTTCCTGCAGCTGCGCCGCTGGCTCGGCCGCCTCGAAGCGATCCCACAGCAGTTGCGTGCCCATGCCGGCGCCCACCCAGCTGGACGAGGGCGCGCCCTGAGGCGCCTGCCAGCGCACCAGGCGGTGCTCGGCGTCGGTGGCCCATTGCCAGTCGCGCTGCAGCTGGGCCTGCATGAGGATCTGCTGGCGCGCCTCGCGCAGCGGCGCGGCCAGGCGTTCGCGCGTCAGGCGCACGCCGGCGTGCCAGCCCAGGGCCGCAGCGACGAGCACCATGACTCCAGTGAAGAATGCCGTCAGCACCAGGGCGGCGTGAACGAGGCCGACCTCTCCACCCCAGACGCGCATTAGCGCCAGCACGACCAGACCGCCCAGCACCAGCATCAGCAGGGAGACGGCGGCCAGGACCAGCACCAGCAGTCGCATCGGCAGTCGTCGCTCCTGGCGGCGCGACGGGAGCGCGCTGTCGTCGCTGAGGCTGTTCATGCGCTTCATTGTAGGCAGCGCTGCTCCGGCCCCAGGCCCTGGGCAAGCCCTGTGTGGCCCGATGTCAATAACCACAGCGCACAGGGCCGAATGTGTGCATTCCTTCGCGTTTGGCCCCCCTCCCACCCGAGATACATTTAGGCATGCTGAGTCCCTGACCCGCAGCCCTCTCCATGACCGCCCCCCAGCCCGCAGCCCTGCTCGACCCCGAGGCGATCCGTCGCCTGCGCGAACTCGACCCGAGCGGCGACAACAAGCTGCTGGAGCGTGTCGTGGCTGCCTTCTCCAACTCACTGGACCGTTTGCTGCCCGACCTCGCCCGCGCCCGCGAAGGCACCACCCTCGATCTGGCCGCCGTGCGCCACGTCAGCCACACGCTGAAGTCCTCGTCGGCCAGCCTGGGCGCGATGGCGTTGTCGACACGCTGCGCCGACATCGAGTCCATGGCCCGCGACGGCCGCGTCGAGGGCCTTTCCGAGCAGTTGGACGCTATGCTCCAAGACATCCAACAGGTACGCACGGCCCTGGCCGCGCTGCTTTGACACCCAGCCTCATGCTGCCCACCGGTCAAGCCCTCGACGATCTGCCGCCACGCCCCCGCGTGCTGCTGGTGGACGATGACGAGGTCAACCTGCTGTTGACCGCCGCCGCGCTGCGCGAGCGCGGCTTCGAAGTCACCGAAGCCCCCAGCGGCAGCGAGGCCCTGGGCCTGCTGTCCACGCGCACGCCCGACGTCGTCGTGCTGGACGCGCTGATGCCCGAGCTCGATGGCTTCGAGACCTGCTCGCTGCTGCGCGCCACGCCCGGCTTCGAATCCCTGCCGGTGCTGATGCTGACCGGCCTGGACGACGAGGCCTCCATCAACCGCGCCTACCAGGCCGGCGCCACCGACTTCTTCGTCAAGTCGCCGCAATGGAGCCTGCTGGACGGCCGGCTGCGCTATCTGCTGCGCAGCTCGCGCACGCGGCTGGAGCTGGAGCGCAGCAAGGCCAAGCTGGCCCGCGCCCAGGACCTGGCGCGCATGGGCAGCTTCGAATGGTGGCGCGACGCGTCCGCCAGCTTTGCCATCTCCGCGGAAGGCCTGCGCGTCTTCGGCCGCGGCCCCCAGGACCGGCTGGACTTCATCGGCGTCATGCGCATGGTGCCGTCCGACGACCGCCATGTCTTCCTGCGCCTGCTGCGCGACGTCATCGCCCACACCTCGGTGCTGGTCACCGACCTGCCGCTGATCCTGCCCGACGGCCGCCAGCGCGTCGTCCACATCGAAGCCGAGCCCGAGTTCAACGAGCAGGGCTCCGTGAACGGCTACACCGGCATCCTGCAGGACGTGACCGACCGCCGCCAGGCCGAGGACCGCATCCGCCAGCTGGCGCACTTCGACGCGCTGACCGGCCTGCCGAATCGCCGCCAGCTGATCTACCGCGTCGAGCGCGCCATCGAGAGCGCCCGCCGCGGCGGCCACGAGGTCGGCCTGCTGCTGATTGACCTGGACCGCTTCAAGGTCATCAACGACACCCTGGGCCATGCGGCCGGCGACGAGCTGCTCGTCGAAGTCGGCCGGCGCCTGCGCAGCTGCGTGCGCCATTCCGACCAGATCCTGGAAGGCGTGCTCGACGGCATGGGCAACCGCAGCCACCGCGGCCTGGAGGCCGTGGGCCGCCTGGGTGGCGACGAATTCGTCGCCCTGCTGCCCGAGGTGGCCGACGAGCGCGATGCCGAGCGCGTCGCCCAGCGCGTGCTGGATGCCCTGCGCGAACCCATCTTCGTCGGCGGCCAGGAATGCTTCGTCACGGCCAGCGTCGGCATTGCGCTGTATCCGCGCGACGGCCAGACCATGGCCGACCTGCTGCGCAATTCCGACGTCGCCATGTACGCCGTCAAGAGCCAGGGCCGCAATGCCTCGGCCGTCTACTCGCCGCAGCTGGCCGGCCACGGCAAGCAGAAGCTGGAGCTGGAGTCCGCCCTGCACAAGGCGCTGGAGCGCAACGAGATCGTGCTGCACTACCAGCCCAAGATCGACGTGCGCGCCGCCCGCATGGTGGGTGCCGAGGCGCTGATGCGCTGGCAGCGCGGCAATGTGCTGGTGCCGCCAGCCGACTTCATCCCGCTGGCGGAGGAAACCGGCCTCATCGTGCCGCTGTCCGAATGGGCGCTGAAGGAAGCCGCCCGCCAGGCCAAGCTGTGGTCGCTGCAGTTCGGTTTCTCCGACTCCATCGCAGTCAACCTGCCCAGCCGGCTGTTCGAGCGCACCGATCTCGTCGAGCATATCCACCAATGCGTCAGCGCCTATGGCGTGCCGCACCGGTCCATCCAGCTCGAGATCACCGAAAACAACCTGATGAAGGACCTGCAGAACGTCATCCCGTCTCTGCATCGCCTCAACGAAGTCGGCGTCGAGATCTCCATCGACGACTTCGGCACCGGCTACTCGTCCCTGGCCTACCTGACCACGCTGCCGATCTCGGAAGTGAAGGTCGACCGCACCTTCGTGCGCGACCTCGGCATCACGCCGCAGAGCTCGGCCGTCGTCACCGCCATCATTGCCCTGGCGCGCGCCCTCGGCCTGCGCGTCATCGCCGAAGGCGTCGAGACGCTGCGCCAGATGGAAGTGCTGCACCGCCTGGGTTGCTCGTTGATGCAGGGCTTTTTGTTCAGCAAGCCGCTGCCCGCCGACGAGCTGGAGCGCTGGATCGCCCAGACGGTGCTGCCGCGCAAGGCGCCCTGGATCACCCAGGCCGACGGCAGCTCTGACCTGGCCTCGCGCGGACAACGTTGATGCGCCCGACGCTTGCGCCGGCCCAGATCGCCAAGGCGGCGCTGCAACGCCTGGCGCAGGCCCGGCTCGAGCCCACGCCCGAGAACTACGCCCGCGCCTATGCCATCGAAGGCGGCGGCGAGCCCGCTGCGGCGGCCACCAGCGGCGCGGCACCCGAACGCCTGCAACAGCTGATGTCCAAGCTGATCAGCCTGGCCCTGCCCTCGGGTTCGACGCGCCAGGACCTGCAGACGGCCCTGCGCGACCAGAAGCTGGATGAGCTGCAACGCCAGGTCGACAGGCTGCTGGACGTGGCCGGCCCCGGCGCCCAGGCCGAAGCCCTGGCCCAGGCCATCGAGCGCCTGGTGCGCGGCCTGGAGCGCGGCGGCAAGCACTGGACGCTGGCGCGCAAGAAGGACGGCATCAACCGCGTGCTGGAACTGGCCCGCAGCGACAGCGGCAAGCTGGTCAAGCGCCTCTCCCAGCTCGTGGCGAGCTGGGACAAGGACGGCGACGGCAGCGGTGTGGAGACCGACGACGACGGCGGGACGCCCAGCCAGCTGTTTGCCGACAGCGCGTTTGCAGAGACGGGTTTCCGCGAAAGCACTGGCTTTGGCGAGCTGAGCCGCACCGGCCTGCGCGACACGCCGGCGCCCGCAGCGTCGATGGTCGACAGCAGCCCGCTGTGGGTCGACGTCAGCGGCGAGCTCAACGGCACCGTGCGCCATGCGCTGCGCTCGCCGCAGACCGAGGCGACGCCCGCCGATGCGCTGATGCGCGAGCTGGACGCCGCCCAGGCCGAGTTGAAGTCCCAGGGCGCCAGCCCGGAGCGCGCCACCCAGATGGCCGCGCTATGCCTGCGGGCCCGCCACCTGCTGGACCACCGCCGCCATCTCTTCGACGAGCTGGGCGGCCTGTGCCGCGAACTGAGCGGCAGCCTGGTCGACCTGGCGGAGGACGACTCCTGGGCCCGCGGCCAGGCCGAGGCCATGAACAACGCGCTCGCCCAGGGCCTGTCGGGGCGCGGCGTGCGCACCGTCTCCGAGTTGCTGACCGGCACGCGCGAGCGCCAGCGCACCCTGCGCGACGAACGCTCCCGGGCTCGTGATGCGCTCAAGGGGCTGATCCAGCGCATGCTGGCCGAACTGGGCGAGCTGGGCCAGCACACCGACCGCTTCCAGAACAACGTGGGCCGCTACGCGGATGCCATCGAGCAGGCCGACTCGCTGGAAAGCCTGGCCGGCACGGTGCGCGAGATGGTCGAGGAAAGCCGCAGCGTGCAGAGCCTGGTGAGCCAGACCCAGCAAAGGCTGACGCTGGAGCATGACAAGGCCAGCGCCCTCACCCAACGTGTCGAGGAGCTCGAGACCGAGCTGCGCCGCCTGTCCAACGAGGTCCACACCGACCAGCTCACGCAAGTCGCCAACCGGCGCGGCCTCATCCAGGCCTTCGGCATCGAACAGGCCAAGGCCGAGCGGGAGTCCACGCGCGTCGCCCTGGCCCTGCTGGACATCGACAACTTCAAGAAGCTCAACGACAGCCTCGGCCACCATGCCGGCGACATCGCCTTGAAGTCACTGGCCGAGCGCACCCAGGCCTCGCTGCGCCCCGGCGACATGGTGGCGCGCTACGGCGGCGAGGAGTTCGTGCTGATGCTGCCCAACACGCCGCTGGACGAGGCCCAGCAGGTGCTGGTGCGCCTGCAGCGCTCGCTGTCTTCGGCCCTCTTCAACCACGAGGGCAAGGACGTCTTCGTGACCTTCTCGGCCGGCGTGACCCTCTACCGCGCCGGCGAGACGCTGGAAGCGGCGCTGGATCGCGCCGACGTGGCCCTGTACGAAGCCAAGCACACCGGCAAGAACAGGGCCTGCATCGCGGAGTGAGCCCGTCGTGCTGCTGATCCGCACGACGCCCGAATCCCTGTTCGACGCCAATGTGCTGCTGCGCGCCCGCGGCCGCGTCCACCATGTGCGCGCCTATCCCGGGCCGCTGTCGATCAAGTCGGTCGTGCGCGGCCAGGCGCGATGGACCGTCGGCGGCCAGGCCTTCACGCTACGACCGGGTCGCTTCCTGGTCACGACGCATGGCGAGCCGTATGACCTCGATATCGCGGCGCCCGAGGCGGTCGAGACACGCGTGCTGTTCTTCGCCGACGCGCTGGTGCGCGACGCCGCGTCGACGCGGCTCAGCACCCTGGTACGCCTGCTGGACTCGCCCGATGCGCGCGACACCCAGGCCATGCCCGTCAACCGCCGCCTGTGGGAGCGCGGCTCGCCGCTCGGCCGCTTCATGCTCGGCCTGGACCGGCTGCCGGCGAGCGGTGTGCAGGATGGCGCCGGCCACTGGGATGGCTGGCTGCGCGAAGCCCTGGATGCGCTCGCCGACCTCGCGGCTCAAGTGCGTGAGGAACGCGAGCGCCTGGACGCCGCCCGGCCCGCCGTGCGCCAGGAAGTCCACCGCCGCGTGCTGCGCGGCAAGGCCTGGCTGGACGAGCACTTCGACCAGGCCTTCGACCTCGCCGCCGCGGCCCGCGAGGCTGCCATGGCACCGCATCACTTCCATCGCAGCTTCCGTGCGCTGCTGGGCGAGCCGCCGGCGGCCCATGTTGCCAGGCTGCGGCTGGAGCGGGCGCGCAGCCTGCTGGAGGAGGAGGGCCTGTCCATCACCGAGATCTGCGCCGCCGTCGGCTACGACAGTCTGCCCAGCTTCTCGCGCCGCTTCAGCGCCGCCTACGGCCAAGCGCCGTCGCGCTACCGGCAGACGTTTCGCAAGCCAGGATAAGCGCGCCGGGCCGATCCGGCCTAGGCTTGGCACCCATGAGTTCCAACGCCGCACTGCAAGCCCTGCTGGACGCCATCGCCCAGCGCGACACCTCCACCGCCCTGGCCCTGGCCGAGGCCGACCCTGGCTTGCTGGGCCAGCGCTCGGCCGCAGGACTGTCGGCGCTGACCTGGGCCGCGTACATGGGGCTGGCCGACCTCGTCACGGCGCTGCGCGCCCGGCGTGGCCAGCCTGACTTCTTCGAGGCCGTGATCCTCGGCGAGGCCGATGTCGTCGAGCGGGCGCTGGCCGCCGGCCAGGACAGCAACCAGCTCGCACCCGACGGCTTCCCGGCCCTCGGTCTGGCGGTGTTCTTCCACCACGGCGAACTGGCGCGGCGGCTGTTGCAAGCCGGCGCCGACATCGACGCGCGAGCCGACAACCCGCAGCGCGTCGCCGCCCTGCATGCCGCCGTGGCCCGAGGCGACGCCGCGATGCTGGAGACGTTGCTCGCCCACGGCGCCACGGTCGATCTGCCACAGCAGCAGGGCATCACGCCCCTGCATGCGGCAGCCGGCGCCGGACGAACCGATCTGGTCGAGTTGCTGTTGCGCGCGGGTGCCGACCGGCTGCGCCCGGACGACGAGGGCCGCGACGCGGCCGAGCACGCCCGTCAGCACGGCCATGCCGCCATGGCCGAGTCGCTGCACCCCTGAACCGCCGGCGCCACGGCAAACCGCACGCGACACCCCGCACCTCCGCATTGCCGAATTCCGGCGGGCTGGCTAGGCTCAGTGCTGAGCCCCACCCGCATGAATCGCCTGCCCCGCTCTGCCGCCCTCGCCTCCCGCCTGGCAGCCACGCTGGCGGGGTTGGGCATGGCTGCCCTGGCCGAAGCCCAGACGGTGTCGCTGTGCATGACGGATTTCCCGCCCTACGTCAGCGCCGACCTGCCCGACGGCGGCAGCCTGACGGCCCTGGCCCGGCGCGCCTTCACCTCGGCCGGCCTCACCGTGCAGACCCAGCATGTGCCCTGGGTGCGCGCCTTCGCGCTGGCTCGAAACGGCGAGTGCCTGCTGATGACGCTGTGGCGCAACGAGGAACGCAACGCGCTGTTCCGCTACTCGCTGCCGGTGGCGCGCATGCAGCTGGGCTTCTTCGTGCGCGGCGACCGCAAGGAAGCGCTGCCGCCCGACGCCACCGTGGCCTACCAGCGCGGCTCCTATCTACCGACCGAACTGCAGTCGGGTCGCTACAAGCTGCATGAGCTGGTCGACCCACGCCCGGGGCTGGAGATGCTCAGCCTGGGCCGCGTCGATGCGGTGTTCTCGGAGCGTGCCACCTTCGAATACCAGCGCTCCCGCCAGCCCCGGCTGGCCGCGACCATCCGCTGGCAAACAGCGCTGGAGGTCAAGCCGCCTTTCATGGCCGTCAGCAAGCACCACCCCCAGGCCGACGCCTGGCTGGAGCTGCTGAATCAGGAGATCCGTCTCTCGGTGAAGAACTAGTCGGCGTATTCCGGGCCGAGCGCTGGGCCGCTCCCGAGCCGGCCCGCTCGGGCGATGTGCTTGCGGCTCGACGCCGCAAGCATCGCCGTCCCCTTGTATCTTCCCAATTGGACGCTCAGCCGGTATT
>CBHWBD010000190.1:0-9937 GCA_966111775.1 uncultured Comamonadaceae bacterium | reverse complement strand
TGTGGCTGAGGTTGAACTCGCGCTCGGCCAGGCGCTGGGCGCGCTCCTCGGCAAAGCGCTTGGCCTGCACCGGTTCGCCGTTGATGGCGGTCAGGCGGCCGCGGATCATGGGGTACCAGTCGAAGCCCTTCACGCCGGCGTCGGTGAGCGTCTTGCGGAAGGCTTCGCCCTGGTCGGGCTGGATGTTGATGACGAAGCGGTCCGGCGCCGCGGCCGGCGTGGCGCGGCGCCAGCTGTCGATGAGGTCGGTGCGCAGCAGCACCAGCAGGGCCAGGGCCAGCAGGCCGACGGCCAGGGACGCCACCTGCATGACGGCAAAGCCTGGCCGCGCAGCGACCTGGCGGGTGGCCAGCAGCAGCCAGCGCGGCACGGCCGCGCCGCTGACATTGACGGGCACGACGCGGCGCAGCAGCCAGACCGCCACCCAGGCCAGCAGCGCAAACAGCAGTACCGCACCCGCGAAGCCCGCGGCGGCGATGGCGCCCAGCTTCATGTCGCCGGCCAGCACGACGAGGATGGCGCCCAAGCCCGCCACGCCGGCGCCCAGCACGAGCAGGGAACCGGCCTTGGGTGCGCCCAGGTCGCGGCGGATGACGCGCAGCGGCGGCACGGCCGCGAGCTGCAGCACTGGCGGCAGGCCGAAGCCCATCAGCAGCGACAGGCCCAGGCCCAGGCCCAGCAGGGCCGGCCAGATGCTGGGCGGCGGCAGGTTGACGTCGATGAGGCCGGCCAGCAGCGACACGAAGACCTGGTGCAGGGCCAGGCCGCCGAGCACGCCGACGGCGCTGGCGCCCAAGCCGGCGAGCAGGAACTCCAGCCCATAGGCCCAGGCGATGCGGCGCTGCGGCTGGCCGAGCACGCGCAGCATGGCGCAGTCGTCCAGATGCCGCGCCGCAAAGTCGCGCGCCGCCAGCGCCACCGCGACGGCCGCCAGCAGGGCCGACAGCATGGCCACCAGGCGCAGGAAGCGCGCCGCGCGGTCCAGGGTCTGGCGCATCTCGGGCCGGCCGGACTCGAGCGACTCCAGGCGCACGCCGCGCAGCTTGTCCTTCTCGACCAGTTGCTCGGCGCCCTTGACGAAGCCGGCCACCGCGCCCGGCCCAGCTCCGGTGGCCGGCACGACGGCCATGCGGTAGGTCAGGCGGCTGGCCGGTTGCACGAGGTGGGTGGCGGCGAGGTCACCTTCGCCCAGCATGACGCGCGGTGCGAAATTCATGAAGCCGGCGCCGCGGTCGGGCTCGGTCTCGATGAGGGCGGCGAGCTTGAGCTGGCTGTCGCCGAGCAGCAGCGTGTCGCCGAGCTTGAGCCCCAGGCCGTCGGCCACCGCCGGGTCGACCCAGACCTCGCCGGCCGCCGGGGCGCCGCCACGGCCGGGCAGGGCTTCGCGCAGCTTGACGCTGCCGCGCAGCGGATAGCCGGCGCCCACCGCCTTCACGGCCACCAGCCGGCTCTCGCCGCCATGGGCTTCATCGCTGCGCGCCATGCTCGGGAAGGTGGCGCTGCGGACGGTGGTCAGGTTCTGGGTAGCGGCCAGGTCGACGATGGCCTGCGGCGTGGGCTGGTCGCTGGCGACGACGGCGTCACCGCCCAGCAACTGGGCCGCATCGCGGCGCAGGCCCTGGTCCAGGCGGTCGGACAGGAAGGCCACGGCGCACAGCGCGGCGACCGCGAGGGCCACGGCCAGCATCAGCAGTCGCAGCTCGCCGGCGCGCCAATCTCGCAGCAATTGCCGCCAGGCAATCAGCAGCGTGGCGGGCGGACGCGAAACAGCAGGGGACGTCATGCGGCCGACTGTAGCCTCGCCTGCCCATGGGCGTCGTCACCGGGAGAGTGAACAGCTTGCGGCCAGCTCTGATCGCTATCCTCGAGCGATGGCGAGAATCGACGCGCAACTCGATCCCGTGGGCCGTCGCAATTTGCTGCGATGGCTGCTCTTGCCTTTGCCAGCGGCGGTTCATCTCCAAGCATGGCCGGGCTCGCCGTCGAACTACCCGGACTCCTATCCCGGCATCGTTGCTGCCGCCCGGGATGAAGGCAAGGTCGTTGTCTACTCCACGACCGACATCTCCGCCGTCGCTTCATTGATCCGCGACTTCGAGCAGTGCTACCCGGGGATTCGGGTCGAGTACAACGACCTCAACAGCGCGGAGCTGCATCAGCGCTACCTGGCCGAGACCTACGCCGGCAAACCCACTGCAGACGTCCTGTGGAGTTCCGCGATGGACCTGCAGATGAAGCTCGCCAACGACGACTACGCGACACGCTACCGGTCGCCGGAAATCGCATCGCTGCCCGAGTGGGCCGTCTGGCGCGAGACCGCCTACGGCACCACGTTCGAGCCGGCGGTGTTTGTCTACAACAAGCACTTCGTGACCGGCGATGAGGTGCCCGCGACGCACGCCGATGTCCTCAGGCTGCTGACCAGCCAGCGCGACAAGTACGCGGGCAACGTGACGACCTATGACATCGAGAAATCGGCGGTTGGCTTCCTGTTTGCAACCCAGGACAGCCGTATCCAGGCCAGCTTCTGGGACCTGGCCCGCGCGATGGGGGCGGATGCGGTCGAGCTGGAGGCCAACACCTCGGTGATGGTGCAGAGAATCGCCGCCGGAAAGGTCTATCTCGGATACAACCTGATCGGCTCCTACGCGCTGACGCGTGCCCGCCGCGACCCTTCGATTGGCGTGGTGCTGCCGCGGGACTACACCCTCGTCATGTCGCGCATCGCACTGATTGCCAAGTCAGCC
The DNA here is from genome assembly GCA_966111775.1 of uncultured Comamonadaceae bacterium. GTDB lineage: Bacteria > Pseudomonadota > Gammaproteobacteria > Burkholderiales > Burkholderiaceae_C > Pelomonas. The sequence continues at coordinate 7,190 of CBHWBD010000190.1, read as the reverse complement.
GCCAATCCGAACGCCGCCAAGCTCTGGCTCGACTATCTGCTGTCCAAGCGCGGGCAGACCGTGCTGTCCAGCAAGTCCGAGCTGTTCTCGATTCGCGAAGATGTGCCGGGCGAGTTCACGGCCGCAACGCTGCGCCGGGAGCTTGGCGGCAGGCTCAAGGCCATTGCCGTGGCGCCTGCGCTGCTGGTCTTTCTCGACCGCGTCAAGCAGCAGGAGTTCCTGCGCCGCTGGAGGCATGAGGCGGGCGGTGTCAAATAGCCGTCGTCGCCTCGACCGGGGCCGCGCGTTTGAGTGCCGGCAGCGTCACCCGCACGCACAGGCCGGCACCGCCAGCTGGCGTCAGCAACTGCACTTGCCCCTGGTGCGCCGTGGCGATGTCCCGCACGATCGAGAGTCCCAGACCCGAGCCCGGCTTGTTGGCGGCAATCACGCTGCGTGCCCGGTAGAACCGTTCGAACACCTGCTCGCCTTCCTGAGGCGCGATGCCGGGGCCGTTGTCCTCCACGTCGAGCACCACGGTGTCTGCGGCGCAGACCCTGACGTTGACGAAGCCGCCCTCGCGACCGTACAGGATGGCGTTGTCGATGAGGTTGGCAATCAGTTCGCGCAAAAGCAGCTCGTTTCCTGCGACTTCGGCGGGCTTCGATGGCTCGTCGAAACCCAGGTCTATCGATCGCTTGCGGGCCGCTTCCACATGGTCCATGGCCGTCTGGCGTGCCAGCTCGCCAAAGTCGACCGGGGCGTTGCTCAATTCGCCAATTGCATCCGGCTCTGACCGGGCCTGCAAAAGCAGCTGGGACAGCAGGCGGCTGAGGCGGTTGATGTCCTGTTGCACTTCCTGCAGCGTCTGGAGCGCCATGTCCTCGCGGCCTTGCCGAAGACAATATTCGATCTGCGCGCGCATTTCAGCCAGCGGTGTGCGCATCTGGTGAGACGCATCGGCGATGAGGCGTTGCCGGCTCGACAGCAGCCGCTCGATTCGGGCGGTGTGCTGGTTCAGGGCTTCGATCAGCGGGCGCACTTCGACCTGCACATTGCCGGCGTCGATGGGGCTGAGGTCGGCGGGCGAGCGCAGGGCGACGCTGCGACGCAGTTGCGCCAGCGGCCGCAAGCCACGCACCAGGCCCAGCCACACGAACACCACGGCCGCCAGGATCAGGGCACCCTGACGCACCATCCCGTCGATGAGGATCTGCCGTGACAGGGCATCCCTGGCTTCACCGGTCTCGGCAACGATGATGATCACCGGTGCTGCCACATCGGTGCCGTACAGCTGCTTGTACAGCGCGACGAGGTGAATGCGCTCCCCTCGATAGTCGGCCGTGTACAGCGTCGATTCGGCGCCGTTGCCGGGCTTCAGTGCCGGCAGCGGCAAATCCTCATACCCCGTTGCCGTCTGCCCGTCGGGCGACACCACGCGGTAGAAGATCCGCTCCTGGATGTTCGATTCGAGCAGCTCGAGCGCCGCGTAGGGCAGGTCGACGACGACCTCGCCGTTGCGGTACTCCACGTCTTCCGCGATGGCCTCGGCGGAGGCGGTCAGCAGGCGGTCGAATGCCATGTCGGCGGTCGCGGCTGCCGCGCGGTTGCTCAACCACGAGTTGATGGAGAGCAGCAGAAGCAGCGGCGGCAGCAGCCAGCGCAGCAACTGCAGCCGAAGGCTGTCAGCCGGCTTCGAGTACATAGCCCAGGCCCCGCAGCGTCGTGATGCGCAGGCCGCTGTTCAGCAACTGTTTGCGCAGGCGGTGGATGTAGATCTCGACGACCTCCTGGGACGTGGTCGCATCGAGGGAGAAGATCTGCTCGTGAAGCTTGGCCTTGCTGACCGCCTTGCCCGCGCGCACCAGCAGCGCTTCCAGCACGGCGTGTTCCTTGGGGCGCAGCACCAGACGTTGGCCATGCAGCGCAAAGCTCCGGTCGCTGCCGTCGTACGCCAGCGACCCCAGGCTGAGCTTCGAGGCAGGCTGCCCATGGGCGCGCCGGATCACGGCCTGCAGCCGTGCTTCCAGCTCCTCGAGTGCAAAGGGTTTGGCGAGGTAGTCGTCCGCGCCGAGTTTCAGGCCGTGAACGCGGTCCTCCAGGTCGCCTCGAGCCGTCAGGATCACCACGGGCGAGGCGTTGCCTCGCGAGCGCAGCCGCTCCAGCAGCGTCAACCCGTCCATCGACGGCAGGGACAGATCCAGAACGATGGCGTCGTAGTGCTCGGTGCGCAGCAACGAATCCGCGACCGCGCCGTCGTCACAGACGTCGACGGCGTAGCCATGCTGTCGAAGCGACTTGCCCAGCCATGCTGCCAGCTTGGTGCTGTCTTCGACGAGTAGCAGGCGCATACGGGCGACACGGGGAGCGAGAAAACGTAGGGGCGCATTTGGCAGGAAGCCGTCGGCGCGCCGCCACAGGGTTTTCCAAGACGCATTGCAGAGTAAAGCGGCGCGAAAGGTGGCGAAAAAAACAATGCGGCCAGTTCGCAGGCAACCCGCCTCGTTCCGGAGCGCCCGAGACGGCGCCTTGACCACAACTCCAGGAGACAGACCCATGAAGAAGACCGTCCTGTGCATGGCGGTGTTGGCCGCGTTCGCCCATGCGAGCCCGGCTTTCGCCGATGACTTGGCTGACTTGAAGGCCGAGATCGCCGCGCAGAAGCAGGCTGCGGCCGCGCAGCAGGCGCGGCTCGACGCGCTCGAGAAAAGGCTAGCCGCCGTTCAACAACCGGCGGCTGCGCCCGCTGCCGCACCGGCCGCCGCCGATGGCAAGCCGATGCCAGGCGGCTACAAGTTCGGAGAGGGCTTGAGCATCGGCTCCGCCAACGGGTTCGTGACGCTCTACGGCCTCATCGACGTCTCGTATGTGCACACCAACCACGCCGACGCCGCAGGTCACAGCGTCACGTCGCCGCGCGTGGCCTGGTTCAGCGGCAACCGCTGGGGCGTGGTCGGCTCCCGCAAGATGGGCGACAGCGGCCTGAACGTGATCTTCCGCCTGGAGAGCGAGTTCGAGAGTCAGACCGGCAATATGGACACCGACAACGTGCTGTTCAACCGCGACGCCTGGGTGGGTATCGAGAGCAAGGATTTCGGCAAACTCACGCTGGGCCGGCAGAACGCGATTGCGCGAGATCCCGCCTCGTCGGCGATCTATGGCGATCCCTACGGGCCGGCCGCGCCCTCGACCGAGGAGGGTGGCTATTCCAACAACAACAACTTCAAGCAGCTGATCTTCTACGCGGGCAGTGCCACCGGCACTCGAATCAACAACGGCGTGGTCTGGAAGAAAGCGTTCAGCAGCGGCCTCCTGGCCGCAGCTCAATATCAGTTCGGCGGGGTCCCCGGAGACTTCTCCAAGGGTAGTACCGAGACCGTGTCCTTGGCCTACGCCGGCGGCAGCTTCAACGTTGCCGGTTTCGTCACCAACGCCAACGTCGCGGGGCTGACCAACAAGACCTATTCGGTCGGTGGCAACGTGCAGATCGGTGACGTGCGCCTGAACAGCGGCGTCTTCCACTACACGGCAGACCAGGGCGCCGCAGGTGTGCTGGGCAAACGCACTGACAACGCGTACACGCTGTCCGCCAAGTGGACGCCCGGCGGCGGGCCGTTCGACTATGCGCTCGGCTACCAGAACATGAAGGCCAGCCATGCGGCCGTCAACGGCAGCGGCAATGTCCTCAACGCCTACGCCAACGCCTCGGCTGCGACGGCCACCGCGACGGGCAGCCGTTCAACCCTGTATTCCTCTGCGAACTACCACTTCGACAAGATCACCGAGGTGTATGTCGCCATGGACTACCTGAAGCTCAAGGACGGCTACAAATTCGGCGCAACGAACGGCGCACCGAGCCAGACTGAATTCGCTCTGGGCCTGCGCACGAAGTTCTGACGCCAGCAAGCCGCCGCGGGTTTTCGCGTTCGGCCTTCGCGTTAGACTCCGCGGCCACAGGCGGGTGTAGTTCAATGGTAGAACTTCAGCTTCCCAAGCTGACTACGTGGGTTCGATTCCCATCACCCGCTCCAACCAACCACGGCCCCTCGCGGGCCGTTTTTGTTTGGATTGGGGTCTTGGGATGAGGCCCCACGGTTCGGTCAAGGACAGCCAGTGGCTGTCCTTGGGCGTGCCCCTGGCACGCGCCCGCCAGGGCCTCCAAATCGGTCCGACCGATTTGGAGCATTCCCATCCTCACTCATCACCCCTCCACCCAACTCACCCGCCCCCTTCCCGCCGCCTTCGCCAGATACAGCGCCTTGTCCGCTGCCTCCACCAGCCCTTGACCCTGGTTGCTGGCCGCCACCCCCAGGCTGATCGTCACGCAGCCTTCCACCCCCGGATGCGGGAGCGACAGATTCCTCACCGTGTCCTCCATCAGCTGCGCCACGCCGATGGCGCCTGCGAGGTCGGTATCCGGCAGCAGGCAGACAAACTCTTCGCCGCCGTAGCGAGCCAGCAGATCCGTCGGCCGCCTCAGGCAGGCGCGCAAGGCCCCCGCCACCCGGCGCAGGCAGTCGTCGCCGGCCAGATGCCCGAGCGCATCGTTGTAGCGCTTGAAGTGATCGACGTCCGCCAGCACCACCGCCATCGCCGAGCGCGTGCGCTGGGCCCGCCGGGCCTCGGCAATGAAGCGCTCGTCGAAATGCCGGCGGTTGTGCACGCCGGTCAGCCCGTCCACGAAAGCCAGTTCGCGCAGCAGGTCGGATTGCGCCTTCAGGGTCAGCTGGGTGCGCACGCGCGCCCTCACGACGGTTGGATTGAAGGGCTTGGTGATGAAGTCCGCCGCGCCGGCGTCCAGGGCGCGCGTCTCGTCCTCCGGCTGATCCTGGGCGGTCACGAAGATGACGGCGATGGAGCGCAGCAGCGGGTCGGCCTTCAATTCGGCGCAGAGCTGGTGGCCATCCATGCCGGGCATCTGCACGTCCAGCAGCACGAGGTCGGGCTGGCGGTCGCGGCAGAGCTGCAGGGCGCGGGCGCCGTCGGTGGCCATCAGCACCTGGCAGTCGGCCGAGAAGACGCGATGCAGGGCCTGGATGTTGACGGGCTGGTCGTCGACGATCAGCAGTCGCGGCCGCCGACCGGGCGGGGCGTGGCCAGGCATCAGCGGGGCCTGGTCGGGCAGGGAGATCTGCATCATGTTCGGGCCTCCAGCGTCGTGCGCAGGCGGCGGCACAGCGTCAGCGCGGTGCCGAAGTCCAGGGCGTCCATGGCCGCATCCAGCGCGGCCGCGGTGTCTTCATCGGCTTCGTTCGGCAGCCGTGCGCGCAGGCCCCGGTGGACGTCCAGGGCCTCGAGGTCGGCGCCGTCCAGCAGTTCGGCCAGCCGGTTGAGGCCGTGGGACAGGCTGCCCGGCGGACCGGGGCGATCCAGTTCGGCGTGGACGTCGTGCAAGGCCTGGCGGGCCTGCAGGTCGGCGGCGAGGCGGTCCAGGGCGGCAAGGTCGGCCTGGCGGCGTTCGAGGAAGCGGCGGCGCCAGTCTTCGTCGGGTTCCACGGCATGCTCGCCTTCGGCGGCCAGCGCCGCGAGTTCGCCGGCGCCCAGCATGGCGGCCAGACCCCGGTAGCCGTGCAGCCCGCGCGTGGCCGCGCGGCCGCCTTCGGCCAGGGCCTGGGCGAGCTTGCGGTCCTGCTCGTGCAGGGCGCCCAGGGTGCGCTCGAAGAGTTCCACGCGGCCCGACATGCGTGCCAGTGCTTCGGCCAGCGCGATGCCGGAGCGGCCGGCGTCGGCCAGCACCGCGGGCGGCAGATCGGCGGCGGCGGCCTTGGGCCCGGCGGGCGCCGCGTCGCAGCGCCGCCTGAGCACGGCGACGAGGATGTCGGGGTCGAAGGGCTTGCCGATGTGCTCGTCCATGCCGGCCTCCAGGCAGGCCTGGCGCTCGGCGTCCAGGGCACCGGCCGTCATCGCGATGATGGGCAGGGTCAGGCCGAGCTGGCGGCGGATCAACCGCGTCGCCGTCGTGCCGTCCATGACCGGCATCTGCACGTCCATCAGCACGGCATCGAAGCCGCGCCGCCCACGCGTCTGGGCCAGCAGGGTCAGGGCTTGCTGGCCGTCGCCGGCGAGGCTGATCTGGGCGCCTTCGAGCTCGAGCAGTTCGCGCGTGACCTGCTGGTTGCCGGGGTTGTCCTCGACGACGAGCAGATGCAGGCCGGCCAGCCGCTGCGGCGCGGGCTCGGGCGGCTCGCCATCGCCGCGGCGGGCCTGCATGGCGCTGGCGACAGCCTGGCTCAGCATGGCCGCGGTGACGGGCTTGACGAGGAAGCCGTCGAGCAGGGCCTGCTCGGCGGCGCTGCGCTGGGCCAGGCGTTCACGGTCATGGCTGGTGACCATCAGGATCAACGGCTCGGGCCCCAGGCGCTGGCGCAGGCGCACGGCGGTCTGCCAGCCGTCCATGCCGGGCATGACCCAGTCGAGCAGCACGACCTCCGGCGTACCGGCTTCGATCAGCTGCAGGGCCTCGGCGCCGCCGCTGGCGAGACGCGGCGTCCAGCCGAGGGATTCAGCCAGGACGCCCAGCACGCGGCGGGCCTCCGGGTGGTCGTCGATGACCAGGACCTGCAGGGCCTGGCGCACCGTTGGCGCGGTTTCCTCGGCGGGCAGGGGGAAGCTCAGCGTGAAGCTGAAGCGGCTGCCGTGGCCGGGGCGGCTGTCGACGTGGATGTCGCCGCCCATCAGCCGCACCAGGCGGCGGCTGATGGCCAGGCCCAGGCCGGTGCCGCCGAAGCGCCGCGCCGTGGAGGCCTCGGCCTGGGTAAAGCCGGTGAAGATGCGCTGCTGCTGCTCGGCGGAGATGCCGATGCCGGTGTCACGCACGCTGAAATCCAGCACCACGCTGCTGGCGCTCTGCGAGGCGCGCGCAATGCGCAGCACGACCTCGCCGGCCTGGGTGAACTTGATGGCGTTGCCGGCCAGGTTGATGAGGACCTGCTGCAGGCGCAGCGCGTCGGCCACGATGACGGGAGGCAGGGCGGGGTCGAGGTCGAAGATGAGCTCGAGCTCGCGCTTGTCGACATTGGCGGCCAGGATGACCGACAGGTCGCGCAGCAGTTCGTCCAGGCGGGTGGGATGGGGATCCAGGCCGAGGTGGCCGGCCTCGATCTTGGAGAAGTCGAGGATGTCGTTGAGCAGGCCCAGCAGGCCGCGGGCGGCGCCTTCGCTCTTGACGGCGTAGTCGCGCTGGCGGGCGTCCAGCGGCGTCTTCTGCAGCA
>CBHWBD010000189.1:0-10021 GCA_966111775.1 uncultured Comamonadaceae bacterium | reverse complement strand
CCCAATCCATCACGCAGGTCACGGCGACCTACCGCAGCCCGCTGCTGTCCGCCGACCTGCGCCACGCCGACGGCTACGCGGTCAAGCTGCGCGGCGTGACGACGAACACCTCGGGGAAACCCGCAAATAGAAAACGCTGAGGACGGACATGGCCAAGGAATACAAGGATTTGGTCGTCGGGCTGGATATTGGGACCGCCAAGATCATGGCCGTGGTGGCCGAGGTATTGCCGGGCGGGGAATTGCGCATCGCCGGCCTCGGCGTGGCGCCCTCGCATGGCTTGAAGCGTGGCGTCGTCGTCAATATCGATGCCACCGTGCAGTCCATCCAGCAGGCCTTGAAAGAGGCCGAAATGATGGCCGATTGCAAAATCTCCCGGGTTTACACGGGGATCACCGGCAGCCATATCCGCGGCCAGAACTCCACCGGCATGGTCATCGTGCGCGACAAGGAGGTCACGCCGGTCGATGTGACCCGGGTGGTCGAAACCGCCAAGGCCATCAATATTCCCAACGACCAGCGCCTGCTGCTGGTCGAGCCGCAGGAATTCGTCATCGACGGCCATGAGGTGAAAGAGCCCATCGGCATGAGCGGCGGTCGGCTGGAAGTCAAGGTCCATATCGTGACCGGGGCGCAAAGTGCTGCTGAAAACATCGTCAAGTGCGTGCGCCGCTGTGGTTTGGAGGTCGACCAGCTGGTTTTGAACCCAAGCGCTTCCAGCCATGCCGCCCTGACCGCCGACGAACGTGATCTGGGCGTGGCGCTGGTCGATATCGGCGCCGGCACGACCGATGTGGCGATATTCACCGGCGGCTCCATCCGCCATACCGCCGTCATCCCAATAGCCGGCGACCTGATCACCAGCGATATCGCCATGGCTCTGCGCACCCCGACCAAGGATGCCGAGGAAATCAAGGTCGAATATGGCGTCGCCAAGCAGCTGCTGGCCGACCCCTCCGACCAGGTGGAAGTGCCCGGCCTGGGTGACCGCAGCCCGCGCATGTTGTCCAAGCAGGCCCTGGCCGGCGTCATCGAGCCGCGCGTCGAGGAAATCTTTTCCCTGGTGCACCAGGTCATTCGCGAGAGCGGGTATGAGGAATTGCTGTCCAGCGGCATCGTGCTGACCGGTGGATCGGCCGTCATGCCGGGCATGGTGGAACTCGCCGAGGACATTTTCCTGAAACCCGTCCGGCGCGGCCTGCCCACCTATTCGGGGGCCCTTTACGACATGGTGGCCAACCCCCGTTCGGCCACCGTCATGGGTCTGCTCGAGGAAGCCCGGCTGTCGCGCAGCCGGGGTTTCAAGGCGGCCCAGCAGGCTGGCTCGGTGCAAACCCTGCTCGGCCGGGTCAAGGATTGGTTCATGGGGAATTTTTGACCCCCCAAAACCGACGGCAAACACGAAATATTTGTTTCAGCAACTGTTCATTTTTTGAGTGCCACGGCACAATTGCAGTAGGAGGTTTGATATGCCCATCGAGATGATCGAAGAGTTTGACCAAGGCACCCAAATCAAGGTGATCGGGGTCGGTGGCGGCGGTGGCAACGCCGTGGACCACATGATCGCCCAGGGCGTTCAAGGGGTTGAGTTCATCTGCGCGAATACTGACGCGCAGGCCCTGAACCGCTCCAAGGCCGACCAATTGCTGCAACTCGGCACCTCCGGTCTCGGCGCGGGCGCCAAACCCGAAATGGGCAAGGCCGCCGCCGAAGAGGCGGAAAACCGCATTCGCGAATCCATCGCCGGTGCCAATATGCTGTTCATCACCGCCGGCATGGGCGGTGGTACCGGCACGGGCGCCGCGCCGGTGATTGCCCGCGTCGCCAAGGAAATGGGCATCCTGACGGTGGGCGTGGTCACCAAACCTTTCGATTTCGAAGGCGGCCGTCGCGCCAAGGCTGCCGATGCCGGCCTGGCCGAGCTGGAAGCCAATGTCGACTCGCTGATCGTCGTGCTGAACGACAAGCTGCTCGACGTGCTGGGTGACGACGTCACGCAGGACCAGGCCTTCGCGCACGCCAATGACGTGCTGAAGAATGCCGTTGGCGGCATTTCCGACATCATCCATATCCCCGGCCTGGTCAACGTCGACTTCGAAGACGTCAAGACGGTGATGAGCGAACCTGGCAAGGCCATGATGGGCACGGCGCAAGCCACCGGCCCCGATCGCGCCGCCAAGGCCGCCGAAGCCGCCGTGGCCTGCCCGCTGCTGGAAGGCATCGACCTGTCCGGCGCTCGCGGTGTGCTGGTGCTGATCGCTGCCGGTCGCAGCAACTTCAAGCTCAGCGAGTCGCGCAATGCGATGAACGCCATCAAGCGCTATGCCTCGGAAGAAGCCCATGTCATCTTTGGCACGGCCTACGATGAAAGCCTGGGTGACGCCCTGCGCGTGACCGTCATCGCCACCGGCCTGACCGCCGGCCGCGCCCGCCAGCAGGCGCCGCTGCAGGTCGTGCAGACCCAGCAGGTGGTGCGCAACGGCACCGACGGCATGGCCATGCCCGTGCTGACGCAGGCCGTGCAGATGGCCACGCCGACCGCGCAGCAGGCCAATGTCGGCCTGGGCCTGGGTGATTTCGCCAACGCCAATGTGCCCAGCGTCTGGCGCCATGGCCGTTCGGGCAGCGCCGCGGCCAAGGTCGAGGCCCTGTCGTCCAACGGCATGGACGAGATCGAGATTCCGGCCTTCCTGCGCAAGCAAGCCGACTGAAGCCAGCGCTTCCACGAAAAGGGCGAGCCTTGCGGCTCGCCCTTTTGCTTTCAGCGCTCCGCGATGAAGGCGACGCTGCGCGCGATGATGCGAGGGTCGGCCAGCAGCCGACGATGGCCCAGGCCGGCGACGGGCCCGAAGCGCGAGCCCGCCCAGGCGGCGTGCAGCGCTTCCGACGCGGCGAAGGGTACGGTGCGGTCTTCGGGGTCGTGCACGATCAAGCCTGGGTGGCGCAGTCCGTGCTGCAGCCGCTCGAGATCGACATAGGTGATGCGCGTGCCGATGAAGCGTTCCACCCAGCCCGCGAACGCCGCGGCGTCCGCCGGGCCCAGGCCATGGGCCGCGGCCAGTCCCTTGACCATCGGCGTTAGCGAAGACGGTCCGGCCAGGTGCACGCTGCGCCTGACCTGCCAGCCATGCGCAAATGCGAGCAGGGCCGCCGCCGAGCCCATGGAATGGCCGATGACGCCGTGTATAGGCTCGCCGATGTCGGCCACCACGGCCCGCAGCGCGCGGCCGGCGTGCACGACGCTGGCGGCATGACCGGTCGAGTCACCATGGGCGGGCAGGTCGAACAGCGTGACAGAAAAGCCGGCCTCGACGAGGGGTTTGGCGAAGCCGAGCAGATGGGCGCCACGGCTGTTCCAGCCATGCACAAGGACGACGCGCGGGCCCGCTCCCAGCGTCCAGCGCGCCAGCTTGTGGCCCTCGTGGCGCAGCGGCGGCTCGGCATGGCCGGCCAGCGCATCGCGCTCGTCGGCCGTCAGCGGCACACGCTCGGGCGTCGAAAAGGCGTGGCGGGCCGCGGCCAGGTGACCGTCGTCATGCGCCGCAAAGGGCGCAGCCAGGGCGGGGGAGGCAGCGAGCATGGCGGTCTCCTCGAGATGCGTCAGCCAGCGTAGGCCGGCGTGGGCGTGGACAGGCTGTGCTTGACCTGGCGGCTGATGTCGTCGGCCAGCACCTCGAAGGCACCGGCTTCCAGTTCGGTCAGCGCAAGGCGAGCGACATCGGCAGGCGAAGACTTGGGACCTTCGACGCCGCGCGTCATGTCGGTGTCCATATAGCCGACGTGCAGGCTGGTCAGCTGCGTGCCCTGGGCCTTGAGTTCGCTGCGCAGGCCGTTGCTCAGCGCCCAGGCGGCCGCCTTGCTGGCGCTGTAGGGCGTCAGGCCGGGCAGGGTGACCCAGCTCAGCACCGACAGCACATTCAGCACCGCGCCGCCGCCATTGGCCCACAGCACCGGCGCGAAGGCCTGGGTCAGGGCCCAGACGCCGAAGAAGTTGGTGTCGAAATGGCGGCGTGCCGTGGCGATGGCGTCGTCGGCCAGCACGCCAATGCCCTGCGAGATGCCGGCGTTGTTGATCAGCAGCGTCACGTCGGTGCACTGCGCGGCTGCCGCGGCCACCTGCTCGCGGTTGGTCACGTCCAGCGCGATGGGCACGGCGCCCGGCAGATCGATGGACGCCGGGTCGCGCGCGGCGGCGTAGACCTTGGCGGCACCGGCGGCCAGCGCGGCCTCTGCGAAGGCGCGGCCCAGGCCGCGGTTGGCTCCGGTGATGAAGACGACAGCGTTCTTGAGCTTCATGGTGGGATTTCCTTGCGATCCAGTTATTCATGTCGATTGACATGATTGATATAAATGTCGGTCAACATATAAAATCCGTCAAGCCATCCCGCAAAGACCCCAGGAGGCCCCCATGAAGGTCAGCCGCGCCCAGGCCGAAGAAAACCGCGAACGCATCCTCGACAACGCCGCCCAGCTCTTCCGCGAGCGTGGCTTCGACGGCATCGGCCTGAACGACCTGATGCAGTCCGCCGGCCTGACGCGCGGCGGCTTCTATGGCCATTTCGAATCCAAGGACGACCTGGCCGCCCAAGCCACGCGGCGCGCACTGCAGACCAACCGCGAACAGTGGAAGAAGCAGACCGACCGCAGCCTGCAGGCCTGGGTGAAAACCTATCTGTCGGATGCTCACCGCGATCACATCGGTGCCGGCTGCGGCCTGGTGGCGCTGGCCGGTGATGCCGCACGCGGCGGCCCGGCCGTGAAGGAAGCCTTTGCCGAGGGCGTGGCCAGCCTGGTCGCGACGCTGCAGACGCAGATGCCGGCCGAGGGCGCCCCCGCGCGCCGCGAGCAGGCGCTGGCCATGTTGTCGACGCTGGTGGGTGCGCTGCTGCTGTCGCGTGCCGTCGGCGACGCTGCTTTGTCACAAGAGGTACGCGAAGCCGCACGCAAGAGCCTGCCTGCCGGCGGCTGAACGGTCGCCGCACAGCGCCAGGCGGTGCTGGCGCGTTGGGAGGGGGAGCACCCCTGTGGCATGCTCGCGCCCCATGTCAACGCCTAGAAGAATTGCTCGGCATGCCTGAGTTGGGGACCCTGCTGCGCCGCGGCTTGCTGCTGCTGGCTCTGCTGGCCTGCCTGCCGTCGCAGGCACAGCGATTGCCCCAGCCGACGACGCGCGTCGCCGGCGACGATGCCGCCCCCACCGAACTCGCCACCACCGCCTGGACGCGCGAGCAGCTCGATGCCTGGTGGGCTGCGCTGCGCCGCCACACCGTCGCCGGTGGCGACCACCTCGAACTGCCGCCTGAATTGCTGCCTCCCGAGGATGTCGCGGCCTGGAAGCCCGTGGCCATGCCCGACGTGCGCTCGCGCCCCGGTGCGGCCATGATCAACGACTCGCGCGGCTATGAGATGCGCTGGTACCGCGTGCACGTGCCGGCCGCGAACGACGAGGCCATGGCCTTGTACCTGCCACGACTGGTCACGCTGTCGGCCGCCGTGCTGGCCCGTACCGACAAGGGCTGGCAGACCTTGCTCGACAACCAGCATGCCGAGCGCGAGCAGTGGGTGCAACCCCTCTGGCTGCCGCTGCCGGGCGTGGGTGCCCCCGGCATGGACGTTGTCGTCGCGCTGCCCGTGCCCGCGGGCAGCTATCACGCGGTGTCGCGCATCTGGATCGCCCCGCGCGATCAGCTCGAGAAGCGCTGGCTGTGGCGGGTGCGGGCCCAGACCGGTCTGCCCCAGGCCGTCAGCCTGACGCTGGCGGTGCTGGGCCTGTTCGCGTTGACGCTGTGGCTGCGCCGCCCCGACGAGGGCATCTACGGCCTGTTCGCCCTCGGTGCGGCCGCCTGGATGGTGCGCAACCTGCATTACTACGTCACGCTGCCGGCCTCGCCCGCGGGACAGGACTGGTTCTGGTGGGCCACGCATGCGTCCATGGGCTGGGTCATGCTGACGGCGCTGCTGTTCGCCCTGCGCTTTTCGAGCCGCCGCACGCCCTGGCTGGAATGGGCGCTGATCGCCAGCGTGACCCTGGTCAGCGTGCTCAGCATGCCGCTGTGGCTGCGCCAGCTCGACATGGTCGTCATGCAGTACACGGTGACGGCGGCGGTGGCCGCCATCGGCACGGCCTGGGTGAGCTTCCTCGCCTGGCGCGAGCGCCGCGCCGAACTGCGCATCATGGCCGCGGCCCTGATCGCCGGCGTCGTCATCGGCGGCCACGATCTCGCCGTCCTGGCAGGCTGGGCCTGGCCCGAGCATTTCTTCCTGATGCCGTTCGCGACGCTGATCGTCATGGTCAGCTTCCTGCACGCGGTGCAGCGCCGCTATGTGGGGGCCGTCGAGCAGGTGCAGGCCGAGAACAGCCAACTGCAGGAGGATCTGGACGAGCAGGTCTCGGTGCTGCAGATGCAGAACGCCCAGCTGCGCGAGGCCGAGCGCCAGCAGGCCCTGCTGCTGGAGCGCCAGCGCATCATGGCCGACATGCACGACGGCCTGGGCTCCTCGCTGCTGTCGGCCCTGGTGGCGATGGAGCAGGGCAGCATGTCTCACGAGCAGTGTGTGGAAGTGCTGCGCGAATGCGTGGACGACCTGCGCCTGGTCATCGATTCGCTGGAGCCCGTCGGCCACGATCTGGTCTCGCTGCTGGCCACCATGCGCTACCGCCTCGGCAAGCGCCTGCAGACCGGCGGCCTCAAGCTCGATTGGGATGTGCAGGACCTGCCGCCGCTGGCCTGGCTGGAGCCGCCCGATGCCCTGCACGTGCTGCGGCTGATGCAGGAGGCGCTGAACAACGTCCTCAAGCATGCCCAGGCCAGTCGCGTGCGCATGGTCACGCGCCACCACGGCAGCTATGTCGAGATCCGCGTCGAGGACGATGGTGCGGGCTTCGACCTGCAGAGCATCCAGCACGGCCGTGGCCTGAAAAGCCAGATCAAGCGCGCCCAGCGCCTGGGCGGCAAGCTGCGCATCGACTCCCAGCCGGGCATGGGCACGCGCCTGTCGCTGAGATTGCCCGTGGAACGGAAAGACAACGCCTGATCCGGGACAATCCCGAAATGGTCAAGCAACGCACCCTGAAGTCGATCACGCGCGCCGTCGGCGTCGGCATCCACAGCGGCCAGAAGGTCGAGCTGACGCTGCGTCCCGCGCCGGTCGATACCGGCATCGTCTTCCGCCGCGTCGACCTCTGCCCGCCGGTGGACATCCCGGTTGGCGTCATGTCTGTCAGCGACACCCGCATGGCCACCACCATCAGCCCCGGCGGCGACCCGGGCGGCCCCAAGGTGCAGACCATCGAGCATCTGCTGTCGGCCTGCGCCGGCCTGGGCCTGGACAATCTCATCATCGACATCAATGCCGACGAGGTGCCGGTGCTGGACGGCTCGGCGGCCGCCTTCGTCTTCCTGCTGCAGTCGGCCGGCATCGTCATGCAGGACGCGCCCAAGCGCTTCCTCAAGGTCAGGAAGCCTGTCGAGGTGCGCCAGGGCGAAGGCAAGAAGCTGATGTGGGCCAGGCTGGAGCCCCACCATGGCTACACCCTGAGCTTCGAGATCGAGTTCGACAACCCCGCCGTGGCCGCCACCGGCAGCAGCTTCGTCTTCGACATGGGGTCGGGCACCTACAAGAAGGAGATCGCCCGTGCGCGCACCTTCGGCATGACGGCCGACATCGACCTGATGCGCTCGCGCGGCCTGACGCTGGGCGGCTCGATGGACAACGCCATCGTCGTCGACGACTACAAGGTGCTGAATGCCGACGGCCTCCGCTACGACGACGAGTTCGTCAAGCACAAGATCCTCGACGCCATCGGCGACATGCAGGTCGCCGGCATGCCGCTGCTGGCGTCCTACACCTCCTTCAAGGGCGGCCATGCGCTGAACAACAAGCTGCTGCGCGCGTTGCTGGCCGACGAGTCGGCCTACGAGGTGGTCAGCTTCGACGACGACCGCGCCGCGCCCAAGGGCTTCGCCGAGCTGGCGCCGGCCTGGTGATGTGAGCGCATGCTCATCGCGCGCCTCATCGTCGGCCTGCTGCTGTTCTCGGCCGTGCTGTGCTTCGCCTTTTCCATCGCCACCGGCCAGGCGCGCTGGCGGCGGCTGGGCCTGATCATCATGAAATGGACGCTGGTGGCCGGCCTGGCCTTTTTCGGCGTGCTGATCCTGGAGCGATTGGCCCTGCTGCTGTGAAGCTCGTCACGGCGTAGCCGGACCACCCCTGGGCTTGCGGGGATGCCAGCCCGGCGGCATGTGTTCAGAATGACTTCACGGTCGCTGAACGAGTTGCAGCGGCCCAGTCCGGGAGAACATTGACCCGGGCGCCACGCGTGGAGATGGCCGGGGGGCCGGGGAAGCGCAGTGGATTGAAGAGAGAAATCGTTGTTGTACCGAATTGGGCCGCTCCCGCAGGAGTGGCCCTTTTTTTGCCTCTCAAACAGGAGCGGCTTTGTTTGCGCGCCACAGCACAAGCTGTCGGCAGGCTGTCCTGCTTTGTTACGACCTCTCACCGCGCCGTGGGCTCGCGCGTCGGCTGACCGGCCGCGTCGGCGTTGAAAGCACAGGCCAGCCGTCGCTGACCGCTGAAAGGACCCCTCAAATGAAGATCTCCCTGATTGCCGCCGCCCTCGCCCTGCTGACCGGCGCCGCCATGGCCCAGACCCCCGTCACCGCCCAGACCACCGTGCAGCGCGACGTGAACCAGCAGCAGCGCATCGAGAACGGCTTGCAGAGCGGCAAGCTGACGACGCGCGAAGCCGGTCTCCTCGAGCGCGAGCAGGCCAAGGTCGACAAGCTGCAGGCCAAGGACATGAAGGACGGCAAGCTCAGCGCCGCCGAGCGCCAGCAACTGCGCACGGCGCAGAACAAGGTCAGCCACGATATCGAGACGGCCAAGACCAACGGCGTCAACGGGAACCCGCTGTCGGCTTCCAGCCAGCGCATGCAGGCCGATGTGCAGCGCAACGTCAACCAGGAAAAGCGCGTCGAGGCCGGCCTGGCCAATGGTTCGCTGACCAAGCGCGAGGCCGCCCGCATGGAGCAGGGCCAGGCGCATGTGGACCGCGCCGAAGCCCATGCCGCGGCCGATGGCCATGTCGGTGCCGGCGAGCAGAAGCATGTGCAGCGCGCCGAGAACCGCCAGAGCACGCGCATCCACCGCGCCAAGACCAACGGCACGACGGCCGGCTGATCAAGCCTCCTGAACTGAAAAACGCCGAGGACTGTCCTCGGCGTTTTTCATTCAGGCGCCCAGGTAGCGGCCGCGCAGATGGGCTTCGAAGTGCGCCGGGTTCAGCGTCTCGCCGCTGGCGCGCTTGACGAGCTCCGGCGTCTCGTAGCGGCTGGCGGTCTGCCAGACATGGTTGGACAGCCAGTCGAACACGCCGCCGAGCTCGCCGCGCGCGATCTGGGCATCCAGTTGAGGTTGTTGAGCGCGCATGGTCGCGAACCACTGCGCGGCATACATGGCACCCAGCGTGTAGCAGGGGAAGTAGCCGAACAGGCCGGCGGGCCAGTGCACGTCCTGCATGGGCCCGTCCTTGAAGTTGCCGCGCGTGTCCAGGCCGAGCAGTTCGGCCATCTTTGCGTCCCACAGGGCCGGGATGTCCTCCACCTCGGCCAGGCCTTCGATGAGGGCGCGCTCGATGTCGAAGCGCAGCAGGATGTGGGCTGGGTAGGTGACCTCGTCGGCGTCGACGCGGATATAGCCCGGCTTCACGCGCGTCAGCAGCTTGTGCAGATTGCCGGGTTCGAACGCAGGCTGGTCGCCGAAATGCTTGACCAGCAGCGGTGACAGCAGGCCGGCGAAGGCCGGGTGGCTGCCCAGCTGCATCTCGAAGCTCAGGCTCTGGCTCTCGTGGATGCCCATGGAGCGGGCGCGGGCGACGGGCTGGCCCAGCAACTCGCGGGGCAGGTTCTGCTCGTAGCGGCCGTGGCCGGTCTCGTGAATGGTGCCCATCAGGCTGGGCAGGAAATCGTCCTCGCGGTAGCGCGTCGTCATGCGCACGTCCTCGGGCACGCCGCCGCAGAAG
>CBHWBD010000188.1:0-10030 GCA_966111775.1 uncultured Comamonadaceae bacterium | reverse complement strand
GGGGGCGGCGGGGGTGGGCCCGGGGGCGGCGCGCTCTGTGGCGCGGCCGGGGGGTGCGGGGGGCCCTGCACCCGCCCCGCCCCGCGGGGGTGCGGGCCCGGGTCCTGTGCCGCCAGGGCCTGCAGTTCGGCCGTCGCGTCGCCGTCCAGCAGCCGGTCCAGCCAGTCCAGGGCCTGGGCGTCGAGGGCCAGCGAAGCGCCGGGGCCGTTCATGGGCCAAGCTGCTCGTGCAGATAGGCCTTGATGCGCACCCAGTCGCGCTTGACCGTGGGCTCGGAGACGGCGAGCACGCTGGCGATCTCCGCCACCTCCAGGCCCAGCACGGCACGCAGCTCCGCCACGCGCAGCAAGCGCTCGTCCATCGCCCCCAGGCGCTCGAGGGCCTGGTTCAGCGCCAGCAGGCGCTCGGGGTTGCCTGCGTCGCTTGCGAGGGCGCCGGACAGCGTCAGCGGCAGGGCTTCGTGCTGGCGCTTGGCGGCCAGGCGTTCGCGTGCCATGTCGACGAGCATCGAGCGCATCGCGCGGCCGGCATAGGCGAGGAAGGCGGCGCGGTTCTCGAAATGCAGGCCGCTGCGGCTGTGCAGGTCCAGGAAGAGCTCGTGGGCCAGGGTCTGCGCCGAAATGGGTGTCTGCTCGCTTGCCAGCCGCGCCCGGGCCAGCCGCAGCAGGTCGGGGTAGGCAGCGGCGAAGGCTTCGGCGAGGTCGGGGCTCACGCCGCGAGCATAGGGCGCGACTTCAAGTTTGGGGGGTGTGATCTCTGAGGGGGGCTGGTTCCGCTTTGACCAGAACAACCGGGAGATCCTTCATGCGCAGACTGTTCCTGACCCTGGCCACCGTGCTTGCCGCCTCGGCCGCCCAGGCCTACGACGAGTTCGGCTATTTCACCGGGGCCTATGCCATCCCCGGCAACAGCGGCTGCACGGGCGCGGTCGCGCAGGGCGTGAACCCCTATGGGGGCTGCACGACAGGCAATCTGCCGCCGCTGACGCGTTCGCAGGCCGACCTGACCGACTACTACATGGCGGGCACCTACTCCCACGCGCTGGCCGACCTGAACCAGGCGCTGCTGATGGGCAGCGTGAACTACCCCAGCCTCAATCCCAATGGCGCCCAGGGCACGGCCAATCTGAAGGACCGCCTGACCGTGGTGGGCAACCTGCCCGCGCCCGTCAATGTCGAGGTGGATGTGCTGATCAAGTCGAACGTCCTGGCGGCCACGCAGGACGACTACAACGCCGGCATGCAGCTCAGCCTGCAGCTGGCGGACGGCACCGCGTGGGCCTATATCCGCACGCCGGGCACCTGCTTCTGGGCGCTGCGCGATGGCAACGACTGCGACAACGGCATCGGTCCGCGCAGCTTCACGCTGACCAAGTGGGTGACGGTGAGCGACAGCAACCGCAGCTTCAATCTCGCGTCGGTGCTCGAGACCATCGGTGGCGGGACACCCCTCTCCGCCGAAGCCCATATCAGCGTGCTGCTGCCCCAGGGACTGAGCTACACCTCGGCTTCGGGGGTGTTCCCCAGCGCCGTGCCCGAGCCGGCCGGCTGGATGCTGTGGCTGGCCGGGCTGGGATGCGCAGCCCTGCGGGTGCGGCGTCAGCGCGCTGCGTAGCCGCGGGTGGCGCTGGCGTCGAGTCGCTTGCCCACCTCGGCCTTGAACCAGCCCGATTCCAGATAGGCGTAGAGGTTCTTGCCCGGGCAGACCGTCTGCTGGCTGTAGTCCTTGTGGCTGGCGATGGCGTCGAGGCCGAGATGGTGCTGGCGCGCCAGCCAGGCCGTCAGCTCGACGGCGGCGTTCAACTGGGCCGCGGTCGGCTGCTGTTCCTCGAAGTTGCCCACCAGCATGATGAGGGCGTGGCCGCGCGGGTCGTACTCGGTGTTGGTGTCGCCGGCCTGGCTCAGGGGCCGCGCCGCATAGATGCGGCCATCGGGCGCGATGACGTAGTGGTAGGGGATGTCGGCCCAGTGCTTGGTCAGGCGCGACCACTGCTGCAGGCGGCGCAGATAGGCCTCGGGGTCGCTGCCTTCCTTCCAGATCTCGCCCTGGTGATGAATGGTGATGCGGCTGATGTGCTGAGGCTCTTCGCTGGCCGCGCCCGGGCTGCCGCCCCAGGCTTCGACGGGGATGATCTGCGGCGCTCGCGGCGTGCTGGCGCAACCTGCCAAAGCCAGCAACAGCGTGAGCGTGGCCAGTCTCATCGGACGGCGTCGATCGCGTTCAAGACGGCTTCGGCCGTGGCCGGCGCGCGCAGGGGCGGGTCGCACTTCTCGGGGCCGCAGGCCGCGCAGGCATCCTTGATGGCAAGCAGGGCCGCAAAGCCCAGCAGCAGCGGCGGCTCCCCGACGGCCTTGCTGCGGTGGATGGTCTCGCTGGCGTTGGCGATGGCTAAGAGTTCGGTGCGGAACTCGGGCGGGCAGTCGTTGGCGGTCGGGATCTTGTAGGTACTGGGCGCGTGCGTCGTCAGCAGGCCCGTCACGGGGTGCCAGACCAGCTCCTCCATCGTCAGCCAGCCCATGCCCTGGATGAAGCCGCCTTCGATCTGGCCGATGTCGATGGCCGGATTCAGGCTGGTGCCCACGTCGTGCAGGATGTCGGCGTGGGTGATGCGGCTCTCGCCGGTCAGCGTGTCGACCAGGGCTTCGCAGACGGCGCCACCCCAGGCGTAGTAGTAGAAGGGGTGGCCCTTCAGCTTCGTGCGGTCCCAGTGCAGGCCGGGTGTCGCGTAGAAACCGTCGCTCCAGAGCTGCACGCGCGTCAGATAGGCCGCGGCGACGAGGTCGCCGAAGGAGAGGCTCTGCCCGCCGCCGCTGACCTGGCCGCCTTCGAAAGCGACCAACTCTGCCGCGCAGCCAAAGCGCTCGGCGGCAAAGGTGACGAGCCTTGCCTTGATCTTGCGCGCCGCATCCTGCGCCGCCTTGCCGTTGAGGTCGCTGCCGGTCGACGCGGCCGTGGCCGAGGTGTTGGCGACCTTGCTGGTGTCGGTGGCCGAGCAGCGCACGCTGGACAGCGGCAGGCCGAGTTCATGCGCCACGACCTGGGCGACCTTGGTGTTCAGGCCCTGGCCCATCTCGGTGCCGCCATGGTTCACCAGCACCGAGCCGTCGGTGTAGACATGGACCAAAGCGCCGGCCTGGTTCAGGTGAGCGACGTTGAAGGAGATGCCGAACTTGACCGGCGTGAAGGCCAGGCCCTTCTTCAGGACGGGGCTGGCGGCATTGAAGGCGGCGATCTCGGCGCGGCGCTCGGCATAGCGGCTGCTGGTGAGCAGTTGCTCGGTCAGCGGCTGGGCATGCAGCTCCTCGACCTGCTGGCCATAGGGCGTCATGTCGCTGCCGGTGGCGTAGAAGTTGCGCTGGCGCACCTCGGCCGGGTCCAGGCCGAGCTGGCGGGCGATGCCGTCCAGGATCATCTCGATGGCGATGGCGCCCTGGGGCCCGCCGAAGCCGCGGAAGGCGGTGTTGCTCTGGGTGTTGGTCTTGGCGCAATAGCCATGCATGGCCACATGCGGCAGCCAGTAGGCATTGTCGAAATGGCAGAGGGCCCGGGCCATGACGGGCGCGGACAGGTCGGCGCTGTGCCCGGCGTTGGAGACCAGATCGATCTCGGCGGCCAGGATGCGGCCGTCGGCGTCGAAGCCCACGTCCCAGCGGTAGTCGAAGCCGTGGCGCCGGCCGGTGACGAGGAAGTCGTCATCGCGGTCGACGCGCAATTTGACGGGCTTCTTCAGCTTCAGCGCGGCGATGGACGCCACGCAGGCGAAGAGGGCCGACTGCGACTCCTTGCCGCCGAAGCCGCCGCCCATGCGCCGGCATTGCACGACCACGCGGTGGGCATGCCAGCCCAGGCAGTGGGCGACGAGCTGCTGCATCTCGCTGGGGTGCTGGGTGGAGCAGTGCACCAGCAGGCTCTCGCCGCCTTCCTGGGGCACGGCCAGGCTGATCTGGCCTTCGAGATAGAACTGCTCCTGGCCGCCCAGGCTCCAGCTGCCCTGCAGGCGATGCGGCGCCGTGGGCAGATGCTGGTCCGGCTCGCCGCGCGTCAGGTGCATGGGCGGCAGCACGTATTGGCCTTTGGCATGCGCGTCGAGCGCGGTCAGCACCGGCGGCAACGGCTCGGCCTGGATGACCTGCTTGGCCAGGCCCGCGGCGCGGCGCGCCAGTTCGCGATTCGTCGCGATGACGGCGAAGACGGGCTGGCCGACATAGCGCAACTCGTCAGACGCCAGGATGGGATCGTCATGCAGCAGCGGGCCGCAGTTGTTCTCGGCGGGGATGTCGGCAGCGCTGAATACGGCGACGACGCCTGGCATCTTGCGGATGCGCTCCAGGTCCACGCCGACCAGCTTGCCGTGGGCGATGGGCGACAGGCCCAGGGCCGCATGCAGGGTGCCGGCGGGTTCGGGCAGGTCGTCGGTATAGGGGGCGGCGCCGCTGACGTGCAGATGGGCCGACTCATGCGGCGTCGACTTGCCGACGACGGGTTGAGCGATGGGCAGGGCTTCGGGCTTGTTCATGCCGCCACCTCCTGCATCGAGGGCCAGATGCCGACCGGCACGGCACCGGTGGTTTCCAGCCACAGCTTGGTGAACAGGTTCTGCGCCACCTTGAGCCGGTACGTGCTCGATGCGCGCATGTCGGTCATGGGCTTGAAGTCCTGCGTCAATGCGGCCGCGGCTGCCTTGGCCGCAGCTTCGGTCCAGAGCTGGCCGACGACGGCGGCTTCGGCCGCGGCGGCGCGCTTGACGATGGCCGCCATGCCGCCGAAGGCAAAGCGCGCCTCCTTCACCACGCCTTCGTCCAGCCGCAAAGCCAGCACGGCGCAGACGGCCGAGATGTCGCTGTCGTGGCGCTTGGCGATCTTGTGGGCGCTGAAGCGCCAGTCGGCCGAGGGCAGGGGGACGTGCATGGCCTCGACGAACTCGCCGGGCTGCAGGTCCTTCTTCATGTAGTCGAGATAGAAGTCCTGCAGCTTGATGCGGCGCTGCTGGCCGCCGCGGCGCAGGATGATGTCGGCGCCCAGGGCGATCAGGGCCGGCGCGCCGTCGCCGATGGGCGAGCCGTTGGCGATATTGCCGCCCAGCGTGCCGGCATGGCGCACCGGCGGCGAGGCAAAGCGCAGCCACAGCTCGCGCAGCCGCGGCACGGCGGCCGTGAGGGCGGCCCAGCTGTCTTCCAGCGAGGCGGCCGCGCCAATCCAGAGGCTGGCGCCGTCGTTCTTGATCTCGCGCAGCGCGGCGACGCGGCCGGTGTAGATGACATCGCCCAGGTCGCGGAACTGCTTGTTGACCCAGAGGCCGACGTCGGTGGAGCCGGCCAGCAGCGTGGCCAGGGGATAGGTCTCGCGCAGCAGGGCCAGGTCGGGAAGGCTCTGCGGCGCATGGAAGCGGGCGCCGCCGTGGGCATAGTCCAGCGGTGCGTCCGACGCCAGGGCCTGCAGGGTCGCCGCGATGGGCGCGCGGTCCAGGCAGCGGGCCGGGCCCTCGAACATCTGCTCGCCGGCGTCCAGGATGGGCCGGTAGCCGGTGCAGCGGCAGAGGTTGCCGGCCAGGGCGTCGGCCAACTGCTGGCGCGTGGGTTGGGTGCTGGCCGCCTGGTGGGTCTCGTAGCAGGCCGTCAGGCTCATGACGAAGCCGGGGGTGCAGAAGCCGCACTGCGAGCCGTGGCAGGCTACCAGGGCTTCTTGAGCAGGATTGAGCTGCTCGGGGCCGCCCAGGTCTTCCACGGTCAACAGGGCGCGGCCGTCCAGCGTGGGCAGGAACTGGGTGCAGGCGTTGACGTTGCGCAGCTCCAATTGGCCGTCGGCGCCCAGTTCACCCTGGATGACGGTGCAGGCGCCACAGTCGCCCTCGGCGCAGCCTTCCTTGGTGCCGGTGCAGCCGGCATGCTCGCGCAGGTACTGCAGCACGGTGGTCGTCGGAGGCAGGTTTCCCACCTCGACAACCCCGCCGCGATGGAAAAAACGGATGGGTCGGGTATTCATGCTGCTCTGAATTGTGGTCCGTTGATCCAGAATTGCCACATGAGTTTTACTAACCAGGAAAAATTCGCCACAAACCCGCCGCGCCGATGGGCCTTGCGGGGCGATCTGCTCGATTTCACGGCCGCACCGCGCTGGGGCGACACGGAATCGCCGGCGGTGCGCTTCGACCGCGACCACTGGCTGCTGATCGAGGACGGCCGCATCGTCGGCCGGCAAGCCGAGGCGCCTGACGACTCCTGGACGCGCAAGGACCATGCCGGCCAGCTGGTGCTGCCCGGCTTCATCGACACCCATGTCCACTGCCCGCAGTTGGAGGTCATAGCCTCCTATGGCACCGAGCTGCTGGACTGGCTCAAGCGCTACACCTTCCCCGCCGAGACGGCCTTTGCCGATCCCGCCCGCAGCCATGCCGGCGCCGAGGTCTTCCTGGACGCCCTGCTGGCCAGCGGCACGACCTCGGCCGTCGTCTTCCCGACCGTGCACAAGGTGTCGGCCGAGGCCCTGTTCGACAGCGCCGCCGCCCGCGGCATGCGCCTCATCACCGGCAAGGTGCTGATGGACCGCCATGCGCCCGACGGCTTGAGGGACGACGTCGCCCAGGCCGAGAAGGACTGCGTCGACCTGATCAGTCGCTTCCATGGCCGCGATCGTCTCGCCTACGCCGTCACCGTGCGCTTTGCGCCGACCAGCACACCCGAGCAGCTCGCCATGGCGGGCGCCCTGTGCCGCGCCGACGCCAGCCTGTACATGCAGACCCACGTCGCCGAGAACCGCGCCGAGGTGGCCTGGGTGGGCGAGCTCTTTCCGCAGGCGCGCAGCTATCTGGACGTGTATGACGACGTCGGCCTGGTGCACCCGCGCTCGGTGCTGGCCCATGGCATCTACCTGGATCCGCACGACCGCGTCGTCATCGCCGAACGCGGCGCCCAGATCGCCCACTGCCCGTCGAGCAATCTCTTCCTCGGCAGCGGCCTGTTCGACTGGCGCGATGCCGCCTTCAACATCAGCATGGCCTCGGACGTCGGCGGCGGCACCTCGCTGAACCTGCAGCGCAATATGCAGGACGCCTACAAGATCCAGGCCTTGCGCGGCGAACGGCTGACCGCCTGGGCGGCCCTGCACGCGGCCACGCGCGGCGCGGCCGAGGCCCTGCAGCTGGGCGAAGAGATCGGCGGCCTGTCGGTGGGCCAGACGGCGGACATCTGCGTGTGGGACTGGGCCACCGGCCCGGTGGCCGAGGCGCGTGATGCCGTGGCGCGTGAACTGCACGAACGCGTCTTCGCCTGGATGACGCTGGCCGATGAGCGCAACCTGGCCGCCTGCTACGTCGCCGGCCGTCCCAGGGTCTGAACCGCCTGTCCCCCGATTCCGCCGCTTCGTCACAACCCTGATGGGAGAGGGCGAGGGCGCTGGCTAGAGTCTGCCCACTCATTTCAACGGAGACTCCATGAGCCGACCCCTGCTGACCCTCGTCGCATCGCTGGCCCTGCTGGCTGCTGCCCCTCAGGCCGCTACCGCCGCTGACAAGCCGGCCGCCGCCGCCAAGGCGCCCAAGCCCGCCAAGCGCTACACCATCGAGCAGTTCATGGCCACCGTGAACATCGGCGGTGCCAGCTTCTCGGCGGACGAGAGCCGCATCCTCTTCCACAGCAACGAGACCGGCATCTTCAACGTCTACGCCATGCCCGTGGGCGGCGGCAAGCCGGTGCAGCTGACGAGCTCCAAGACCGACAGCCATTTCTCCGTCGGCTTCTTCCCCGGCGACGACCGCTTCCTCTACACCCGCGACCAGGGCGGCAACGAGCTCAACCACCTCTATGTGCGCGAGCTGGACGGCAGCGAGAAGGACCTGACGCCGGGCGACAAGCTCAAGGCCTCGTTTGCAGGCTGGAGCGGCGACGAGACGGCCTTCTATGTCACGACCAACGAGCGCGACGCACGCTTCTTCGATCTCTACCGCTTTGATGCCAAGACCTACGCCCGCACCCTGGTCTTCAAGAACGAGGCCGGCTGGGAAGTGGCCGACCTGAGCCGCGACGGCCGCTGGCTGGCCCTGGCCAAGGTCAACACGACGGCCGACTCCGACGTGCACCTGGCCGACCTGAAGAGCGGCGAGATCAAGCACATCACCAAGCACTCGGGCGTGGCCCAGTACGCGCCGCAGGACTTCACGCCCGACAGCAAGGAACTGCTGATGACGAGCAACGATGGCGGCGAGTTCACCCGCGTCGTCGCCTACGACATCGCCAGCGGCGCCACCCGT
Source organism: uncultured Comamonadaceae bacterium (assembly GCA_966111775.1). Taxonomy (GTDB): domain Bacteria; phylum Pseudomonadota; class Gammaproteobacteria; order Burkholderiales; family Burkholderiaceae_C; genus Pelomonas. The sequence continues at coordinate 1,785 of CBHWBD010000188.1, read as the reverse complement.
GAGGTCGAGAAGGCCGACTGGGACGTGGCCTACACGGCCTTCTCCAAGGACGGCCACCACCGCGTCACCGGCGTCAATGCCGACGCCAGCATCGCGCTGCGCCTGTACCGCGACGGCTTGGCCCTAGCCCTGCCCAAGCTGCCCGGCGGCGAAGTGCGCGGCGTGAGCTTCTCGCGCAGCGGCAAGCGCATGGCCTTCTACGTCAACGGCGACCGCTCGCCCAACAACCTCTTTGTCGCCGACGTCGGCTCCAACGCCGCGCCCAGGCAGCTGACGCAGAGTCTGTCCAAGGACATCGACCCCAACGAACTGGTCGACGCCTCCATCGCCCGCTTCAAGAGCTTCGACGGCATGGTCATCCCGTCGGTCTACATGCTGCCCAAGGAAGCGTCACCGACGCACAAGGTACCGGCCATCGTCTGGGTGCACGGTGGCCCCGGCGGCCAGACCATGCGCGGCTATTCGGCCCTGATGCAGTACTTCGTCAACAACGGCTATGCGGTGCTGGGCATCAACAACCGCGGCAGCTCGGGCTATGGCAAGAGCTTCTTCACGGCCGACGACGGCAGGCATGGCCGTGAGCCGCTGTGGGACTGCATCGAGGCCAAGACCTTCCTGGCCGGCACCGGCGTCATCGACCCCGAGCGCATCGGCATCGTCGGCGGCAGCTATGGCGGCTATATGGTGCTGTCGGCCATGGCCTTCCGCCCGGAGGCCTTCAAGGTCGGCATCGACATCTTCGGCGTGGCCAACTGGATCCGCACGCTGGAGAGCATTCCGCCCTACTGGGAGACCTTCCGCCAGGCGCTGTACCAGGAGATCGGCGACCCGGTGAAGGACCGCGAACGCCTGATGGCCACCTCGCCCCTCTTCCATGCCGGCGAAATCAGGAAGCCGCTGATGGTCATCCAGGGCGCCAACGACCCGCGCGTCATCAAGCCCGAGAGCGACGACATCGTCGCCGCGGTCAAGAAGAACAACGTGCCGGTGGACTATCTGGTCTTCGACGATGAGGGCCACGGCTTCTCGAAGAAGAAGAACACGCTGGAGGCCAACCGCCGCATGGTCGAGTTCCTCGACAAATACCTCAAGCCCGGTCTGGGCAACTAAGGAGAGAAGCGATGTTCAGCTTCCTGCTCTGGTGCATCCTGTTCGTGATCTGCTGGCCGCTGGCCATCCTGGCCCTGCTGCTGTGGCCGCTGGTCTGGCTGATCACCCTGCCGTTCAGGCTGCTGGGCATCGCGGTCGATGGCGCCTTCGGGCTGCTGCGCGCCATCGTCATGCTGCCGGCGCGTGTCCTCGGAGGCCGCTAGGTAGCGGTGACGGGGCGGTCCACGCCCCAGCGCCGGTAGAGCTCGGCGGCCGAGCCGGTGCGCAGCCACTGCTCGAAGGCCTGGTCGTAGCGCCGCGCGATGTCGTCGCCCGAGGCGCTGCGCGCAAAGGCCATGTGGCCGTGCAGCACGTCCAGCGGCGGCGAGCAGCGCGCCACGGCGTCGCTCAGGTTCAGCTTCTGCAGTACCGGCTGGCAGTTGCGGTCATTGGCCGCGAACAGCTCGACGCGATGCTTGGTCAGCATCTGCAGGCCGGCCTCGACGTTCTGCACCCAGGTCAGCTGGTTCATGGCCGTCTTCATGCGCTCGAAGCGGCTGCCATAGGCCCAGCCGCGCACCGCCGCCACGGGGGTCTGGACCAGCTCGGCCACCTCGCCCGTCCAGCGGCCTTCCTCGCCGCGGCGGGCGTACCAGACCATGGCGTCGGAGTAGAAGGAGCGCACGCTGAACAGCA
>CBHWBD010000187.1:0-10036 GCA_966111775.1 uncultured Comamonadaceae bacterium | reverse complement strand
CGCCGCTGGACGCCGCCACCGTGCAGCAGCAGTTGCTGCCGCTGGCGGCCGGCAACGCCGACAGACGCGCCCTGCTCAAGGTGCTGGGTGTCGACGCAGGCGGGCAACGCCATTCCGACCTGCTGGCACTGATTGCCAGCACCCTGCCCGAATCGGCCTGGCTCAGCGAACTGCGTTATGCGCCGGGCCGCGTCGAACTGATCGGCGGCACGCTGGACACCGCGGTGCTGCGGCCCTGGCTGGCGCGGCTGGCCGCCCATCCGCTGCTGGCCGGCCAGCAGCTGTCGGCCCTGCGCGTCGAACGCCTCGGCGCGCCGGGTACCGAGACCGCGGGCGACCCGCTGCTGGCGCGTGGCAGCCCGCTGATCGGCAGCGGCCTGCCCGTCTGGTCCTTCCGCGTCGTCAGCGCCCCCGCCGTCGTGGCGGCCGCCGCTTCCGGAGCCGTCCGATGAAGGCCCAGACCCCCGTCGACCTCGCCCTGCTGCGCCGCCGCCTCTCCCCCTTGCTGCGGGGCTGGGAGCGCCAGGCCAAGCGCATCGACACCCTCAGCCTGCGCGAACGCGCCTTCCTGTTCCTGTGCGTCGTCGCCGTGCTGGTGCTGCTGTTCGACAACCTGGTGCTGTCGCCCCAAGCGGCCCGCGCCAAGTTGCGCAGCGACGCCCAGACCCAGCAGGCCACCGAAATCAGCAAGCTGCGCGAGCAGTTCATCAGCACCAGCGGCAGCAGCGCCGGCACGCCCGTCGCCCAATTGCAGCGCCAGCTCGAAGCGGAACGCAACGAACGCCACCGGCTCGAGGACGAGCTGCGCCGCGTCAGCGCCATCGGCCCCGCCGAAGGCCTGTCGGCCTTGCTGCAGCGGGTGCTGTCGCAGCAGCCCGGGCTGGTGCTGGAAAGGCTGACGTTGCTGGAAGACACCCCCGTCAGCCTGCCCTCCGCCGCCGCATCGACCGCGACGGCCGGCCCGGCCCTTCCCGCCAGCATGCCGGGCATGCACTGGCAGGGCGTGCAACTGCAGCTGCAGGGCAGCTACCGCGACACCCAGCGCTATCTGCAGGCCCTGGAGCGCGAACTGCCGACGCTGCGCTGGGGCGAGATGCGCCTGATCAGCGGCGGTCCCAACGAACCCCCGCGCCTGCTGGCCCAGATCTATCTGCTGAAGGTGCAGCCATGAGAGCGGCATTCATCGCCCTGCTGTCGATCGCCACCCAGGTCCAGGCCGCCGACGAACCGGCCCGCGATCCCACCGCCTTGCCGGGCGCGCTGCGCAGCGCCATGGCAGCGGCCTCCGCCGCATCGGCCGCCTCCGCGGCCGACGCCACCGCCGACAACGCCATCCGCCAGATCGTCTTCGCCGGCGGCAAGGCCTATGTCGTGCAGCGCGGCCGCCGCTACGGCGTCGGCGAACAGATCGACGGCGCGCGCATCGAGCGCATCACCGAACAGGCCGTCTGGCTGCGCGAAGCCGGCCAGGTCAGGCGCGAACCGCTTTATGCAGGCGTCGAAAAGCGCCCGCCCCCTGAGGCCGCCGCGTCGGCTTCCGGCGTCAAGAAATCCAAGGAGAAGCCATGAAGGCCCCCGTCCATAGAACACTGCTGGCCAGCGCCGCCGCCGCGCTGCTGGCAGCCGGGCTGTCAGGTTGTGCCGACAAGCCGCTGCGCGTGGCCCAGCCCAGCCAGGCCCTGCGCGAGGAACTGCAGGCCCAGCGTGCCGCACCGCCCGCCTCCGCAGCCTCGGCAGCACCCGCCCCGGTCGCGGTGGCCACGCCCGTTGCCGCCCCGGTCCTGCCGCCGGAGCCACGCTTCGACCTCATCGTCAACGGCGCCCCCGCCCGCGACGTCTTCCTGTCCCTGGTCAGCGACACGCGCTACAGCATGATCGTGCACCCCGCCGTGTCGGGGCAGCTGTCGGTCACGCTCAAGGGTGTCACGGTGCGCGAGTCGCTGGACGCCATCCGCGACGTCTATGGCTTCGACTATTCCATCGACGGCCGCCGCATCACCGTCTTCCCGCCGGCGCTGCAAACCCGCGTCTTCACCATCAACGCCCTGGCCCTGCAGCGCAGCGGCCGCAGCGAGGTGCGCGTCAGCTCCGGCGCCGCGCCGGCCAGCAGCTCCAACCAGGCCGGCAACGGCGGCACGCCCAGCGGTGGCAACACAGCCAGCCCCGGCAGCACCAACACCGTGCTGCAGCAGGAAAGCAGCCAGCTCAGCACCAAGGTTGCCAACGACTTCTGGGGCGAGACCACGAGCGCGCTGCGTGCCCTGGTCGGCGGCGGCGAAGGCCGCACCGTCATCGTCAGCCCCCAGACCGGCACGGTCGCCGTGCGCGCCATGCCCGACGAACTCCGCCATGTCGAGGCCTGGCTGAAGGCGACACGCATCGCCGTCGAGCGCCAGGTCATGCTGGAGGCCAAGATCGTCGAGGTCGAGCTGCGCGAGGGCTACCAGAGCGGCATCGACTGGTCGCGCATCGCCCAAAACGGCGCCATCGGCCAGACCAGCGTCAACCCGTCCATCCCGACCGGCGTCAGCACCATCATCAACCCGCTGGTCAGCAACACGCGGGGCTTCCCGGTGCTGTCCACCGGCACGCAGAGCCCGGCCTGGCCCGACCTCATCCCGTTGCCCTCCTCGGGGGGCGGCACGCTGGGCCTGGCGCTGGCGCGCGGCGGCTTCCAGGCCCTGCTCGCCTTTGTCGAGAGCCATGGCGACACGCAGATCCTGTCCAGCCCCCGCATCGCGACGCTGAACAACCAGAAGGCCGTCCTCAAGGTCGGCACCGACGACTACTTCATCACCGGCATCAGCGGCAGCAACAGCGGCACCAACACCGGCACCAGCGGCACGAACGGCACGACCAACCAGATCCCGACGCTGACGCTGACGCCCTTCTTCAGTGGCATCGCGCTCGACGTCACGCCGCAGATCGACGCGGCCGACATGATCACGCTGCACATCCACCCCTCGGTCTCCAACGTGACCGAGAGGGTCAAGCAGGTCGACCTCGGTTCGGTGGGCAACTTCCGCCTGCCGCTGGCCAGCGCCAGCGTCAACGAGAGCGACACCGTCGTGCGCATTCCCGACGGCCACATCGTCGCCATCGGCGGCCTGATGCAGATGGAAGCCACCCGCCGCGGCTCCGGCGTGCCCGGTGCCGACAGCAACCCGCTGACGTCCATGCTGTTCGGCAACCGTGCCAACAACGGCCGCAAGCGCGAACTCGTCGTCCTCATCAAGCCCAGCATCATCCGCAGCGCCGAGGACTGGGAGCAGCACAACCGTCTCATCAGCGAGTCGCTGGATGACACGGAAAGCCGTTCGCGCCGCGTGATCCGGCTGGACGGCAGCGCTGCGGAGGCCAAGTCGAAGTAGGCTGATCAGTCCAGCGCGGGAGTCCTCCAGGGCATCCAGCGCTCGCGCTCGACGGCAAAGCTGCCGTCGGTATGCATGACGTCGGTGTCGACTGCCAGGCCCTTGAGGAAGCGGTCGACAAAGGCGTTCACTTCCACGGCCTGGGCTGCCGGCAAGGCGCAATGGGCATGGCCACCCACCTGCGACACCCCCATGCTGTCCCTCGCGCCCAGGGCCGTCCAGATCTCCCGGGCCGCCAGGGCGGCGGTATAGGTGCTCTGGGCACCCAGCCATTGCATCGACGTGTTCTCGATGACCAGCAGGCCGCGCGGCGCCACCAGGCCCAGCACCTGGTGATGGTCATAGGGCAGGCGCGCAGCGCTGGCGCCGAACTGGCCGAAGCTCGCGCGGAACCACACGTTCTCCTGGACGATCTGGCCCAGGGTCTGCACGTTCTGGCCCGCAGCCTTCTGGGCATCCGAGATGCGCCAGGAAGCCGTGCCGCCCGAGCCGCTTTCCTGCACGATGGTCAGGGCCAGGCGTTCGTCCAGTGCCCCCGCCATCAGGGCGCCCTTGCCATTGCGGGAGCAACCTGTCACGCCCAGGCGGCGCGCATCGATGCCCGGCAACGCGCCGAGTTCGAGCGCGTCGATGAGGCGGCTCACGCCCCAGGCCCAGGCCACCAGGGCGCCCGTGCCATCGCCTTGCGGATGCAGGGTGAAGAATTTGCCCCGGTTGCGCGACGCCCCGCCCCGTTGCTCGGCGATGTCGTCGTTCGGGAAGTCGATGAGGGCCACGCCGCGCTGCAGCAGCTCGGCATTGTTCAGCGATGAACGGCCGATGCCGATCAGGGCCGGGTACGGCGGCTTGCCGCTGCTGGGCAGCTGCACACCGGCGACAAAGCTGACGCTGCGCTCGCCGTCTTTCACCGTGACGGCCAGCGAAGTCGCGTCGCCGGTGGCGCTGACGCTGCCTGCCAAGGGTGCGGGCTTGCTGCCCAGCTCGAAGCGCTGCAACTGCTCGCTGACCTCGCGGCGGCGGCAGGGCCAGTCGGCCTTTCGCGTCAAGGCGCGGCCCGTGCGGTCGATGAAGGGGTCGGGCAACGCGGCCACCGACGGCAGGTTCGCAAAGGCTTCGAGCGGCGGACTGGCGCAAGCTGCGCCATCGTCCTCCGTGCGCAGCGGTGGCCCGGCCCAGGCGGCCGTACTGGCCAGCAACAGCCCGGCTGCGGTCACCGACCTCACCAGTCCGCCTCCATGCTGCCGCCGCGCAGCTGCATGCTCTTTTCGGTGTAGCCGTGGACCTCGAACTTGTTGCCGTCGGGGTCTTGCAGCCAGATCTGCCAGGTGAAGTCGCCGCCCAGCTTCTTCGGCGTGTAGGCCACGCCCTGAGCGTCAAGATGGCCCATCAGGCCGTCCAGGTCCTCGGTCTCGAGGCAGAAATGGACGAGGCCGTTGTTGACCACCGGGCCGCGCTCGGGCTCTTCGAACAGCTCCAGATAACACTGATCAGCCACCCGCAGATAGCGCCCGAAGTCCCGGCCCTTGCGCGTGAAGTGGAAGACCTCGGTGAAGCCCAGCCTGGCGTAGTAGGCCAGCGAGCGCTGCAGATCGGTCACATGCAGGCAGACATGGGCGATGCGCTTGAAGAGCATGGTGGTCTCCGATTCATCGGACAGCCGGCAGGGCACCCGGCAGATGGGTGGCCTCCCAGCCCAGCAGCTTGCGCAAATCGGCCGACACCGGCAGCGGCTGCACGCCCTCGGGCACGCGCGCCAGCTCGAAGCGGCGCAACTCCGGGCTGCTGAAGACGGCGCCCTCGTAGGGCTGCAGCGCCCTGCCCTTGGCCTCCACGCCCGGCACGGCCTGGCGCAAGGCGTCGAGGTTGGCAAACGTCGTCTGGCAGGCCGCGGCCGCCACCGGGGCCCAGCTGATCAACGGCTGGCCTCCCTTGCCACCCTCGGCACGCAGATAGACATTGCCGTCGACACGGCTGGCCATCGCCTCGGTCACCTTGCCGCAGGTGACGGCCGACTGCTCGAGGCGCAGCAAAGGCCCCTTCACGCCGGTGTCGGCCACCAGCAGATTGCCCTCGAAGACATGGCCGACGCGCTCGTTGACGTCCGGTCCGGTCTGCGGATGCCAGCCGAAATGGTCGCCCTGGGCGCTGCGCTCGTTGCGGTCGATCAGCACCGGCGAGTTGAAGAAGGTGTTGTGCATGACCCTGGCGCCCGAGCTGTTCAGCACGCGGATGCCCTGCTGGTTGTTGACGAAGACATTGCCGGCGACGGTGACGCCCTTGGAGATCTCGAAGAACAGGCCGGCCTGGGCGCCTTCCACGTAGTTGTTGATGAAGACGCCGTCGCGGTTGCCCACGTCGTACCAGACGCCGTTGGAGTTGGGCTGGTCGATGATGAGGTTGTCGCGCACCGTGACGCGGTTGGACTGGTTGAAGATCTTCACGGCAGCCGGGAAGTAGCCGGTCAGCTTCTGGACGTTGTTGCGGCGGATCAGGTTGCGCTCCAGCAGCACGTCGGATGAGCCGATGACATAGATGCCCTCGGTGCTGGTGTCGCTGATCAGCGAGTTGCGGATGACGAGCTTGTCGCCGCGGAAATAGCCGGCCACGCGCGAGCAGTGGCTGATGGTGACGTTCTCCAGCAGCGTGCCGACGACCTCCTTGCCATGCTGGTCTTCGGGCGTCGGGCCGACGGGGTCGTCGGTCGGCTCTTCCGACACCTTGGTGGCGGGCTTCCTGCCCTCGATGTCGATGGCGCGGTAGGCGTACTGCGTGAAGGTCAGGCCGCGCAGCGTCGGGCCCTTGCGGTCCGAGGCCTTGCCATCCACCTCGCGCGAGGGCCGGTGCAGGGCGATGTCGTGGGCCGTGATCTCGACAAGGCGGCCGGCGGGGTTGGTGCCGATGTAGACATAGCCCTTGTCATAGTCGACATAGAAGGCCTTGGCGCTGACCTCGCCTTCCCAGCCGGCCGACTGCAGGGCCTCGCCGTCGATGAAGACCATGTCGTTGTTGAAGCGGTGCAGCGGCGTCTTCGTGCCCTCGCGATCGCGCTGCCACCAGCCCATGGGCTGGGCGGGGAAGAGCGTCGCCCACCGGGTGCGCCAGATGTTGTTGCCCAGGCTCTGCCAGTCGGCCGCCACCTGCGTGCCCTTGAGCACCGGCACTTCGTCGAGGTAAGGCTGGATGGTGATGCCCTGGTTGAGCTGCAGGCCACCGGTGCGATAGGTGCCGCCGCGCATGACGATGGCGTCGCCGGTGACGACGCGGGCGATGGCCGTTTCGATCGTCGTGGGCTCGCCGATCGACGCGCCGGAAGCCTCGGCCTTGGCGTCGGGCGCCACGAAGTAGACGTGGGCCGCCTTGGGCACGGCATAGCGCTGCGGCACCGGGCCATAGGGGCCGCCGGAGGGTTGGGCGATGGCGACCGTGCTCAGCAGGTGAAGGGCCAGCAGGCCCAGGGCGCGGGCCCAGCGGCGGACGGGGAAAGAGGAAGTCATGCAGTCTCCAGGCGCAAAAGGTAGCGCTACCACTTCTTGTGGGCCGCACGCTACCACGTCTTGGGACCGCCCTCTTCCTTCAGCGCTTTTTGGGCCCCACCAGGCCCAGGGCCAGGGCGATGCCGACCAGCACGATGCCGCCGCCGATGATCATCTGCGCCGTGACGGCCTCGGCGAGAAAGATGGCGCCCCACAGGATGGCGAACAGCGGGATCAGGAAGGTCACCGACACCGCATTCGTCGGCCCGACCCGGCTCATCAGGCGGAAGTAGAGGATGTAGGCCAGGGCCGTGCACAGGCCGGCCAGGCCCAGGGCGGCTCCCCAGGCACCACCGCTCGGCATGGCCGCGGGCCACAGCCACGCCGCCGGCAGGGCCAGCATCAGGGCCGCCGCGAACTGGCTGCCGGTGGCGACGGCCAAGGGCGAGGCCCCCGTCAGATAGCGCTTGGTGGCGTTGGCCGCGACGCCGTAGCAGAAGGTCGCCGTCGCGCAGGCCAGCACGGCCAGCAGGCCGGCATGGTCTTCCTCACCCGACTTGAAGCTGGCCTTGTCCCAGGCCAGGAAGGCCACGCCGGCAAAGCCGATGACGAGGCCCAGCACCCGCCATGGCGTCAGGCCCTGGCGCAGCCAGACAAAGGCGACGACGGCCGTCCACAGCGGCGTCGTCGCGTTGATGATGCTGGACAGGCCCGCCGTGATGGACAGGGCCGCAAAGGAGAACAGCGCGAAGGGGATGGCGCTGTTCAGCGCGCCGACGAGGAGCAGGCCCTTCCAGTGCGTGCGCAGTTCGGCCAGTTGGCCGCGCGAGGCCAGCAGCGGAATCAGCATGACGCTGGCCAGGCCGACGCGCACGGCGGCCAGGGCGATGGGACCGAATTCATGGGCGCCGAGGCGCATGAAGAGAAAGGACGCACCCCACAGGGCCGCGAGCAGGACGAGCTCACCGATATCGAAAGCCTTCATGCCGTGGCGCCCTCCAGGCTCAACAGGGCCTTCTTGCGTTCCAGGCCGCCGGCATACCCGGTCAGCGAACCGTCGGCACCGAGGACACGGTGGCAGGGAATCAGGACCGAGATCGGGTTGCGGCCCACCGCGGCGCCCAGGGCCCGCGCGGCTTGCGCTCGACCGAGGCGCTCGGCCAGATGGCCGTAGGTGTCCGACGCGCCCGGCTCGATCTCCAGCAAGGCCTGCCAGACCTCGCGCTGGAAGGCCGTACCGGCCGGGTCCAGCGGCGGCAGTTCGAAAGGCCTGTGGCTGAAATAGGCCGTCAGCGCCGCTTCGGTCGCCGACAACACGACGTCGCTACCGTCGTCCTCTGGCGCGTCGAGAGGCCCCGGGTGATGTTTCTGCCCGTCAAACCACAGGCCCGACAGGCCCGCGGCGCTGCGGGCGGCCGTCAGCGGGCCGAGGGGCGTCGCGATGCGGCGCTGCAGGATGTGATGGCTCATGAGTTTCTCCAGAGATGAAGGACGGCGTAGCTGCGGAAGGGGCGGTAGCGCTCCGCGGCTGCGAGGTAGGCCTTGGGCGAGACGAGGTCGCCGCCAGCGCTCAGCGCCTTGCGCAGGACGACGTCGCCGGGCGGGAAGGCGTCGGGCCAGCTCCAGCCGCGCATCAGCATGTAGCTGGCCGTCCAGGGGCCGATGCCGGGGACGGACGTCAGTTCCTCGGCCGCTGCCTCGGGCGTGCCCTCGCGGCGGGCAAAGGCCAGCGTCGGCCAGGCTTGGGCCAGGGCGATGAGGCTGTCGGCGCGCCGGCCGATGATGCCGAGCGACGCGATCTCGTCGCGTGTCGCGGTGGCAATGCGCTCGGGTGTCGGGAAGAGGCCCCGGCAGCCTTCGGGCGCTTCGTGCAGCTCGTCACCAAAGCGCTCGACAAAGCGGCCCGCCAAGGTGCGCGCGGCGGCGACGGTGACCTGCTGGCCCAGCACGGCCCGCACCGTCAACTCGAAGCGGTCCAGGCAGCCCGGCAGGCGCTGCCCCGGCACGCCGCCTTCGCCCAGGGCCGTGGCGATCGTCTCGGGATCGGCGTCCAGGTCCAGCCAGCGGCGCAGCAGCGGCAGCAGGGAACCGACGGCCGGCCACAGCGACGGCGACAGTTCGACGCCGACCTCCCCCACCTTGTCGAAGCTCACGCGCAGCCAGCCCGCATGGCGCTCGCCGGCATGGGTCAGGGCCAGACTGCGCGTCACGCCGCCCTCCCCCACGACCTCGACGCCGGCGATGGCGCGCGGCGCCAGGAAGGCCAGGACGCCGGCGACGTCATAGGGCTGGCGGTAGCTCAGGCGCAGGCGCGAGACGGTTGCCGTCCCGCCGCCCTCGCGGCCGACCCGCCTCAATGCCGTCGGCTGGAGGCGGTAGTGCTCGACGAAGGCGGCATTGAAGCGGCGCAGGCTGGCAAAGCCGGCCGCATAGGCGATCTCGCTGACGGGCAAGCTGCTGTCGGTCAGCAAGGCTTTGGCGAGGAGGAGGCGGCGCGTCTGCAGGTATTGCAGGGGTGAGACGCCATGCTCGGCCTGGAAGATGCGGCGCAGATGGCGGCTCGTGATGCCGAGGTGCCCGGCCAGGTCTTCCACGCTGGCCTCGGCATCGTCGCAGGCGTCCAGCCACGCGGCGGCCTGCTGGGCCAGCGTTTTCGAGGCGTCCATCGTCGTCCACGGCAGGGCCCGCGGTGCCAGTTCGGGCCGGCACTTCATGCAGGGGCGAAAGCGCTCGGCCTCGGCCTGGGCCGCCGTCGTGAAGAAGCGGCAGTTCTCGCGCCGCGGCAGGCGGACGCGGCAGACGGGCCGGCAGTAGATGCCGGTCGACGTGACGCCGACATAGAGCCGCCCGTCGAAGCGGACGTCATGCGCCTGGAGGACGGCGTAGGCGGCTTCGGGAGGCAGGAGTTCGGAGGACATGCAGCCAGTCTAGGCCGCGGCCCTGCCAGATCCTGGCAGTTTTCGGACATGCCCCTGCAGGCCGATGTCGTGCTCAGTGGATGTAGCGATGCCGGAGGCGCGCGACGGTCCCGTCTTCTTCCAGTTGGCGGAAGGCGCCCACCCAGCGCTGCGCCTCGGCCGCATCCAGGCGCAGCGAAGCCGCCAGATAGAGCGTCGCCTCGCCGAGCGTCGTCTGCAGGGCTTCATCGCCAAGCACACGCGCTTTGGCCGCTACGTCTATGCCATTGGCGGC
>CBHWBD010000186.1:0-10069 GCA_966111775.1 uncultured Comamonadaceae bacterium | reverse complement strand
TGTCCAGCACGCGGACCTCGATGGTGCCGAACTCGGGCTTGGGGCGGATGTCCCAGTAGAAGTCCTTCATGCCCGAGACGACGCCGGTACGCGTCATCTTGGCGAAGAAGGCCTCGAAGTCGGTCCAGGTCTGCACGAAGGGCGCGCGGCCCGACAGCGGGAAGGCGAAGACCGAATTCAGCCGTGCCGAGTCGAAGCCGGTGTCCTCGCCCTGCACAAAGGGTGAGGAGGCCGCCAGCGCGATCAGGTGGGGGATGAAGCGGCTCATGCCATGCAGCAGCACCAGGGCCTCGTCGGCGCTCGGGCAGCCGATGTGCACATGCTGGCCGAAGATGGTGAACTGCTTGGACAGATAGCCGTACAGCGACGACAGCTCGTGAAAGCGCGGCGTCTCGAAGATGCGCTGACGCTTCCAATGCTGGAAGGGGTGGGTACCGCCGCCCACCAGGCAGACGTCCAGGCGATCGGCGCAGTCCACCAGCGCATCGCGGATCTGGCCCAGCTCCGACAGCACCTGGCCGAAGCCGGTGCACACGCCGGTGGCGAGCTCGATCATGCTGCTGGTGATCTCGGGCTTCACGTCGCCCGGGATGCTGCGCTTCTCCATCAGCCGCAGCAGGTCGCCCGACACCGGCGCGAGGTCGTAGTCGTGGCTGTTGACGATCTGCAGCTCCAGCTCGACGCCCAGCGTCAGCGGCTGCGATTTGGAAAATTCACCCAGGCTCATGGCGCGCTGCCCTCCTTGCTGTTGTTCTTGCGGCGCTTGGGCGCCGGTGGCAGCTCGCCCGCCAGGCGCAGCGCGAACTGCACGGCGATGGGACCGAGCAGCTCCAGCACCGCGATGCTGGCCAGGATGATGGGCACGGCACCGGCGGCCAGCTCGGGCTCGGCGCGCATCAGCTCGCTGAGCATGACCAGGGCCGTGGCCGACAGCGGCGTCATCGTGATGGACAGGGCCAGGCCCTGCCGCCAGCTCGCCTTGGCCAGCGGCGCCAGCGCCACGACGGCGAGGGTCTTGGCGACGAAGCGCGCCGCCAGCAGGGCCAGGGCCGCGAAGCCGCCGGCCACGAGGATCTTGGGCGACCAGGCCGAGCCGACGATGACGAAGAGCATCAGCACGAGCGCCCCGCCCGACGTGCCGAAGTGGCGCGGCCAGACCCAGGGGCGCTCGCTGGTGTTGCGCAGCAGCAGGCCGGCCAGCAGCGGCATCAGCAGCGTCGACACGCCGATGGCGCGCGCCGCGACGATGGCAAAGGCCACCAGGCCGAACACCAGCAGGGCCGCGCTCTGGTTGCGCAGGTCCAGGCGGCGCGCGGCCAGATAGGTCGCACCGGCCAGCAGTGCGGCGACGCCGAGCGTCGTCAGCAACGAGATGGCCAGGCCCGCGAGGGCCTGCGGCACGCTGCCGCCGTCGTCCGCCGCCCACCAGGTGCGCATCAGCGTCAGCGCGATGACGGCGTAGAGCGTGTTCAAGGCCGTCAGCACCGACGCGCGTTGAGTCACCTGACCCTCGGCACCGAGCTCCAGCGACACGCGGCCCGACACGGCGGCCGGTGCCGGCATGGCCAGGATGGCGCAGGCCACGGCGGTCTGCCAGCCCAGGTCGAAGAGGCGCAGCACCAGGGCCACCGCCACGGCGCTGCACATGGCCTCGGCCAGGCTGGTCAGGGCCAGGCCCGGGTTGCGAACCAGCCAGCGCAGGTGCACGCGGCAGCCGATCTCGAACAGCAGCAGGCCCAGGGCCAGGTCGGTGACGGTCTGCGCCGCGCCGGACAGCGGCATGGCCACGCCATGACCGAAGGCGGCTGCCACGCAGCCCGCCAACGTGTAGCCGACCACGCGTGGCAGCCGCGTCGTCGCGGCAATGAATTCGCCGGCCAGTGCGCCGGCCAGCAGCACGCCGACGACGAACATCAGCGCGCTGGAAGGAGCCACCGCCAGCCCGGCCCAGACCCTGGCGCCGCTGTCGAGTGCATTCATAGGCTCTCCCTTGGAGGTTTTTGCGCAAGCCTAGATGGGCGGTCCGACCGACCTTGTAGGCCAACACGCCGAAAAGCCTCCTGGAGAATGGGGGGCATGAAACAACCCCCACGCTCGCTTTGCTCGCTGCCCCCCGAGGGGGCGCGTCAGTGCCTTCGGGCGGCCGGGCGCCCCTGACATGCAAGTCCTCAGCGTGAATACCGCCCGCGTCGAACATTTCGTCGCCACGACGGGCGAGTCCCTGGATTCCGCCATCCGCAAGCGCCCGCGCGCGGGTCGTGTCGGCGTGCACGCGCTGAGCCTGGAGGGCGATGAGCAGGCCGACCTCAGCGTGCACGGCGGCCTGTCCAAGGCGGTCTATGCCTATCCGCAGGAGCACTACGCCTTCTGGACGACGGTGCGCGGCCAGGCCAAGGTCGAGGGCGCCCTGCAGCCCGGCGACTGCGGCGAGAACCTGACGCTGTCGGGCCTGCTGGAAGGCCAGGTCTGGATCGGCGACGTGCTGCGCTTCCCGGACTGCGAACTCGTCGTCTCCGAGCCGCGCTACCCCTGCTTCAAGTTCAATGCCCACATGGGCTTCAACCAGGCCGCCAAGCTGATGGCCCAGAGCGGTTGGTGCGGCTTCTACCTGGCCGTGAAGCGCGAGGGCTCGATCGCCGCCGGCGACAGCTTCGAGCTGATTCCTGGCCCGCGTGAAGTCGGCATCGTCGAGCTCTTCAAGGCCAAGATGAAGAAGAAGGGCTGATGCGTCGCCGCCTTCTTCTCGCTGCAGCGGGGTTGGCGCCCATCGCCGCCCGGGCGGGTCCGGTGTTGCGGGTCGGCCCGCGGCGTGCCATCAAGTCTTTGGCCGCCGCGGCGCGGCAGGCCCGTGACGGCATGCTCGTCGAGGTGGACGCCGGCGACTATGTGGCCGACGTCGCCGTCTGGCGCCAGCACGAGCTGACCTTGCGTGCCGTCGGCGGCCGCGTGCGTCTGATCGCCAATGGCGCCCATGTCCAGGGCAAGGGCATCTTCGTGACGACGGGTCGTCGCCAGCGCATCGAGGGCTTCGACTTCATCGGCGCCGTCGTGCTCGACCGCAACGGTGCCGGCATCCGCGTCGAGGCGGGTTCGCTGACCCTGGTGGACTGCGGCTTCGTCGACAACGAGAACGGCCTGCTGACGGCCAACGACGAGAGCATCGAGCTCGACATCGTCGACTGCGACTTCGGCCCCATCGCGCTGCGCGAGGGCAAGACGCACAACCTCTATGTCGGCGCCATCGGGCGCCTCGCCGTCACGGGCAGCTATTTCCATCACGGCAAGCTCGGCCATCTGCTGAAGAGCCGCGCGGCGCTGAATCACATCCTCTACAACCGCCTGAGCGACGAGATCGGCGGCCGCGCCAGCTATGAGCTGGAGTTCCCCAACGGCGGCATCGCCGTCGTCATGGGCAATCTCATCATGCAGAGTTCGACGACCGAGAACCCGCATGTGATCTCCTTCGGCGTCGAGGGCGCCAAGTGGGAGAAGCAGGCCCTCTACCTCGTCAACAACACGCTGGTGGATCAGCTGCCGAGCAATGGCGTGAATGGCGGCATCTGGCTGCGCGTGACGTCGCCCCAGGCCGAGGTCGTGCTGGCCAACACCCTGCGGGTCGGCGGCCCGATGCTGGCGGCCGTGGGGCATGGGCCGCGGCGCGCCAACTGCGCGGCCGAGTGGGATCAGTTCGTGCGCGCGGCGCGCGACGACTACCGGCTCAAGCCGGATTCGTCATTGCGCGGCAAGGCCGCCGACGCGGGCGAGGGGGGCGGCCTCAGGCTGGCGCCCTCGCGTGAGTACCGCCACCCGCACACGACGCAAGCGCTGGACGGTCCGGCGCGCAGCCCCGGCGCCTTCCAGACCTGAAGCCGTATTCATCCGCCGGCCACGCCGCCACGTCCTGGTTCGATCCTGTGGAGGGCCACCTCTCCTCCGCGTTGAGGATGAGCCGCGCGCGCATGGCGACAAGAATCCGTCGCAGCTGGCATTGACGCCAGGCAGGAAGGCCCGCATGACATCTGCAGACGACGCTGCCCCGGCGCCCGCCCGCCCCAAGGATCCCGACTGGGACGACTACTGGTCGTACAAGGTCGCCGAGAAGGCCAAGTCCCGCATCCTGGCCTATTTCGGCGCGGCCACCGTCGTGTTGACGCTGGTCGGCCTCAAGGGCCTGGACGAGGTGCGCAAGGGCATCGAGACCAAGTTCGAGAACGAGATCGCGCGCAAGGAGAAGGAGGCCTCGGAGAAGGTGACGCGCATGCTGGCCGACTTCGAGAAGGAGATGGAGGGCAATCGCAAGGAGGTGGCGCAGCGGCGCGAGGAGTACATGAAGATGACCATGGTGGCGCCGGAGTACCGGTCGGCCAGTGCCTCGGCGGCGGGCCCGGCGCTGCTGCTGGACCTGCGCGACGCGATGGGCGCCATCCGCAACCAGGGCAGCGAAGGCACCACCATCGGCTTCTCCGTCGCCTATGCGCTGCAGGCCGCCATCAAGAGCAAGTTCAACCGCAAGGTGACGATCTCGGCGCGCGGGCTCTTTGTCACGGCGCGCAAGTTCGATGAATGGCCGGGCGAGGACTACGAGGGCAGCAGCGTCGTCGGCGGCCTCAAGGGTGCGCAGCAGGTGGGCGCCTGGCTGGAGTCGCAATGGCCCTACGCCGGTCCCGCCCCGGCGGCCTCGGTGAAGCCGGCGTACAAGGTCAGCAAGTTTCGCAAGCTGGACAGCAAGCCCGAGGCCCTCGTCAGTGCGATGCAGGCCGGGCAACTGCCCGTGGTGCAGCTCAGCGTCACCGAGGACTTCGACCGGGTCGGTGCCGATGGCCGCGTCGTCATCCGCACGCCGCTGCGCCCCACAGGCGGCCACAGCATGGCCGTCGTCGGGTTCGATCAGGCCAAGGCAGAGTTCCGTCTCGCGAACATGTGGGGCCCCGAATGGGGCGACAAGGGCACCCTGGTCATCCGCGACAGCGACCTCAAGCGCATCCTCGAGGTCGCCTACGTCATCGAGGACGTGTTGGAGGTCCGCTGAATCACGCCGGCACGCCGCTGCGGCGCTTGCCGGTCCTCAAGGCGATCACACCCAGACCCGCCAGCAGCAGGGCCAGGCTCTGCGGCTCGGGCACGGCGGTCGTGAAGCCGAGCTGCTGTCTGGCCACGCGCTGCAGCGCACGCGCCGTCGTCGCGTCGATGCCGAGGTCAACGGCGGCCTGCTCGCCCAGCCCCAGGCTCAACGGGTCGTGGCCGGTGATGCTGCCGAACAGCGTCAGGGCCGAAAGATAGGAGCCGTATTTGCTCGCGTGGGTGCGGTCCAGCCACCAGAGGTTGAGTGCGCCCGCCGTCTCGGCAAACGTGCCGCTCGCGTTGTAGAAGCCGCTGCCCTGGGCCAGGCCCTGGTCGACGGCACGCTGGAAGGCATCGCCCACCGGCACCACGCCGGCAAAGCCCGGGTTGGACGCGGCCTTGGCATAGAAGGAGTCGTGCAGGTCCGACGTCATGCCGGCGAGGCTGTTGTAGTAGAGCGTGGCGTTGCCGCCGCTGGCGTCGACGATGGGCCGTCCGTCGGCGCTGGTGATGTCGGGCGTCGTGACCTTGTGGGCCTCGACCATGTCGGGCCGGGCCCAGCTCTCCTCCAGATAGACCTTGGTGTTGCCGCTGGAGTTGGGGTTGGCGGCGATGGTGCGTGTCGTGTTGCAGCTGCCGGACGACAGGCCCGTCGCCGTGCAGGCCGCCAGGCTGCCGAACAACGTCGACTCCTTGTAGCTCTGGGCCGCGCCGTTGTGGATGAAGCGCTCGAACTGGTCGGCGTAGGCGTTGAAGGTGGCGAGGTTGGCGTTCTTGCCCCTGCCGGCGGGCAGGGCCGCGTCGCTCTGCTCCTGCAGCACGACGCTGTCCCACTTCTGCGTGGCGACGTTCTCGCGCAGCTTCCAGTCGCTGTTGGCCGTGTCCAGGAACTGGCCGCGCAGCGAGGCCGCGTTGCGGGTCGACAGCGACACGTCGTAGTTCATGCCGGCCTCGTCGGTCATCTTCTTGAAGATGCCGGGCACGCCGCCCCAGGGATGGGGCTCGAAGCTGCCCTGGCCCACCGTGCCGAGGGGGAAGCTGTTGGTGCCGCTCGGGTTGACGGCGTTGAAGCCGGCCGTCAGGTCGTGCACGGCGCCAGCGTTGTAGCTCAGCACCGGGTCGACGCGGCCGAAGGTGTAGCTGTTGCCGACGAAGAGGATCTTGACCGGGTCGGCCGCGAGGGCGGGCCCGGCGAGGCTGGCCAGTGATGTCACCAAGGCCAGCGCGAGAAGGCGATTCATGCGTGTCTCCAGTTCTTATGAGGTCGTCCCAAGGACGGCCGCCATACTGGAGAGCACGCGTTCAGGCGTCAAATATCTGAAACAGGGCATCGCCATATCGGCGACGTATGAATCAAGCCTGCTTCAGCACCGGGTAGTCCGTGTAGCCCTCGGCACCGCCGCCATAGAAGGTCTCCTTTTGCGGCGCGGCCCAGGGCAGGTCGCTGCGGATGCGCTCGACGAGGTCGGGGTTGCTGATGAAGGGGCGGCCGATGGCGACGGCGTCGGCGTGGTTGCTGGCGACGGCATCCAGGGCCATGCCGCGGTCGTAGCCGTTGTTGGCGATGTAGGGGCCGTTGAAGCGGCGGCGCAGTTCGGCGTAGTCGAAGGGGGCGATGTCGCGGGCGCCGCCGGTGGCGCCTTCCACCACTTCCAGGAAGGCCAGCTTCAAGGGTGCGAGCTGCTCGGCCACATAGTTGAAGAGGGCCTGCGGGTTGCTGTCCTGGCCGATGTCGTTGCTCGGCGTGACGGGCGACAGGCGCAGTGCCGTGCGGCCGGCCCCGATGGTGCCGGCGATGGCCGTCATGACCTCGATCAGCAGGCGGGCGCGGTTCTCGATGCTGCCGCCGTACTCGTCGTTGCGGTCGTTGGCGCTGTCACGCAGGAACTGGTCGAGCAGATAGCCGTTGGCGCTGTGCACCTCGACGCCGTCGAAGCCGGCCGCGATGGCGTTCTTGGCGGCCTGCACATAGTCGGCGATCAGCTGCGGGATCTCATGCGTGGCGAGAGCCCGGGGCGCGTCGGTCGGCACCAGCTCGCCATGGGCCGCATAGGTCTTGGTCTTGGCGGCGCGGTTGGTGGAGGAGACGGGCTGCTGGCCGCCCGGCTGCAGGCTGTTCACCGAGATGCGGCCCACATGCCAGAGCTGCACGACGATCTTGCCGCCCTCGGCGTGCACGGCGTCGGTGACTTGCTTCCAGCCGGCGATCTGCTCGGGCGAATGGATGCCCGGGGTGTCGAAATAGCCCTGGCCGTCGGGACGGATCTGGGTCGCCTCGGTGATGAGGAGGCCGGCCCCGGCACGCTGGCGGTAGTACTCGACGTGCAGGGCGTGGGGGATCTGCCGGGTCGCGCGGTTGCGCGTCAGCGGCGCCATGACGACGCGGTTGGCCAGCTGGATGTCGCCGAAGCGGACGGGGTCGAAAAGAGTGGTCATGGTGAAGACGGTCGGAAAGTCGATGGGCAGAGCGATGGGAAGGAGGCTACGCAAGCGGCGCCGGCCTTTCGCTGTGTGCGGTTGATGTGGGATGTGTTAGCGCGACTGCAATGCCGGCGCCTGCAGAATCTTTCTATGGATTCCATAGCGACCCCCTCGCGCCGCGGCTTTCTCGCCCTGGGCCTCGCCGGCCTGGTTGATGCCCGGGCCGAGTCCGAACCCGCCGCCCGGCGCGCCGAGCGCTTTGTCGACGACCTGCTGGCGGCGCAACCTGTCCCGGGTCTGGCCCTGGCCGTCATGCGCGACGGGCAGCCGGTGGTCACGCGCTGCTGGGGCCAGGCGCGAGCGGGCGAAGACAGCGCCATCGATGCGGACACGCGTTTCTGCCTCGGTTCCCTGTCCAAGCCCTTTCTCGGGCAGCTGGCGCTGATGCTGGTGCAGGACGGCCGGCTGCGCTGGGACGACCCCATCCAGCGCCATCTGGGGCCGCTGCCGCCACACTGGCGAGGCATCACCGTGCGCCAGTTGCTCAACTGCACCTCGGGCCTGCGCAGCCTCGGCGACCCGACCCAGCCCGACGACATGATGGCCGACCCGGGGCTGCGCCAGCAGATCCAGGCCCGCGGCGGCGCGGCCTTCTCCGAGGCCGAGCAACTGGCCGCGTTCCAGGCCTTCCCGCTGCACGCGCCGCCGGGCCGGGGCTTTCTGTACAGCAATGCCGGCTTCAACGTGATGGGCATGCTGGTGGGCCGCATCGCCGGCGGGTCGTACCGGGAGCTGATGCGCGAGCGCATCTTCGAGCCGCTGGGCATGACGTCGGCACGCTTCATGGCCGCCGACGCCGGTTTCGCCGACATGGCCGCGCCCTGCCAGGTGCAGGCCGACGGCCGCGTGGTGGATGCCAGCGCGCAATTGCCGCCCTTCATGAAGGCCTTCTATGCCGACGGCTGCGGCGGCATCCAGCTCAGCCTGCGCGACCTGATGCGCTGGGATGCCGGTCTTTGCGGGCATTCGGCGGCGCTGTCCCCCTTGTGGGCCCGGCCCGTTCCCATGGACAAGGGCGTGGGCGTGGGCGAGGACGGCCGGCCGCTGCGCTACGGCCTGGGCTGGATCGTCAGCCGCAGCGCCTGGGGCGCGCCCAAGGTCGGTCACGGTGGCTTCATTCCCGGCTACCGCTGTGCCTATGCGCGCTACCTCGGCGCGCCATCCTGGTCCGTCGCGGTGTTGACCAACCAGACGGCGGTGGACCCGGATCCCATCGCCAGCACCGTGGCGGGACTCTTCGCCCGCGCGGCTTAGCGACAATCGCCCCCATGCTCGCCTACCGCCACGCCTTTCATGCCGGCAACCATGCCGACGTCCTCAAGCACCTCGTGCTGACCCGCGTGCTGCGCTACATGGGGGAGAAGGACAAGCCCTACACCCTCATCGACACCCACGCCGGTGCCGGCGGCTACTCGGTCGAGGGCCGCTATGCGCAGAAGAAGGGCGAGTACGGCGAAGGCATTGCCAGGCTGTACGACCGCAAGGACCTGCCCGCGCCGCTGGCTGACTATGTGGGCCTGGTGCGCGCCTTCAATCCCGACGGCCAGCTGCGCCAGTACCCGGGCTCGCCGGCGATTGCCAACTTCCTGCTGCGCGAGACCGACCGCCTGCGCGCCTACGAGCTGCATTCGACCGACCACCGCATCCTCGCCAGCTACCTGGAGAGCCGGCCCAACACCCAGGTCAGCGACCGCGACGGCTTCTCCGCCATCAAGGCCGAGCTGCCGTCGCCGACGCGCCGCGCGGCGTTGCTGATGGACCCGTCCTACGAGATCAAGACCGACTACGCCAAGGTGCTGGCCGCGCTGCGCGAGGCGCTGGAGCGCGCCTCCGACACGGTGATCATGATCTGGTACCCCAAGCTGCAACTGCTGGAATCCACGCAGATGCTGCCGCGCCTGAAGGCCAGTGCCGACTCGATGGCCAAGAAGGGCTGGTTGCATGCGCAGCTGACGGTGGCCCAGGCCGACGAGCGCGGCTTCGGCATGCTGGGCAGCGGCATGCTCGTCGTCAACCCGCCGTTCACGCTGCACGACGAGCTGGCCGAATGCTTGCCGCTGCTGGTGGAGAAGCTGGGGCAGTACGACGGCGCGAACTACGTGCTCGAGCAGAAGGCGGTATGAGCGCAGCGCCGGGCCGTCCCAAGCAAGCGCGCTCCCGCCTGGCGGGAGTAAGCCCGGGCATGGGATGCCCAGTGGGCATCCCATGCCTGGCGAACGCCTGGACGCGCTGTCGGCCAGGCAAGGCCGTAGGCCGAAGGGTGCACCCATGACCACGGACAGCAAGCCGGTCACGATGGAGCAGATCGCCGCCCTGGCCGGCGTCTCCACCATCACGGTCTCGCGCGCGCTGCGCGACAGCCCCTCGGTCACGCCGGCCACGCGCGAGCGCATCAAGACCCTGGCCGAGGCCGCCGGCTACCGCTTCAACCACCATGCGCGCAATCTGCGCCTGCGCCGCAGCCATATGGTGGCCGTCATGCTGGAGATGCAGCCCGACACCGACCGGCCCATGACCGACGCCTACC
>CBHWBD010000185.1:0-10194 GCA_966111775.1 uncultured Comamonadaceae bacterium | reverse complement strand
TCGCCGAGCAGGGCGTGGCGGCGCACTGGATCTACAAGAGCCGCGGCAAGCAGGCCTCGGCCCTGATCGCCCAGCAGGCCAATGCGCGCTGGCTGCAGAGCCTGATCGACATCCAGGACGAGACGCGCGACGCCAACGAGTTCCTCGAGCACGTCAAGATCGACCTCTTCCCGGACGCGATCTACGTCTTCACGCCCAAGTCCAAGATCATGGCCCTGCCCAAGGGCGCGACGCCGGTGGACTTTGCCTACGCCATCCACTCCGACGTCGGCGACCACTGCGTGGCGGCCCAGGTCAACGGCGAGGCCGTGCCCTTGCGGGCCGAGCTGCGCAGCGGTGACATCGTCGAGATCATCACCGCCCCCGGCGCCAGCCCCAACCCGGCCTGGCTGGCCTTCGTGCGCACCGGTCGCGCGCGCTCCAAGATCCGCCACTACCTGAAGGACCTGGAGCAGGAAGAGTCGCGCGAACTGGGCGAGAAGATGCTGGCCCAGGCCATGCGCATCGAGGGCCTGGGCCTGCCCAGCCTGGAGCTGGACGACGCCGCAGCGCCGATCTGGCATGAGCTGGCCGCGTGGGCCGGCAGCTCGGGCACCGAGCAGTTGCTGGTGGACATCGGCGCCGGCCGCAAGATCGCCACCATCATCGCCAAGAAGCTCGCCCGCCTGATGGCCGAGCAGGGCCAGAAGCCCGACGCGCTGGCGCTGACGCTGGGGCGCTTCACCGAAGCGCCGGCCAGCCAGGGCAGCGTCACCATCGACGGCAGCGAGGGTGCCTCGGTGCAGCTCGCCAGTTGCTGCCGCCCCATCCCCGGTGACGAGGTGCGCGGCTATCTGGGTCGCGGCGAAGGCCTGGTCGTGCACACCTGCGAATGCGCGGTGGGGCGCCGCCTCTTCCAGCGCGACAGCGAGCACTGGATCCAGGTCGAATGGGCCGAAGAGCTGACGCGCAGCTTCGAGGCGGGCATCGCCCTGCTGATGGCCAATGGCAAGGGCGTGCTCGCTCAGGTGGCCCAGGCCGTGGCCCAGGCCGAGGCCGACATCACCCATATCTCCATGAGCGACGAGGCCCAGCTGCGCGAGACAGCCGAGATGACGCTGCTCATCGCCGTGCGCGATCGCCTGCACCTCGCTGACGTGCTGCGCGTCCTGAAGCGCACCGCGCCCGTCCAGCGCGTCTGGCGCGTCAAGCCTTAGAACGAGAGCGCCAGGCGGCGCCTCCGCGTCCTAGCACCACCGTCCGCTGACAGCGTTGACATCGGTTCGCGGCCAATCACGGCCGTGACTGTTTCTGTTCGCTTCCGCGGGTTAACCAGTGTTTCCAGGCCCGGTATTCCTTGCCGGGATAGCAATCCGGTCAAAACGAATTTCTCCCCGTTACGGCGCCTGCTTAAGGTCGCGTCGCGGCTTTGGAAAGACGAATAAGTCTGACTTTTAAGCCTCCGAGCGACCCACAACAAGCCCGGCCCGACCGGTGCGCGGAGAGACAACCTGTGAACAAGTTCAGCAAGCCTGCGGTGGCGACCGCCGTTTCCATGGCCCTGGCCCTGTGGGCCCAGCAAGCCGCCTTGGCACAGCAAGCCAAGCCCGAGGAAGCCAAGCCGGCCGAGGCCAAGCCCAAGGCGCCGGTCACGGAGCTGGAATCCGTGCTCATCGTCGGCACCCGGCAGTCGCAGCAGTCGGCCATCGGCCGCAAGAAGCATGCAGCCACGGCCCAGGACTCCATCGTGGCCGAGGACGTCGGCGCCTTCCCCGACCGCAATATCGGCGAGGCGCTGTCGCGCGTGGCCGGCGTGGCCCTGGACCGAGGCGACTACGGCGAGGGTGTCAACGTCTCCATTCGCGGCAATGGCCCCGAGCTGACCCGTGTCGAGCTCGACGGCCAGACGGTGCGCTCGGGCGCCGGCACCGACCTGCTCGGCGGCGGCGACGGCCGCGGTGCCGAGTTCCGCGAGCTGTCCTCCGACTTGATCAAGAGCGTCGACGTCGTCAAGGGCTCGACGGCCAAGATGGTGGAGGGGTCGCTGGGCGGCGGCATCATCATCGAGACCCGCACAGGCCTGGACTTCGACAAGCCCTACTACTCGCTGCGGGCCGCGGCCACCCAGAGCGACCTGAACAAGAAGACCACGCCCAACTACAACCTGGTGCTGGCCGACCGCTTCCTCGACAAGCGCCTGGGGGTGCTGCTGAACCTGAACGACTCGCGCTACAAGAACGAGGTCCACCAGCTCACCAACGGCGGCAGCAACAACCAGCAGGGCCTGCTGCGCCAGATGGACTTCGACAACTCGCCGCAGAAGACTTTCAGCTTCCAGCCCGGCACGCTGTCGACGACCGATGCCACGGTCAACACCACCTTCCTTGCTTCGCCGCTGACGGCCGGCGGCAGCTTCAACGCCGCCACGCCGATGGAGCTGCTGACCAAGTCCGCCGCCGCCCAGAGCAAGGCCGACTGCTTCAGCGCCTTCCCCAACCTGACGACGGCACAGACCAATGCCATCAATGGCGCCACCGCGCGAACCGCTGCCATCAACCAGCGCAACAACGAGCAGCTGACCTGCCTGAACCAGTGGAATGACTACATCCCGGCGCTGATCCGCTCCTATGTGCGCAGCCAGGACGACAAGCGCACCGGCGGCGACATCCGCATCGACTTCAAGGTCAACGACAACCTGTCCCTTTACGGCAAGTACAGCAGCAACCGCCGCGACGTGGCCGACGTGGTCGGCAACTTCTCGGTGGGTGGCGCGCCCAACATCAACGGCGCCGGCCTCTTCGTCGACTCGGCCAACGGCGTGCGCTCGGTGGCCACGGGCCTGGCCTGGCCCTACTACGTCAACCCCAACACCTACAGCTACCGCGCAGGCAGCACGCTGGCCACCGGCGCCGTCTCCAACATCAAGCCCGGCTACACGGTGGACGATTCCCACCACGTCACGAGCTACACGACGACCGACGGCTTCTACAACACGGACATGATCTTCAGCCGTGTGAACACCAATTCGCACTATCTGCAGACCGGCGGCGAGTACAAGGACGGCCGCGTCAACGTGAAGGCCATGATCGGCAGCAACGACTCCGCCGCCTTCCGCTACGACCGCCGCGCCGCCTTCGGCTACCAGTACGGCGAGGGCTCGTTCAAGATCCAGCCCGACGGCTCCTGGACCTTCGCCCTGCCGCCGGGCAGCGCCAACGACCAGCTCAACTACGACAAATACGCCCAGCTGTCGCCTCAGCTGGCCTCGGCCGCCATCCCCGTCTCGGCCACCAACACGGTCGCCGTGCCGGCCTACACCTCGGCCCAGAAGCCGCTGCTGACGCCGACGACCAATCTGCAGGTCATCCGCCTCTACAAGAGCGACAACAGCGAAAAGACCGGCAAGCTCGATTTCACGCTGGACCTGCGCGAGCAGTCCCACTTCTTCCAGAACCTGCAGGCCGGCCTGAACTTCCGCGACACCCGCGGCAGCTACTGGGGCCTGGGCGGCGCGACCGTGGCCGATCCGCAGGGCAGCTTCGGCACCGCGGGCTATGTGCCTGGCATCTACCTGCCCACGGTCAACACCCGCAGCTCCGTCGTCGGCTGCCAGAACACGGCCGGGTCGCTGGGCGCCGGCGGCCAGCCCTGCGTCTACGGCTACAACCCCAGCACCAACCCGGCCACGCCGCAGAACGGCCAGACCGTGCTGACCCAGGCCCAGTACCTGGACATGGTCAAGCAGGTGCTGTCCGTCGCGCCTGCCGGCCAGTTCTATGCCGGCGCCAAGAACCGCGCGGCCGGCCTCATCGACGGCTGGCAGCAGCTGGACATCGACAAGCTCTTCCAGATCGCCGGCATCCCGCTGAACCTGGACTGCGTCGTCAGCTGCAAGGCCAGCGATGGCCAGGTCTATGACCAGCCGGTCACCCGCTTCCAGGAGCGCGCCTACGCGACCTACCTGATGACGGACTTCGAGACCGACCGCGTGCCCTTCACGAACTGGCAGCTGCCCTTCGGCATGGAGCTGGCCGGCAACGTCGGCGTGCGCATCGTGCAGACCGAAGTCGCCGGCACCGGCCAGCTGACCTTCCAGACCATCCGCAAGACGGCCGCCTTCGACCCCGCCAACCCCGGCGCCGCCGCGGGCCAGGTCTCGAGCTTCTACCGCCAGAACACCTTCCTCAAGGGCAGCAACACCGACGTGATGCCGTCGCTGAACCTGGCCCTCTGGGTGGTGCCCGACAAGACCGTGCTGCGCTACAACATCGGCAAGACCGTCGCCCGCCCGCCGGTCAGCAAGCTGCTGCCCTCGGGCACCTGCATCTACAGCGAGATCGTCGACCAGGGCTTCGACGACCCGGACGGCAGCGAGGCCGACCAGCGCTGCACCGGCACCATGGGCAACCCCAACCTGAAGCCGCAGACCAACGTCAACCAGAACCTGTCGGTCGAGTGGTTCGCCAACCGCGACACCATGCTGAGCGCCGCCGTGTTCCGCCAGCGCGGCCTCGTCGGCGCGCCGACGCTGGTGGCCCCGCGCACCAACACCAAGGTCTTCCAGGGCAGCAGTGCCGTCGACCCCGTCACCGGCAAGCCGCTGGCCGACATGGAGTTCGCCTTCAACCAGTGGGACAACCAGCAGCCCTCGACGCGCCGCGGCATCGAGCTGGGCATGAAGACGGCCTTCACCTTCCTGCCCTGGGTGCTGCGCTACACCGGCTTCGACGCCAACTACACCCGCGTCCGCTCCACGCAAGGCGTGCCGACGCTGGACCTGATCAGCGGCGACGTGCTGCCCGTCATCAACGAGCCCAAGTATTCCTACAACGCCTCGCTCTGGTACGACGACGGCGGCTTCTCGGCCCGCATCGCCACGCAGGTGGTGGCGCCGCGCTACTACGCCTTCTCGCCCAACACGACGACCAATGTCGGCATCAACAACTACCCGTCGGTCGGCACGGTGGGCTGGCGCCTGCCCTACAACCCGGGCGCACCCATCTTCGGCAGCCGCACCCGCTTCGTCGACGCCAAGGTGTCGTATCGCTTCAAGAACGGCCTGGAACTCTTCGCCGACGTGCGCAACCTGACCGGCGAGCGCACCCAGAGCGACACCGGCGGCTACCAGGGCTACAGCGACGGCATTCCCAGCCTCTATCTCGACGCCTACAGCGGCCGCCGCTATATGGTGGGCATGACGCTGCGCAGCCCAAGATGATGGAGCCCCTCGTCTGCTCCCGCCTCGCTGGACGCGGGCGTGCCCAGCCGGTCCCCCGAGGGGACGACGATGCTCGCGGCATCGAGCCGCGAGCACATCGCCTCGGCGGGCCGGCTCGGGAGCGGCCCAGCGCTCGGCCCGAATACGCCTGGGCCGCCAACGTGGCGTTGTGCCTCGCACTGGCCGCGCCGGCCAGCCATGCCCAGCAGGACAACCAGTTGCCCGCCGTGCAGCTCAAGGGCCAGCGCACCGGCGGTGTCGACCCGGCCCTCGTCACCGCAACCAAGAGCAAGCTGCTGTCGCGCCAGTTCGCCTCGTCCTGCGCCTTCATGAGCGGCTACTCGGCGGCCGAGGACGAGGTCACGCTGGCGTATATGCGCGACTTCGGCCTGCAGGACAGTCCGTCCAACGAGGCCGAACGCTTCAGCGACCTGAGTCCCGACGGCAACGTCAAGACGACAACGGTCGCCAGCGGCATGCCCGACAGTGCTGCCGAGGTCGGCGCCACGGCGACGACACCGATGGCGCCGTCGGTGGCCTGCGCCGGCACCGACCGCCGCTTTGCCGCCGGTCGCAACTGGATCGCCCGCAAGGACAAGTCCCTCACCCAGGCCTTCGATGCCTACGAGGCCGGCGACTATGCCCGGGCCCGCGTGCGGTTCGAGGAAGGCTGGAACAAGCTCGGCTACGAGGAAGCGGCCCTGATGCTGGGCCGCCTGCACCTGCTGGGCCTGGGCACGCCGACCAGCACGCCCAAGGCCATCGCGTGGCTGCAGAAGGTCGTCGACGCGCGCTACGACCCGGTCGCCGACCGCATGCGCTTCGATCCCAAGAAGCCCAACGACATCAGCACGCGCGTCGAGGCGACGCTGCTGCTGGCGCGCATCGAGCTGACGGGCCAGGGTACCCGGCGCGACCCGGCGGCGGCTTACCGCTGGTGGAGCAAGGCCCTGGACTTCGGCTTCGAGCCGGCCGGCACGCTGCTCGCGCAAGCCGAGTTGAATGGCATCGGCACCGCGCCCGACGGCAAACGCGCCCTCGCCCACCTGCAGGCCGCGGCCGAGGCCGGCCACGTGCCGGCCCTCTATCTGCTCGGCCAGCTCCATCACCATCAGTTGCCGCGTCAGCCCGAAGGCATTCCGCTGGACCTGCAGCGCGCCAGCGCCTACTACGGCGCAGCGGCCAAGGCAGGCCATGTCGACGCCACCTACGCTGCGGCCCGGATGCTCGACCTCGGTGAAGGCGTGCCGGCGGCGCCCGAACGCGCCCTGGTGCTCTACAAGGACGCCGCGCTCAAGGGCCATGCCGATGCGCAGAACGCGCTGGCCACTTTCTTCTACCGCGGCGAGGGCGTGCCGCAGAACCTCGCGACGGCGCGCCAGTTCTTCCTGGCCGCGGCCCAGCGCCGCCAGCCCGAGGCCATGTTCAACCTCGCCGTCATGCTGGCCCAGGGCCAGGGCGGCGACAAGGACATGGCTGCGGCCTATGCCTGGTGCGCTCTGGCCAAGGGCCTCGGCCACGAGCAGGCGGCGACCGCCCTGCCCGCTCTCGCCGCGCGCCTCAGCCCCGAGGAACGTGCCCGCGCAGACGCGATGCTTAGACCCCCGGCGCGGGGTAGCTGACCTCGATGACCTCGATCTTCTCGACGCCCACCGGCGTCACGAGATTGAGTTCGTCGCCGACACGCGCCTTCAGCAGCGTGCGTGCTATCGGCGAGATCCAGCTGACCTCGCCGGCCAGGCTGTCGGACTCGTCGATGCCCTTGATGGTGATGGTCTTCTCGTCACCCTTGCTGGTCGCGTAGGTCACCGTCGCGCCGAAGAAGATCTGTTCTGACAAATAGTGGGCGCTGGGGTCGACGACCTCGGCGATGTCCAGGCGCTTGGTGAGGAAGCGCAGCCGGCGGTCGATCTCGCGCAGCCGCTTCTTGCCGTAGAGGTAGTCGCCGTTCTCCGAGCGGTCGCCGTTCTTGGCCGCCCAGGACACGGTCTCCACCATCTTGGGTCGCTCGACGTCGATGAGTTGCATGAACTCGGCGCGCAGCCGCGCGTAGCCGCTCGGCGTCATGTAGTTGCGCGTGCCGGCTGGCAGGCTGGGCAGCGAGGGACCGTCGTCGTCATCGTCGGACGAATCGGATTCCTTGGTGAAGGCCTTGTTCATGCGAGCATTGTCCGATGCAAGCGCCCTCCACTGCCGGCCCGCTCACCGGGCTCAAAGTCATCGAAATGGCCGGCATCGGCCCCTGCCCGCTCGCGGGCATGCTGCTGGCCGATCATGGGGCCGACGTCCTCGTCATCGAGCGCCCCGGTGGCCAGGTGCTTGACACCGGCACGGGCCTGGACCGCGGCAAGCGGCGCACCTGCCTGGACCTGAAGACGGCCGAGGGCCTGGCCGAGGCGCGCCGCCTCATCGAAGGTGCAGACGCGCTGATCGAAGGCTTCAGACCCGGCGTCATGGAGCGCCTGGGCCTCGGACCCGAGGTCTTCACGACCACCCACCCGCGCCTCGTCTACGGCCGCGTGACGGGTTGGGGCCAGACCGGCCCGCTGGCCCAGGCCGCCGGCCATGACATCAACTACGTCGCACTGACCGGCGTGCTGTCGACGGCCACGCGCGACGGCGTGGCGCCCAGCATCCCGGTCACGCTGATCGGTGACATGGGCGGCGGCGCGATGTTCCTGGCCTTCGGCCTGATGGCCGCGCTGTGGGAAGCCCAGCGCAGCGGCCGCGGCCAGGTCGTCGACGCGGCGATGGTGGACGGCGTGGGCCTGCTGTCCAGCCTGATGCACTCCCTGCGCGCAGCGGGCCGCTGGAGCGAGGACCCGGCGCAGAACTTCTTCCTGCACAGCTCGCCCTTCTACGACTGCTTCGAGTGCGCAGATGGCCGCTTCGTGTCCCTGGGCGCGCTGGAGCCGCAGTTCTACGCCGAACTGCTGCAGCGGCTGGAGCTGACGGATGTCGACCCCAAGGCGCAGCAGGACCGCAGCCAATGGCCGGCGCTGCGCGCTCGCGTGGCTGCCCGCATCCGCGAGAGGACACGCGACGAATGGTCGGCCCTGCTGGAAGGCACGAACGTCTGCTTCGCCCCCGTGCTGACACTGGCCGAGGCGCCGCTGCATCCGCATGCGCAAGCCCGCGGAAGTTTTGTCCGGTCCGGCGACGGCCACTGGCAACCCGCCGCCGCGCCCCGCTTCAGGCGTTGACGACCCGAAAGAAAAACGCCCCGGAGCGAACTCCGGGGCGCTTGCACTGAGGTGCGCTCAGCCCGTGCTCAGTTCAAGGGCAGCAACTTGGCCTGGGCCGCGCCGGAGACGTTGTCCGGCATGTGGACCATGACGCCGAGCGCCGGCGTGAGGGCCAGCTCGGCGGCGTTGATGGAGTAGCCCACCGAGCCCGTGCCATTCGGACTCACGAGCGGCGACCCGCCGTTCGAGAAGGCCGGGGTGAACGCGTTGTAGCTGCCCGTGCCAGGCATCGCCGCGCCGCCGCCATCGGTACCGAAATAGAAGGCCCGGTACTTGATGCGCGGCTGGGCCGCCGTCAGGCCCAGGGCGGCGCGCGTCACGGGAATCTGGAACGTCGAGTTGTCCGTCGGCTGCGTCACCGTGAACAGGAGGGTGCCCCCCCCGTTGATGTTGCAGTTGGCATCGGTGGGGAAGACCGCCGTCGCATACGTTCCCTTGGAGAGGGTCGAGCTGAGCAGGTTGGCCTGGATGCCGATCAGGATCTTGTTCGGCGTGAAGCCTGCGCCGCCACTGGTGTCGATGCAGATGTCGACCTCCTGGCGGGCCAGAGTCGTCGACGTGCGGTTGTGCGTGTTGATGCCGAAGATGAGGTTGGTGCCCGATGCCCGCACCCCCACAGCCCGCACATCGTTCTGCTGGACGCCCTGAGGCGTCGGCTGGTACTGTCCCAGCGTGTAGACGACCGGAAAGCCCGAGATCTGGCCACCGGCATTGGTGAAGTCCAGGGTGCTGGCCGACATCGTGACGTCCATGTTCGACCGGCTGTGACCCACCATGTAGAACGGCACCGACAACTTGACGTTGCCGTTCATGCGAGCGTTGGCAGGCGTCAGTTGCAGATAGCCGCTCACGTCCTGGAAGCTGGTGCCGCCACCCATGGAATTGGCCGGCACGTCCAGGCGAACCGGGACGATGGCATCGCTGTTGGCGTTGACGATGACCGATGCCGGCGCGGTGAGCACGGCGCCGGCCGGGCCCGAGGACTTGACCGACGTGATGTTGAACTGCACCGCCTTAGTCGCCGCGTTGTGCACGGTGACGTTCTTCGTGACGCTGAAGTCGGCCAGCAGGTCGGCAAAGCCGAAGCCGACGCTCTCGTTGGGCATGCGCACGACGGCCTGGGTCGAGGTCGCGGCTTGCGCCTGCGCCAGGCCGCCGCCCTCGTTGCGCTGCAACAGATCCTGCATCAGGGCTGGCGCCGCCGTTTGCACGACAGCGGCGCGAAGGTCGGGCTGCGACCAGCCCGGGTGGGCCTGCTTGGTCAGCGCGGCCACGCCGGCGACCAGGGGCGTCGCCATCGAGGTGCCGGAGAGGATCTGGAAGCCGTTGCCGGTGCCGGAGGCCACCGACACCACCGAGACGCCGGGTGCGGTCACGCTGGGGCGCAGTTCGCTGTCGCCGATGCGAGGTCCTTGCGACGAGAAGCTGGCGATCCTCTCGAAGCCGGCGTTCGGGTTGACGCCCGTGTTCGTCGCGGTCGCGGACGCGACGGCGGGGCCCCCCGTTGGGCCGGAGACCTTGGCCGCATCGGCCTGCGCGATGCCGAAGAACGGGATGGTCACGGGCTCGTAGACGTTGCCCGAGCCGGGGTCGGCCGCGCCGCCAGGGATTGGGCCTTCATAGGGCGGCAGACCTGCCGCACTGTTGATCATCGCGGCAGCTGCGGCGCCGAAATGCTGGGCGGCGCCAGCGCGGTAGACGCGCGCGCAGGTGCCCCGCATCGTGACGACCATCTTGCCCGCCAGGCTGACG
>CBHWBD010000184.1:0-10274 GCA_966111775.1 uncultured Comamonadaceae bacterium | reverse complement strand
TTGCCGTCGAAGGCCTCGCCCAGGCCGTAGATGACGGTCGGGTCGGTCTGCAGCGGCATGCCCACGCGCAGGCGGTTGACGAAGACGGCGGCCACCTTGGCGCGATCGGCGGACACGCCGGTCTCCTTCTCGACGATGGAAGCCAGGATCAGCGCCTCGTCGGCCGACTTCAGCGGCAGATTGGGCGCCCGCTTGCTCCACGCGGCCGCGAGTCGGTGCTGCAGGGCCGCATGGGCGCGCTTGAGCACGGTCAGGTCGCTGACGCCGCGGCTGTAGGCATAGGTGTCGGGGAAGAAGCGGCCTTCGGGCGACACGCCGGGCTCGCCCAGCGCCGCCATGATCTCGGCATCACTCATCTGTGCCGTCTTGGCTTTCAGCTGCGGCGCGGCAGCCAGGGCCGCCCTCACCTGGCGCCAGTTCCAGCCCTCGATGAGGCGCAGCTGCTCCAGGATCTGGTCGCCCTTGACCATCTTGTCCATCAGCTCGCGCGGCGTGATGCCACCATGCACCTCATAGCTGCCGGCGCGGATCTGCTTGGCCTGGCCCGACCATTTGAACCACTGGTAGAGGAAGCGGGCATCGGTCTGCACGCCGGCGCCCACCCAGGCCCGGGCGACCTCGGCGGGGTTGGTGCCGGGTTCGATGGACAGCTCCACCGACGGCGCGGCCAGGCTCAGCGGGCTGCGCAGCCATTGCCAGGCGGCGCCGGCGGCCAGTGCCGCGATCAACAACAGGGCGAGTACCGCCCGCAACAACCACTTCATGCCCTTGGTCAGGCTCCGTCTAAAGGGGGCCGATGATAATTCGCGCCATGTCTCAGACCCTCCAAGCTTCCCAGCTCCGACTCGCTGACTGGGGCGTGATTCGCGCCCAGGGCGCCGACGCCGCCAGCTTCCTGCATGGCCAGCTGACCCAGGACTTCGCCCTGCTCGACCGCGAGCATGCCCGCCTCGCCGGCTTCTGCACGGCCAAGGGCCGGCTGCTGGCGACGATGGTGGGCTGGAAGCAAGGGGACGATGAGATCCTGCTGGCCCTGCCGGCCGAGACGCTGGCCGCGACCTTGAAGCGCCTGTCCATGTTCGTGCTGCGCGCCAAATGCAAGCTCAGCGATGCCAGCGGCGAGTTCGCCGTCTACGGCTTGCTGGGCACGGCCGCGGCTGAAGCCTGGACGCTCGCCCGAGACGGCGATGCGGTTCGGATCGCCCTGCCCGCCGCACCTGGCATTGGCCGCGCCCTGCGTGTGCAGCCCGCCGGCGCGCCTGCTCCCGAAGGTGCAGCGCTGTCGACCGATGACTGGGCCTGGGCCGAGGCCGAGGCCGGCGTGGCCTGGGTGCGTGGCGCCACCGTCGAGGCCTTTGTGCCGCAGATGATCAATTTCGAGGTGCTGGGGGGCGTGAGCTTCAAGAAGGGCTGCTATCCCGGCCAGGAAATCGTCGCCCGCAGCCAGTACCGCGGCACGCTGAAGCGCCGCCTGCAGGTCTTCGAGACCGATGCGGCGGCGACGATCGGCCAGGAGATCTTCCACAGCGCCGATGCCGAGCAACCCGCCGGCATCGTCGCCGGCAGCGGCGCGCGCAATGGCCGCACCGCCATCGCCGCGGAGATCAAGCTCGCCGCCCTGGAAAGCGGCAGCCTGCATCTGGGCAGCACCGGCGGCGCCACGCTGCAGCCGCGCGCCCTGCCCTACGAGATTCCGCCCCAGGAATGAGCGTGCAGCTCTACGTCTACTACCTCGTCGCGGCCGACCACGTCGACGAGGCCCTGATCGCCTTCCGCAAGGCGCGCGTCGAGGCGCCCATCGAGCTGCTGCAGCGGCCCGAGCCCAACGACCAGGGCCAGTGGACGTGGATGGAGATCTACCCCGAAGGCTGGGGCCACCGCGAGCCGCAGGTGGCAGCGGCCATGGTTCAGTGGCTGGCGAGTGAACGCAAGGTCGAGAGATTCGAGATGCTCGGCTAAATAGCCCTGACCATCTCCACATGCCCGATGCCCGCCTCTTCGAAAGGCTGGCCGCGCCGCTGGAAGCCGGCGCGCAGATAGAAGTTCTCGGCCGACAGCTGCGCATGCAGCAACACCTCGCGATAGCCCTGCTTGCGGGCCTCGGCCATCAATGCATCCAGCACCTGGCGGCCGATCTGCGTGCCGCGCATGGAGCGCAGCACGGCCATGCGACCGATCTTGGCGACACCCGGCACATGCTCCAGCATGCGGCCCGTGGCCAGCGGCACGCCGAAGCGGTTGCGAGCCAAGGCGTGCAGGCAGCTGGCGTCGGCGGCGTCCCATTCCATGTCGGCCGGGATGCCCTGCTCCTCGATGAAGACCTGGCGGCGGATGGCCCCGGCGGCCTCGCCGTGTTCGCGCCAGTTGCCGACCTCCACGTCGACGACGCTCTGGCCGCCTTCGAAGCCATGGATGATGTTGCGCAGCGCATCGGGCAGGCGCTGCGGCGTCTGGGCGACCGGGTCGGCGAAGACGTAGACCATGTCGGCCTGCACCAGCAACTGGTCGCCGCGGAAGAAGGCGCCGTCGACCTTCATGGAGCTGTTGCCGAATTCGCGGCAGCGCACGCCGATGTCCAGCCGGTCGTCATAGCGGGCCGAGGCGAAGTAGTCCAGCGCGGCGCGGCGCACGAACAGGTCCCCACCGAGCAGCTTCATCGTGTCGGCGTAAGGCAGCGCCAGCGCGCGCCAGTAGCCGCTGATGGCCGTGTCCATATAGGTCAGGTAGTGGCCGTTGAAGACGATGCCCTGGGCATCGATCTCGGCCCAGCGCACGCGCAGCGGCTCGAGGAAGCGGAAGTCTTGGCGTTTCATGGCTGGAGATGTTCCTTGATGGCAGCGGCGCAGAAGTCCAGCGCCACGATGGCCTCGGGCAGGCTGCGACCCATCTTGATGAAGTCGTGGGTGACGCCGCGCGCCAGCTCGAGCTGCACCGGCACGCCGGCGGCGCGCAGCAGGTCGGCATAGGCCAGGCCTTCGTCCACCAGCGGATCGGCCTCGGCCAGCAGCACGGCGGCGGGTGCCAGACCGGCATGGTCTTCGGCTTCCAGCGGCGCGAAGCGCCAGTCGGCGCGCTGGTCGGCGTCGATGTAGTGGCTGAAAAACCATTCGATGGTCGTTGCGTCCAGCAGATAGCCTTCGGCGAAACGGCGGTGCGAGTCGTGGCTCATGTGGGCCGCGGTGCCGGGCGTGATCAGCAGTTGCAAGGCCAGCGGCAGGCCGCGCTCGCGGGCGAAGAAGGCGGCGCTGGCGGCCAGGGTGCCGCCGGCGCTGTCGCCACCGACGGCCAGGCGCGAGCCATCCAAGCCGAGCGTGGCCGCATGGTCATGCAGCCAGGTCAGGCCGGCCCAGGCGTCATCCACGGCGGCCGGAAAGCGGTGCTCGGGCGCGAGGCGGTAGTCCAGGGCCAGCACGGCGGCGCCGCTGCGCTGGCTCAGCTGACGGCACAGGCTGTCATGGGTTTCGAGGTCGCCGATGGTGAAGCCGCCTCCGTGCAGATAGAGCATCACGGGCAGCTTGTCGGCGCTGGGCGCGTACAGGCGCGCC
Organism: uncultured Comamonadaceae bacterium; assembly: GCA_966111775.1. Taxonomy (GTDB): domain Bacteria; phylum Pseudomonadota; class Gammaproteobacteria; order Burkholderiales; family Burkholderiaceae_C; genus Pelomonas. Next base: position 6,729 of record CBHWBD010000184.1, on the reverse strand, counting down.
GGGCGGCCGGCGGCTTCGATGTCTTCGACACGGGCCAGCGGTGCCCGCGGCAGGTCGAGGATCTCGGCGCCCATGCGGTAGGCCAGGCGCGCCTCGCGCGCCGTCAGCGAATGAAAAGGCGGCCGCTTGGCGCGCTGGATGCGCGTCAGCAATTCGGCCATGCGGGGGGTCAGCGAGGTCTTCTTGTCGGTCATCGAGCCCGCATTGTCTGCGGTGGCACCCAGGGGTCGCGCAGCGGTGCCTGGAAGGCCTTCTCGTGCGTCGGCGCCACGCTGCCCGGCAGCTGCGGCGTGCCGGCACGGTCGACGGCGACGACCGCACGCGCCTGCTGGGCCCGGCGCTCGGGCCCGAGGTCGGCCGCGGCGCGCAGGGCCAGGGTATTGGCATAGAAGGCCTTGAGGTCGGCCAGCTGGGCGATGCGCGTCTCGTCGGTGAGATAGCTCATGTGGCCGCCGGCATAGTTGCGGATCTTCACGCGCGTCGCATCGACGCGGGCCAGATCGGTCTCGGTCAGGTGAAAGGGCGTGGCCAGGTCGTGATAGCCGTTGACGGCCAGCACGCGCAGGCGCGGGTTCTGGGCCAGTGCGGCCGAGAGGTCGGGCAAGGTGTCGGGCAGCGACTTGCCGGCGTGGCTGAAATCCCAGAAGTTGATGGCATTGCTGAGCACCACATAGGTCGACGCGTTGCGATAGCCGAGCTGGTCGCGCAGGTGGGTGGCGATGCCGGTGGCGAAGCTGTCGTTGATCCACGTGCTGGACACATCACCGTCGGCCGCCAGCGCGCTGCCGACGGCCGCCGTCATGCGGCCGTCGTAACGGCCCAGCTGCTGGCCGGAGACCAGCCAGATGCGGAAGTTGTCGGCCGACACGTTGAGGCTGCTCTGCCAGCGCGCCGCGGGCAGGCCGGTCAGGTCGGCCAGCGGCTGCCAGATCGTCGGCGTCGGCATCTGGGCGAACCAGGCCAGCAGTGCCGGGGCGTAGACCTGGTCGGCGTAGACGCGGGCCTGCGCCGCCCAGGCATTGAGGTCGGTGGGCACGGGCTGGGTCAGGCGATGGAAGGCGCCCACCGTGGCGAAGCTGGGCAGATAGCCGCCGCAGCCTTGGGCCTCGGTGATGCCGCAATTGCTGTTGTAGTCCATGGCCGGCGACTGCAGCACCAGCCCGTCGAGCATCACGCCGGCCTCCTGCAGCCGGCGCGCCAGCACGGCCGTGCGCGGCCCGCCATAGCTCTCGCCATAGAGGTATTTGGGCGAGGCGGCGCGGTTGTTGACGGCGAGGTAGCGCTGGATGAAGTCGCGGAACAGGGCCGCATCGGCATCCACGCCCCAGAAGCTGCGGTTGGTGAAGGGCGCGATGGCCTGGGAGTAGCCGCTGCCCACCGCATTGACGAAGACGAGGTCGGTCTGGCCCAGCAGGTGCTCGGCGTTGTCGATCATCGGGAAGGGCCGCGCGGCCGTCGTGTCGGGCGCGTTGCTGACGAGGCGCTTGGGGCCGAAGCTGCCGAGTTGCAGCCAGACCGAGGCCGAACCCGGACCGCCGTTGTAGAAGAAGGTGACGGGACGGGTCGCCGCATCGGCGCCGGGCTGGGTGTAGGCGACGTAGAACACCGAGGCCTCGGCCGCGCCATTGGCATCGCGGGCGATCAGGTGGCCGGCCGTGGCCGTGTAGCTGATCGTCTGCCCGTTGGCCGTCAGCGTCTGCGTGCTGACGGCGGCGGCCTCGACGACGCCTGACAGCGAGGCGTCGGAGGCCGAGGAGTAGACCGTCGTGTCGGTCAGCCCGGGCTGGTTGTCGACCGGCGGTGCCGGCGGCGCTGCCGAGCCCCCTCCTCCACCGCCGCCGCAGGCGGCCAGGACAAGCGAGAGCAGCAGGGTAAAGGTAGTCGCACGCATGACGGCAAGTCTAGACACGCGGCACTACCATGAGGAAAGACATTGTGGAGAGCGCGCCATGGCCCAGATCCTCTACCTGACCCGCATCGAGCTCGAGTTCGGCGCCAGCCGCCTGCTGCCGGCCGAGTGCGAGCGCATCGGCATCCGCCGCCCCCTGGTCGTGACCGACGCCGGCGTGCGTGCCGCCGGTGTGCTGGACGAAGCCCTGGCCGCCTTCGAGGTCAAGCCGCCCGTCTTCGACCGCACCCCTCCCAACCCGACCGAGGCCGCCGTGCGCCTGGCCGTGCAGGTGGCCAAGGAGTTCGACTGCGACGGCCTCATCGCCATCGGCGGCGGATCCAGCATGGACCTGGCCAAGGGCGTGGCCATCGCCGCCACCCACGAGGGCCCGCTGAAGCGCTACGCCACCATCGAAGGCGGTGCCGTCAACATCAGTTCCAAGGTGCTGCCGCTGATCGCCGTGCCGACGACGGCCGGCACCGGCAGCGAGGTGGCGCGCGGCGCCATCCTCATCGTCGACGACGGCCGCAAGCTGGGCTTCCACAACTGGGAGCTGCTGCCCAAGGCCGCCATCTGCGACCCCGCACTGACGCTGAAGCTGCCGCCCGCCCTGACCGCCGCGACCGGCATGGACGCCATCGCCCACTGCATCGAGACCTTCCTCGCGCCGGCCTTCAACCCGCCGGCCGACGGCATCGCCTGGGAGGGCCTGCGCCGCGGCTGGCAGAGCATCGAGCGCGCGACGCGCGACGGCAGCGACCGCGACGCCCGCCTGGACATGATGTGCGCCAGCGTCCACGGTGCCATGGCCTTCCAGAAGGGCCTGGGCGCGGTGCATTCCCTGAGCCACTCGCTCGGCGGCATCAACCCGCGCCTGCACCACGGCACGCTGAACGCCGTTTTCCTGCCGGCCGTCATCCGCTTCAATGCCGAGGCCGACAGCGTCAGGCGTGACGACCGCATCGCGCGCCTGGCCCAGGCCATGAACCTGCCCGGCCACGACGCCGACGCGGTGGCCGACGCCATCACGGCGCTGAACGCCCGCCTGGGCCTGCCCTCGGGCCTGGCCGCCATGGGCGTGGGGCCGGAAGTGGACGATCGCATCATCGAGCATGCCCTGGTGGACCACTGCCACAAGACCAACCCGCGCATCGCCAGCCCCGACGACTACCGGAACCTGCTGGCCGAGTCCCGGTGAGCCGCGGCATTGCGCATCGTTTGCAATGCCGACAGCGTGATCGAAGTCCCAGAACGAAGCCGACTTGACAGCAAGGCCGGCCCTAGCATCTCCTGTTGCCTCGCGCGCCTGCGCGGGATCGAGAAAAGAAGACTGGAGAGATCATGAACAAGCTATCCATCGGCAAACGGTTGGCGGCCGGTTTCGCGCTGGTGCTGGCACTGGCCGCCTGCGTCATTGCGCTGGCTTCGTGGCGCCTGAGCGCGACGGCCTCGGCGACGCGGCAGATGATGGACGAGCCGCTGGCCAAGGAGCGACTGATCTCCGACTGGAACCGCAACATCAACTCCGGCGTGCGCCGCACCATGGCCATCGCCAAGAGCTCCGACGCCTCGCTGGTGGAACTGTTCAAGGAAGACCAGGCCCAGTCCACGCAGTCGTCCAGCGTGATGCAGGACAAGCTCAAGGCCTTGATCCGCTCACCCGAGGAGCAGCGGCTGTTCGACGAGGTCGGCAAGGCGCGTCAGGTCTACATCGCATCGCGCGACGAAATCGTCAAGCTGAAGAAGGACGGGCAGGCCGAGGCGGCCGACAAGCTGCTGATGGACGTCTTCGTGCCGGGCTCCAAGGTCTATCTCGCCCGCATGCAGGAGTTCCTGGACTTCCAGCGCAAGGCCATCGACCAGACCGCCGCCGACATCGACGCGGCCAACGGCAATGGCCGTGCGCTGTTGCTGGTGTTCGGCCTGGTCATGCTGGCTCTGGGCATGGGCGCGGCCTGGGCCATCACGCGCAGCATCACCTTGCCGCTGGCGGCCGCCAACGAACTGGCCGAACGCGTGGCGGACGGCAATCTGATGCGCTCCGGCCAGGGCATGGTGGCGCGCTCCGACGAGATCGGCCAGCTGCAGACCACGCTGCGCCGCATGCGCGAGACGCTGTCCCAGACCATCGGCAGCATCCGCGACTCCGCCGAATCCATCGGCACGGCGTCGGCCGAGATCGCCAGCGGCAACCAGGACCTGAGTGCCCGCACCGAGAAGGCGGCGTCCAGCCTCGAGGAGACGGCCAGCGCCATGGAGCAGCTGACCGGCACGGTGCAGAACTCGGCCGCCTCGGCGGGGCAGGCCAATTCGCTGGCCGTGTCGGCCGCCAGCGTGGCCCAGCGCGGCGGCGAGGTGGTGGCCCAGGTCGTCAACACCATGGACGAGATCAACACCAGCTCGCGCAAGATCGCCGACATCATCGGCGTCATCGACGGCATCGCCTTCCAGACCAACATCCTGGCGCTGAACGCGGCCGTCGAGGCGGCACGCGCGGGTGAACAGGGACGCGGCTTTGCCGTGGTTGCGGGCGAAGTGCGCTCGCTGGCCGGCCGCTCGGCCGACGCGGCCAAGGAGATCAAGAGCCTGATCGGCAGCAGCGTCGAACGCGTGGAGGCCGGTTCCCGCCTCGTGTCCGAGGCGGGCAAGACCATGGACGAACTCGTCGGCGCCGTGCAGCGCGTCAAGGACATCATGGGCGAGATCACGACGGCGACGGCCGAGCAGTCCGATGGCATCGCCCAGGTCAACATCGCCATCGCCCAGCTCGACCAGGTCACCCAGCAGAACGCCGCGCTGGTGGAGCAGTCCACCGCCGCGGCCGAGAGCCTGCGCGAGCAGGCCGCGACGCTGAACGGCGCCGTCGGCACCTTCCAGGTCGCGCGGAACTAGGCCTTTAGTCCCCACCGCCTCCGCAGCTCGAGCCACAACTCGAGCCGCAGCTGCTGCCGCCGGCATCCGAGCTGGCGTCGCAGCTGCTGTCGCTCGAACTCCAGCTGCTTCCACAACTGCTGCCGCTGTCGCTGCTTTGGCGCCGGCGCAGGGCCGTCGTCAGCTCCGACTGGGTCATCAGGCCCAGGGCCACCAAGCTGGCGCCGCCGATGGCTGCGTGCATCACGACATCGCCGCTGGGCTTGCCGAAGCCATCGATCTGGCGATGCGCCAACGTGCCCTGCTGATAGCCGTAGGACCAGCCCGTGGGCAGGCGCAGCAGCCCGTCGAGGGCGAAGAGCAGCGGCAGCTTGGGTCCGAGCAGCTCCAGGCCTTCGCTGCGGCAGGCACCGGTCCAACTGCGCGCCAGGCAGTCTTCGAGCGGCGCACCCAGCTCGGCGTTTTCGCGGTGCTCCACGACGCGGCCGAAGTAGCGTTGCTGCCACTGCGCCAGGCCGGCCGGGTCCAGCTTGATCCACACATGCCAGACCGAATCGGCCGCCTTGCTGGGCAGGGCACAGGCCCCCTGCCCCTTCTGCAGCCGACAGGCCTCGAAGAACTGCGCCAGGCCCAGCGAGCAGCGCAGCCAGGCGCCGTCATCGGTGGCCAGGCCGGGGAATTCTTCGGGCGCGTGATGCGCCCAGGCGGCACGGACGGTGGAGGGGACTTGCCCGGCGGCCACGGTGGCCGGCGGGCAGCGCCTGCGCAGCGCCTCGCGTCGGCTGGCCTCCCGCTGCAGCGCCCACCAGGCGCCGAGGCGGTGGACGAGGCTGAACTTTGTTTTTGTTGTTGTGTTGTTCATGGCGTCAGTCTGTGACCTGAGTATGACGCGCTCGTGACAAAGAAAAAGACCCGCCGAAGCGGGCCGTGAAAGTCAGGAGTTGACGTTCCGACTGTGATTGACCGTGGTGTTCTCAACCATGCTTGGCGTCGAAGAACTGCTCGTCTTCGGTCGAGCCCTTCAGGGCGGCCGTCGAAGCATTCGCCTCGATGGTCGTCGTGACGGCGTCGAAGTAGCCGGTGCCGACTTCGCGCTGGTGCTTGACGGCGGTGAAGCCCTTCTCGGCAGCGGCGAATTCAGCTTCCTGCAGCTCGACGAAGGCGCTCATCTGGTTGCGTGCATAGCCGTAGGCCAGGTTGAACATCGAGTAGTTCAGGCTGTGGAAGCCGGCCAGCGTGATGAACTGGAACTTGTAGCCCATCGCGCCGAGCTCGCGCTGGAACTTGGCGATCGTGGCGTCGTCCAGGTTCTTCTTCCAGTTGAAGGAAGGCGAGCAGTTGTAGGCCAGCAGCTTGCCCGGGAACTTGGCATGGATGGCGTCGGCGAAGGCCTTGGCAAAGGCCAGGTCGGGCTTGCCGGTCTCACACCAGATCAGGTCGGCATAGGGCGCATAGGCCAGGCCGCGGCTGATGGCCTGGTCCAGGCCGTTCTTGGTACGGTAGAAGCCTTCGATCGTGCGCTCGCCGGTGCAGAAGGGCTTGTCGTTGTCGTCGATGTCGCTGGTGACGAGGTCGCCGGCTTCGGCGTCGGTGCGGGCGACCAGCAGCGTGGGCGTGCCCATCACGTCGGCGGCCAGGCGGGCGGCGACAAGCTTGGCGACGGCTTCACGGGTGGGGACGAGCACCTTGCCGCCCATGTGGCCGCACTTCTTGGCGCTGGCCAGCTGGTCTTCGAAGTGCACGCCGGCAGCACCGGCCTCGATCATGGCCTTCATCAGCTCGAAGGCGTTCAGCACGCCGCCGAAGCCGGCTTCCGCGTCGGCCACGATGGGGGCGAAGAAGTCGATGTCGTCCTTGCCTTCGCTCCACTGGATCTGGTCGGCGCGCTGGAAGGTGGCGTTGATCTTCTTGACGACCTTGGGCACCGAGTCCACCGAGTACAGGGACTGGTCGGGGTACATCTCGCC
>CBHWBD010000183.1:0-10295 GCA_966111775.1 uncultured Comamonadaceae bacterium | reverse complement strand
AGGTGGTTGATCTGCACCTTGGAGCCGCCGGCCGACGCGCCGGCGCCGCCGACGACCAGGTTGCCTTGCGCGATGGCATAGACCTGGCCATCGGCACCGCGCAGCGGCGTGGCGATCAGCGTGCCGCCGCGCAGGCTCTTGGCATTGCCGATGGAGGAGACATTGATGTCCAGCTGCTGGCCGGGCTGGGCGAAGGGCGGCAGCGAGGCGGTCACCATGACGGCGGCGATATTGCGCGGCTGCATGGTCACGCCCTGGGGCAGCAGCACGCCGAACTGCTGCAGCATGGCCGTCAGGCTCTGGCCGGTGAAGGGGGCCTGCGTGGTCTGGTCACCGGTGCCGTCCAGGCCGACGACCAGGCCATAGCCCGTCAACGGGTTGGAGCGCACCCCGGCCACCGACGCGACTTCCTTGATGCGCGCGGCATGGGAGAAGGGCGCCAGCACGACGGCCAGGCAGAGGAGGAGGACTTTCAGGAACTTCACTCGGCAGATTCTGCGGACGCTTGAGCCCCCGAAGCCACCGAAAAGGACGCTGACTGCCCCGCTTTTCCCAACCACTGGTCGGCGCCGCCACGGGGGCAGGGCATTTTTCACGCTGTAAGGCTGGCGGACCTCGGCCGACCACCGATCACCTGTCAGCACTGAGGCGCCCAGTCGGTACAGCCCACCCTTGTCCATTCATCCCTTCGGAGACCGATATGAAACGCCTTTCCCTGCTGACCCTGGCGCTGGCCGCCACGCTGACCACCTTCGCCGCCCCCGGCCAGGCCCAGAGCTTGACCCGCGAACAGGTCAAGATGGAGCGAGACGCCTTCCTGGCCTTGATGCGCTGGGACGAACTGACCGGCATGTGGGTGCTGAAGTCCGGCATGGAGCCGCCCAAGGGCGTCATGTCGCGGGCCGAGGTCATCGCCATGCGCGACCAATTCCTGCGCATGAACGTCTACGACGACACGGTCGGCACCTGGGTGCCCGTCAAGGCGCCGCGCGACATGAGCACGCTGACCCGCGAGCAGGTCAATATGGAGACGCTGCGCTTCCTGATGATGTACCGCTACGACGAGCAGCGGAACGAGTGGATCAGCAAGATGCGCTGAAGACCAGCATGGGCCGCCGCGGGCCGCTTGCAAGCTCCTACTCAGCTTCAGCGGCAACCGCGTGACATTCTGTCAATCCCAATTCCAGACCGGCGTGCTGGCAGTGCGCGGCCGGCCGGATCGAGCGGCGGGGCTGGAACTAGTTAACGTTTCCCCGTATTTCTGGCCGTTTGATGGGCATTTCAAGGGAATTTCGCTAGTTCGGGGCCCCGAATCGCAGGGGTTGATGACAGGTTTCTGAATGTGTAGCTCGGTAAAGTTTTGCTTACCGATCCGAGTTGCACTCGTTTGCAAGACCTGCCATGCCTCCGCCTTTCGAACCGCTGACCCTGGTTCATGTCGTGTTTTCGTCCCGCATCGCAGGGGGTGAGCGGCATTGCATCGATCTCGCCAACGCCCAGGCCGCCCTCGGCCACCGGGTCCATGTCATCGGCTCGGCCGGCTCGGCCGTGGCGGGAGCCCTGGCGCGCAATGTCAGCTTCCATGGGCTGAAGCTGCCCTTGCTGCGGGGCTGGCGCGTCGCCGCGCTGGCCCGTCGGCTGGGAGCGGATGTCTGCCACGGCCACCTCGGCCCGGCCTGCAAGGCCGTCGCTCATGCCCGCAGCGCCTCGCGCATCGGCACGCTGCACGTGGGCTACAAGGCCCACCACCATGCCCGGCTGGACGGGCTGGTCTGCGTCAACCGCGCCCAGCATGAAGGCCTGCCCAAGAGCGAAGCGCTGGCCGGCGTCATCTACAACTGGGCGCCCGAGCGCGATGCCGCGGCCGCCGCCCGCCATACCGATCTGCGCGCCGAACTGGGGCTGGCCCCCGGGCAGCTGCTGGTCGGCAGCGTCGGCCGCCTGCACCGCAGCAAGGGCATGGACCTGCTGATTGCCGGCTTCAAGGCCCATGCCCCGGCCGACGCCGTGCTGGCCATCCTGGGCGAAGGCCCGGACGAGGCAGCGCTGAAGGCGCTGTCCGCCGGCGACCCGCGCGTGCGCCTGCTGGGCTTCCGCGGCGACGTCGACCAGGCCCTGAAATCCTTCGACCTGTTTGTCTCGCCGTCGCGCGAGGAGGCCTTCCCGCTGGCCATCCTGGAAGCCATGCGCGCCGGCCGGCCGGTGCTGTCCAGCGCGACCCAGGGCCCGCAGGAGATGCTGGCTGGCCAGCCGGCCCGGATGGTGCCGGTGGGCGATGCCAACGCCCTTGGCCATGCCATCGCCGAGGAACTGGCGCGGCTGCGGCCGCTGCTGCCCCAGCAGCGCACGGTGCGCTATGCGACGGCGGCCTATGACCGCTCCAATGCCGTCGCCCGCACGTTGGGCTTTTATCGCGACGTCATGCTCCGCCAGGCTGCTCAGTCCAAGGGCTTCGAGGACGAACAAGAGGCCTACGCCGCCTGGCACGTTTGATGTTGAAGCCGCCGCGCACCGATTTCTGGCAGGTCGGCATCGTTCCCCTTCCCGTTGAAGAGATCGACGCCCGCCGCCTGAGCGCGGTGCGTGAGCGCATCACCTGGCTGCCGGAGGCCGGCCGCTGGCGTTATCTGGCCGATCCCTTCGGCCTGCTGCGCGGCGACACCCTGCATGTCTTCGTCGAGGCTTTCGACTACCGCATCAAGCGCGCCACCATTGAGCGCCATGAGTTCGGTCTCGACGACATGAGCTGGCGGCGCCGGGCCACCGTGCTGGACAAGCCCTTTCACCTGTCCTACCCGCAGGTCTTCGAGCATGACGGCGAGACCTGGATGGTGCCGGAGACCTACCAGGCCGGCGAGATCGCCCTCTACCGCGCCACCGACGGCACGCTGAACCATTGGGAGCGCGAATGCGCGCTGCTGGGCCGCCTGCCCGGCGCCGACGCCTCGCTGGTCGAGTACCAGGGACGCTGGTGGATGTTCTACACCCTGGTCGGCCCCGGTGCGCGCGACCAGCGCGAACTGCATATCGCACATGCACCAGCCCTGGTCGGCCCCTGGACGCCGCTGGCCACCAACCCGGTGCGCGTGAATCGCGAGGGTGCCCGGCCGGCGGGCCGCCCCTTCATCGGCCGGGACGGCGTGCTGACCCTGCCGGTCCAGGACAGTTCGACCGGCTACGGCGGCGCGACCCGGCTGCTGCGTTTTCCCAAGCTGACGCCCGAGGACGTCGAGATCGAGGCCGGCAGCGAGCGCCTGACCGGCGACCTGGCCAGCGACAGCCATACGGCCGGCCTGCATACGCTGACGGGTTGCGGCGGCTTCACCCTCATCGACGTGAAGCGCATCGACCGCTCGCGCGGCCGGCAGTGGCTGGACTTGAAACGTCGGTTACGACGCCTGTTGGATCGCTGAGACGGCGCCGCCACACGGTGAGACCCTGCGGGCCTACCATGGCTCTCCATGAGCCCCCAGCCTCCTCTTAGCGATCGCATCGCCGCGCTGACGGCGGCTCTCGAGTCCCAGGTCATTGCCTGGCGGCGTGACCTGCACCAGCACCCCGAACTCGGCAACCGCGAGTTCCGCACCGCCTCCGTCGTCGCCGAACACCTGCGCGGCCTGGGCTTCGACGAGGTCAAGACCGGCGTGGCCCACACCGGCGTCGTCGGCCTGCTCAGGGGCGGCAAGCCCGGTGGCGTCGTGGCGCTGCGCGCCGACATGGACGGCCTGCCCGTCACCGAGGAGGTGGAGCTGCCCTTCGCGTCAAAGGCCCGCGCGGTCTGGAACGGCGAGGAGGTCGGCGTCATGCACGCCTGCGGGCACGATTGCCATGTCGCCATCCTGATGGGCGTGGCCAGCATCCTGGCCAGCCTGCGCGCCGATCTTCCCGGTTCGGTCAAGTTCATCTTCCAGCCCGCCGAGGAGATGCCGCCCGAGGGCGAGGAGGGCGGCGCGGCGCTGATGATCAAGGAAGGCGTGCTGGAGAACCCGACCCCCAGCGCCATCTTCGGCCTGCATGTCACGTCGCGCCAGCCGGCCGGCGTCATCGGCTACCGGCCGGGGCCGACGATGGCGAGTTCCGACAAGCTCAGGATCACCGTGCAGGGCAAGCAGACCCATGGCGCGGCGCCCTGGCTGGGCGTGGATCCCATCGTCACGTCGGCGCAGATCGTGCTTGGCCTGCAGACCATCGTCAGCCGCACCCTGGACCTGAACCGCGAACCGGCCGTCGTCACCATCGGCGCCATCAAGGGCGGTGTGCGCGAGAACATCATCCCGGACATGGTGGAGATGCGCGGCACCATCCGCAGCTTCGACGAGGGCATGCGCGAAGCCATCCATGAGCGCGTCACCCAGCTGGCCGAAGGCATCTCGGCGGCGTCGCGCGCGTCGTGCAAGGTCTGCATCACGCGTAACTATCCGGTCACGCGCAACGACCCCGTGCTGACCGAGCAGATGGTGCCCACGCTGACCCGGGTCGCCAGCACCGGCCCGCGGCCCATGGGCATCGAGGTCGTGCCCAAGGCGACCGGGGCGGAAGACTTCTCCTTCTTCCAGCGCCTGATCCCGGGGCTGTTCTTCTTCGTCGGCGTCACGCCGCCGGAGATCGAGCCGAGCCAAGCCTATTCCAACCACTCGCCGCGCTTCATCGTCGACGAGCGCGGCCTGGAAGTGGGTGTGCGAGCCCTGGCCAATCTGGCGGTGGACTACCTCGAGTCCGTCAGGGCTTGACGGCGCTGACCGCCCAGGCGGCGCTGCGCAGCCGGGCTGACTCGCCACTGGCCTCCATCTGCTGCAAGGCCTTGGTCAGCTGTGGCAGCAAGGCCCGGTGGCGGCTGTTCAGCAGCGCGTAGAGCGGCGTCGAGTGCAGGGCGGCGGGCAGCCTGACGAGGCCTTCGGTCTGGTCGGCGTCGACGTCGGGCTCACCGGTTGTCGACGCGAACAAGGCCAGGTCGATGGTGCCCAGGCGCAGCAGGCGCAGCAGATCCTGCCGGGTGGTGGCGTCGACACGGCGTGGCGCGTCGGCCAGCAGCTTCTCCAGCGCGATGACACCACGTGGATAGCCGACACGCCAGGCCGCCAGCGAGTTCAGGTCGGTCGGCATGGCTTCGCCACGCCGCACATAACCCCGCACCTCCATCGTGGCCACTGGCACCGGTACGAGCAGCAGGGCGGGATGTTCCTCGGCGACGGCGCGGATGCGCATGGTTTCGCCATCCAGCAGGCCTTGCTCGGTCATGGCCAGCGAGCGGCGCAGAGGCAGCGGTTCGAACTGAACCTCATGGCCCAGCGACGCCAGGGCGTGCCTCAGCAGTTCGCGGACGGCCGGGGACAAGCCGCTCTGGTCGTTGGCATCGGTGGCAAAGCGCAGGGGTGGTGCAGCCGCTGCGGCCAGCGGCAGCCAGGCCAGAACGGCCAAGCCGGCTTCACGACGCCGCCACAACACCATGCGCCTCACTCCGCCGAGCGTTTTTCTTCTCCCTGGCGCCAATGTTAGGCGCAAGGGGCGGGCGTTGGTGTGAGGATCAGCTCGGTGCGAGGTTCAGGAAGAAGCGCGACAGCCAGCCCACGGCATGGGCGTCGGCGGTGGCGCCGCGGCCGCGCTGTTCGATGCGCACATTGGCGACCGAGGTCGAGGCCACGGCGTTGCCCTGGCCGATGGAGCGGGGGTCCACCTGGCCGGAGAAGCGCAGCACGTCGACGTTGTGGTTCACGCCGATCTGCTTTTCGCCGCTGATCATCAGGTGGCCATTGGGCAGCACGCCGGTCACGACGGCCGTGATGGCGCCGGTGAACTCGTTGGTGTTCTGGTTGCTGCCCTTGCCCTTGTTGTCGTTGGCCGAGGTGGCGCCGGCCTCGGCGCGCGCAAAGGCCTTGGGCGAGATGGCGGGCAGGGCGGTGATGCCGGCGGACAGGCTGCCGGTCTTGCTCAATTCGCTGGTGCTGGTCTGCGAGGCCGACACGCGCTCGGTGATGTTGATGGTCAGCGTGTCGCCGACCAGGCGGGCACGATGGTCCTCGAACAGCGGGCGGTAGGCGGCGGCCTGGTAGATCGAGCCATTGGTCGGCGCCATGGCCTGCACCGGCGGCAGGTTGACGACCGGCGTCGCGGCCATCTCGACATGCGGCTCGGGGTAGGGCGTGGCGCAACCGGCGAGCAGGGCGCTGGCGGTGATGGCAGTCAGTACAACGAACTTCATGATGACGCTTCCATTCTTCAGGCCGCGAAGCAGGCCGCTCATCCAGCGGCTGCCGCGGAGCCGGCTTTGCCGGGCCGCTGGCTGCGCCCCCTGGGGGGAGCGCGCGAGCGCTACGGGGGGTACTAGATTTGGGCCAACTTCTGCAGCATCTGGTCGGAGGTCTGCACGGCCTTGGAGTTCAGCTCGTAGGCGCGCTGGGTCTGGATCATCTGCACCAGCTCCTCGACGACGTTGACGTTGGAGGTCTCGACGAAACCCTGCTGCACGGCACCGATGCCATTGTTGTTGGGCGCGCCGGTGTTGGGCGTGCCGCTGGCGGCGGTCTCGGTGAACAGGTTCTGGCCCTTGGGGTCCAGGCCGGCCGGGTTCACGAAGGTGGCGAGCTGCAGCTGGCCCACCGTCTGCGCCGCGGCCTGGCCGGGCAGGGTGACGCTGACCGTGCCGTCGTTGCCGATGGTCAGGCTCTGGGCGTTGGCGGGGATGGTGATGCCGGGCAGCAGCGTATAGCCGTTGTTGGTGACCATCTGGCCATTGGCATTGAGCTGGAACGAGCCGTCGCGGGTGTAGGCGGTCGTGCCGTCGGGCTGCTGGATCTGGAAGAAGCCGTCGCCCTTGATGGCCAGGTCCAGGTTGTTGCTGGTCTGCTGCAGATTGCCCTGCGTGTAGATGCGCGCGGTGGCCACCGGACGCACGCCCAGGCCGACCTGCAGGCCGGTGGGCAGCGTGGTCTGGTCGGTGCTGTTGGCGCCGGCCTGGCGCATGTTCTGGTAGATCAGGTCCTCGAACACCGCGTGCGAACGCTTGTAGCCATTGGTGGCGACGTTGGCGAGGTTGTGTGAGATGTTGTCCAGCTGGGTCTGCTGGGCTTCCATGCCGGTCTTGGCGATCCAGAGCGAGCGCATCATGGCTGGGATTCCTTAGGTACTGCCGAGCAGCTTGGCCGATTGCTGGCCTTGGGTCTGGGCGATCTGCAGCAGCTTCATCTGCTGCTCGAACTGGCGGCCGGCGGCGATCATGGCGACCATGGTCTCGACCGGGCTGACGTTGCTGCCTTCCAGCGCGCCGTCCTGCAGGCGGGCGGCCGGGTTGACGGGCAGGTCACCGTCGGCGGCGCGAAACAGGCCGTCGTCGCCGCGGGTGAGCTGGTTGGCGGCTTCGGGCGTGACGAGCTTCAAGCGGCCCACCGTCGTCGGCTTCTGGTTGGGTTGCTTGGCACTGATGGTGCCGTCGCTGCCGATGTCGACCTGGCTGTTCTGCGGGATGTTGATCGGGCCGCCGTCGCCCAGCACCGGCATGCCGTTGCGCATGACCAGGATGCCCTCGGCATTCACGTCCAGCGAACCGGCGCGGGTGTAGGCCTCGGTGCCGTCGTTGGCCTGCACGGCCAGCCAGGCATTGCCCTGCATGGCCACGTCGAGGTTGCGACCGGTCGGCGTCAGCGGGCCTTGGGCGTCGTTGTAGCCGATGGTGGTTTCCAGCGAGTAGGCGCGCGTGGACGCGCCATCGCCGCGCACCGGCACGGCGCGGAAGGCCTGCAGCTCGGCGCGGAAACCGTTGGTGGTCACATTGGCGAGGTTGTGCGAGAGCACGTCCTGCCGCTGCATGGCCGCCTTGGCGCCGGCCATCGACAGATAAATCATGCGGTCCATGCTTCAACCTCGCCTGTGATCAGCGCAGATTCACGATCGTCTGCAGAACCTGGTCCTGCGTCTTGATCGTCTGCGCATTGGCCTGGTAGGCGCGCTGGGCCGTCACCATGTTGACGAGCTCGGCGGTCAGGTCGACGTTGCTTTCTTCCAGGGCGCCGGATTGCAGCGCGCCCATATTGCCGTCGCCCGGCACGCCGACGACGGCATCACCCGAGGCCACCGTGCGGATCCAGACGTTGCCGCCCATGGTCTGCAGGCCTTGCGGGTTGCGGAAGCTGGCGAGCTCGACCTGGCCGGCCGGCTTGCTCTGGCCGTTGGAGTAGCGGGCCTGGACGACGCCGTCGTTGGCCACCTGGATGCCGGTCAACTGGCCCGGCGCGTAGCCGTCCTGGGTCAGGTTGGTCACGGCAAAGCTGCTGCCGTTCTCGGTGGCCTTGGTCAGGTCGAGCTGGATGCCGGCGATGGCCAGCGTCGGGTTGCCGCGCGAGCTGGTGCCGGCTGGCACGGGCATGCTGATGGTGCCGGGCGGCGTCGTCGCGCTGCCCGCGATGCCGGAAGGCGCGCCGCCGGTGGGCGGGAAGGTGACGGTGGTGTACGGGGTGGTCGGGTTGCCGTTGGCGTCCAGCGCGATGGCGTTGCCCGAGGCGTCGGTGTCGAAGGGCGTGCCATTGGCCGTCGCATAGACGTTCCACACGTCGTTGGGCGGCACCGCGCCGCTGGGGTCGGTGGCGCGCTGGAAGTAGAAGGTCACGGCGACGTCCTGGCCCTTGGCGTCGTAGACGGTCATCGACGTCGCGTTGTTGTAGGTCGCGCTGTCCTTCAGGTCCATGCCCGTGCCCGTGCCGCCGCCGGGGGCGGTGGTCTTCAGGCGGGAGTCGAGGTTGAACTCCATCGAGACCTTGGTCGTCACCGCCGGCGGGATGCCACCGGTGGGCAGGGACAGGGGCTGGGCGGTGCCCGGCTGGATGACGCCGGCGCCGTTGGCCGGGTAGCCCATCAGCTTGAGGCCGTCGTTGTTGACGATGAAGCCGTCCTTGCTGACCTTGAACTGGCCGTTGCGCGTGTAGCGCGTCGGGTTGACGCCGTCGCTGACCTGGAAGAAGCCACCGCCGTTGATGGCGAGGTCCATGGGGTTCTCGGTCGTCGTGATGTTGCCCTGCGTGAACTGCTGGGCGACCGACTGCAGTGAGGTGCCGATGCCGACCTGGTTGGCGCCGGCGCCGTTCAGCGCGGCCGCGTAGACGTCGGAAAACTCGGCCCGCGAGCCTTTGGCGCCAAAGGTGCCGGAGTTGGCGATGTTGTTGCCGATGACGTCCAGGTTCTTGGAGGCGGCGTTGAGCCCGGAGAGGCCTTGCTGGAAGCTCATGAGGAGTCCTTGCTGTCGTGCGGGTGAGTGATCAATTGACCGAGGAGACGGCCGTGTAGTCGACCGGGCCGAGGCGTTCGAGATTGAGCTTCAAGCTGCCGTTCTCGCTGTAGACGGCGTCCACCTTGTCGTGGGCGTACAGGGTGGACGTGACGGCCTTGGCGCCATTGGCGGCCGTGATGCGGTACTTGAGCTCGGTGCCGTCGGCCGCCTTGCTGCCGGCGGGCCAGGAGAAGGTCTGGCGGCCGGAGCCTTGGGCGCCCAGTTGCACGGTGTCGATGACGTTGCCGGCTCCCCCGAGGATCTCCAGCTTCACGGTCTGGGCCGCGCCGTCCAGCTCGTAGCTGCCGTCCGCTGCGCCGTTCTCAACCTGGATCTTGTCGCTGGGCACGCTGACCTCGCGGCCCACCAGCGAGATGGACTGCAGGGCCTGCATCTGGCCGAGCTGGCTGCCCAGGCCCTTGATGCTGGTGTCCAGCGTGGACAGGCTCGTCACCTGCTGGATCTGCGCCATCTGGCTCGTCACCTGGGCGTTGTCCATGGGGTTGAGCGGATCCTGGTTGTTCATCTGCGCGACGAGCAGCTTCAGGAAGCGGTCCTGGGTCTCGGCAGCGTTCTTGGCCGAGGTGGTCGGCGTCTGGGTGCTGCTGCCGTTGAGTGCGGTGATGTCCATGGCGGGCTTTCTTCAGCAGTCAGGACTGGCCGAGTTGCAGCGTCTTGAGCAGCAGGCTCTTGGCCGTGCTCATGACTTCGATATTGTTCTGGTAGGAGCGCGAGGCCGAGATCATGTTGACCATCTCTTCCACCGGGTTCACGTTGGAATAGGTCACATAGCCGTCGGCGTCTGCCTGTGGGTGCTTGGGGTCGTGGACGCGGCGGCCGGGCGTCTGGTCCTCGGTCACGTTGGTCACGCGCACACCGGCATTGCCGCTGTCGTTGCCCGCACCCATCAACTGGGTCTGGAACACCACCTGGCGCGCCTTGTAGGCCTGGCCGTCGGGGCCGGCCACCGTGTCGGCGTTGGCCAGGTTGCTGGCCACCACGTTGAGGCGCTGGCTCTGCGCGCTGACCGCGCTGCCGG
>CBHWBD010000182.1:0-10463 GCA_966111775.1 uncultured Comamonadaceae bacterium | reverse complement strand
CAGGGCACGCCGGCGCGGATCATGGCCTGCTTGGCCGAGACCTTGTCGCCCATCATGCGGATGGACTCGGGCGTCGGACCGATGAAGGTGAAGCCGCTGCGTTCGACGCGCTCGGCGAAGTCGGCGTTCTCGGACAGGAAGCCGTAGCCGGGGTGGATGGCCTCGGCGTCGGTCACCTCGGCCGTCGCGATGATGGCCGGCATGCTGAGATAGCTCTGGGCCGACGGCGCGGGGCCGATGCAGACGGCCTCGTCGGCCAGGCGCACGTATTTGGCGTCGCGGTCGGCTTCGGAGTAGACGACGACGGACTTGATGCCCAGCTCGCGACACGCTCGCTGGATTCGCAGGGCGATCTCGCCCCGATTGGCAATGAGGACCTTCTTAAACATCGAGTGGCCTCACTCGATCACGAACAGCGGTTGTCCGAACTCTACGGCCTGGCCGTTCTCGCACATGACCTTGGTGATCGTGCCCGTCTTGTCGGCCTCGATCTCGTTCATGATCTTCATCGCTTCGATGATGCAGATGGCCTCGCCTTCCTTGACCTGCTGGCCGACGTCGGCGAACGGCTTGGCGTTGGGGCTGGAGGCGCGGTAGAAGGTGCCGACCATGGGCGACTTGACGATATGGCCGGTCTCGACGGGCGCGGCGGCCGGCGCGGCGGCCGCTGCCGCGGCAACCGGTGCAGCGGCGTGGACGACCGGGGCGGCCGGAGCGGCGGCATAGACCGGCTGCATGGCCACGGCAGCGGCCGGGTCGGCCTTGACGATGCGGACCTTGCCGTCGGCCTCGGTGATTTCCAGTTCGGAGATATTGGATTCCGAGACCAGATCGATCAGGGTTTTGAGCTTGCGCAGGTCCATCGTGGCTCCAGGCTGTGTTGTTGTTGTGCAGGAAAGGGACAGGAAGGCCGGCGCCGGTTCAGGCGGCGGCCGCTCCCAACGAATCGAGGGCGTGGCGCAGGGCGAGGCGATAGCCGTTCGCGCCCAGGCCGCAGATCACGCCCACCGCCAGCTCGCTCACATAGCTGTGATGCCGGAAGGCCTCGCGGCGGTGGATATTGGACAGGTGGATTTCGATGAAGGGCAGTTCCACGGCCGCCAGCGCATCGCGGATGGCGACACTGGTGTGGGTGTAGGCGGCCGGATTGATGAGGATGAAGCGCGTGCCGTCCGTGCGCGCCGCCTGGATGCGGTCGACCAGGGCGCCTTCGTGGTTGCTTTGGAAGCAAACCACGGTTGCGCCGGCATCACCCGCGATCTTGCCGAGTTCAGCGTCGATCTGGGCCAGGGTCTGCGCGCCGTAGACCTCGGGCTCGCGGCTGCCGAGCAGGTTGAGGTTGGGGCCATGCAGGACGAGAACTTGCATCAAACGCGTGGCGTCGCCCAGGCCCCGAGGTCTAGAGAGTCGCCACTAAATTGAGGAAGGGCGAACTTTACGCGTTTTGGCGCCGATTTCCCGCCGGATAGGGAAATTCTCGGGGTGGGTCAGCTTTTGGCCAGTTGACGCAGCTCTTCGAGGCGGCTGACGCCCGTGCGGCGCCAGCTGATCTCGCCAGTGTCGTCGAAGACGACGGAAAAGGGCAGGCCACCGGCCGGGTTGCCCAGTTCCCGCACCAGTCCCAGGCCTTCCGGGCCCGCCAGGGCGACGGCGAAGTCCAGCGGCGTCTTCTGCAAAAAGGCCTTGACCGGGTCCGGCTGGTCCACGGCCAGGCCCAGCACCTGCCAGCCCCTGCCCTTGGCTTCCTTGTAGAACTGGTTGATCTCCGGCAGCTCCTTGACGCAGGGCGGGCACCAGGTCGCCCAGAAATTGACCAGCAGGGGCTGGCCGCGCCAGCGGGCCACGTCCAGCTCCTGGCCGTCCAGGCCGGGGAATCGCCGGGCCCAGAAGGCCTGGGCGGCAGCCGACGCCTGGGGCGGGTTCAGCTGGCGCCAGGCAAAGGAGGCCCCTACGGCAGCGGCGCCGAGGCCGGCTCCGGTCAGGACGAGGCGGCGGGTGATGGGGTTCATGCGTCTTCTTCGTCCAGCAATTTCTGCAGCGCGGCCCGGTCGCCGCGCTCGGTCAGGCCGCGGG
Source organism: uncultured Comamonadaceae bacterium (assembly GCA_966111775.1). Lineage (GTDB taxonomy): Bacteria > Pseudomonadota > Gammaproteobacteria > Burkholderiales > Burkholderiaceae_C > Pelomonas. Next base: position 8,390 of record CBHWBD010000182.1, on the reverse strand, counting down.
CGTCGGGCTTCAGGGCGCCGCGCAGGTCGTCAAAGTCCAGGATGGTCAGGCAGAGTGTGACGCGTTCCTGCAAAGCGGGGCAGGGCGTGTCGAGGATGAGCATGTCCACCTGGCGCCGGCCGGCCGTCGTCTCGGCCACGTCGAAGTCCAGGCCGCGGTCGATCAGCGCGATTTCGGTGGCCTTGCTGTCGTCGCAGTAGAGCTGCAGATGGACGTTGGACAGGCGCGTGGCCGTGCCGCGCCAGACGGCGCCGGTCAGGTGGGGGCGGAACTCGGCCAGGCGCTCCATCCACAGCGCGGCCAGTTCGCGCAGGGCGCGCAGCTCGCCGGGCTGGGTGTCGGCGTGGAAGATGGCGATGTGCTCGCGCACGGCGTCCTCGACCTCGTCATTGCCGGGCAGGGCGGCGCGCGGCACGCCCAGGTCGCGCGCCGCGCGCTGCTTGGCGGGGCCCCAGTCCATGCCTTCGTCGACGATGAGTCGTGCGGCCATCACTGCAATTTCAGCGGCGATTTCTTCTGAATCACTCATGGCAGCTGGGCACTGTTCATGCGGCCGGTGATGACGCCGGCGCGGCCCAGCACATAGGGCGAGGCCGGTTGGCGCTCGAAGCGCTTGGGGGCCGGCAGCATGACGGCCAGGCGCGCCGCCTCGAAGGCACCGAGACGGGCCGCGTCGGTATGGAAATAGTGACGGGCCGCGGCCTGGGCGCCGAACAGGCCTTCGCCCCACTCGACGCTGTTCAGGTAGATCTCCAGGATGCGGCGCTTGTCCAGCAGGCCTTCCAGCATCAGCGTCAAGACGAGCTCCTGGCCCTTGCGCAGCAAGGTGCGCTCGCCGGACAGGAAAAGGTTCTTGGCCAGTTGTTGCGTGATGGTGGAGCCGCCGACCACCTTGGCCGTCGGCTTGCCGCGCGCCTCGGCGCGGGCCTGCGCCTTCTCGTTCTTCTTCCAGGCGCCCTTGAGGGCATCCCAGTCGACGCCGCCATGCTCGGCAAAGCCGTCGTCTTCGCTGGCGATGACGGCACGCTTGAGCGTCGTGGCCAGTTGGGCGTCGTCCACCCATTGCTGGGCCCAGGCGACTTGGTGCTTCTCGGTCATCAGGCGCACGATCTCGCTGCGCTGGAAGCTGGTCGACTGCGGCGCAATGAAGCGCATCATCAGGATGCGGCCAGCAAACCAGAGCTGCAGGCAGAGCACCGCCAGCGCGAGGACCGCGACGAGGCGGCCGGCGTGTCGCATCACAAGGAGGCCCTCAGCGCAGCCAGCACCGGCGCCGTGTCGGGGCGCAGGCCGCGCCAGAAGAAGAAGGCCTCGGCGGCCTGCTCGACCAGCATGCCCAGGCCATCGCGCGGTTCGGCGCCGTGGGCGGCGGCCCAGTCCAGGAAGCCTTGCGCCTTGGGGCCGTACATCATGTCCAGGGCCAGGGCGCCGGGCTTGAGCACGCGGGCGTCCACGGGGGCAGTGGCACCGGCCAGGCTGGTGCTGGTGGCGTTGACGACGATGTCCTGGGCCGGCGGCGCGTCGGCCAGGGTGGCGGCGGCCAGTGCCACGCCCAGGTCGGCATGGCTGTCCACCAGCGCCTGGGCCTTGTCCAGCGTGCGGTTGACAATGGTGATGCGGGCGGGCCTGGCGGCGATCAGGCTGCCCAGCACGCCGGCCGCCGCGCCACCGGCGCCTACCAGCAGCACCTGCAAGCCTTCGAGCGGACGCCGCGCATTGCGCTGGATGTCGTTGACGAGGCCGGCACCGTCGGTGTTGTCGCCCACCCAGCCGCCTTCGTCGAAGCGCAGGGTGTTGACGGCGCCGGCCCGGGCGGCGCGTTCGGTGTGCTCGGTGGCCAGTGCGAAGGCGTCGAACTTGAAGGGCACGGTGATGTTGCAGCCCTTGGCGCCGGCCACCGCGAAGTCGCGCAGCGTGGCCTCGAAGGCATCCAGCGGCGCCAGCAGGCGCTCGTAGCTCAGGGCCTGGCCCATCTGCTCGGCAAACATGGCATGGATGGCCGGCGAGCGGCTGTGCGCCACGGGATTGCCGACGACGGCGTACCGGTCGGTCATTGCGGCTGCCCCATCAAGGTGGTTTCCAGGCTGTTGCTGCCGGTGAACTTGAACCGGGTCGTCATGATCAGGATCTCCGCGCCTTTTCGCATCTCGGCCGTGAAATTACCAAACGGTGAGGCGGACCGGACGATGGCGACGGCACGCTTGTCCAGGCTGGCCTTGCCCGAAGACTGCAGTATTTCGGTGTCGATGACATTGCCGCGCAAGTCGACGTGGATGTTCATGACCAGTTCGCCATACAGCTTGCGTCCACGCTCCTGAGGGAAGTCTCGGGTGCCCTTCTCTTCGATCTTCTGCCGCATGCCGTCGTAGTACAGGGCATACATCACTTCCTGCGTCGATGGGCTGACGAAGCGCTTCTTGGGCCGGGCGCTTTCCTGATTGATCCGCTTTTCGATTTCGGCGAATTGCTGAAGCTGCTGGCGGTTGCGCTCCACGCGTGCGCGCTCGTTCGCGTCTTCCTTGGAGCGCTGGCGATCGGGAGGCGTTTGCAGGGCCAGTTCGCGGCGCTGCTGGGCGAGCAGCATTTCCTGTTCGCGCTCGAGCTGGGCGCGCTTGACGAATACGTCTTCGTCAGCTTCGCCCTCGGTGGCGACGCGCGAAGGCGGGAGCGGGGAAGTCGCGCGCCCCGTCTCCTCCTGGCCGCCGCCGGCAAGATTGGCTTGCGCCAGCGCCGCCGCCTTGTTCGGTGCCTCCTTGGTGCGCGTGTTGACCAGGATGACCTCCAGCGGCGTGTCCTGGAAGATGCGGTTGAAGGCCTCGGGCGCGGCTATGCGCAGGCTCAGCAGCGCGGCGTGCACGCCGAGCGAAAACGCGAGCGCGATCTGCAGCGTGCTCGGCTTGCGCATCTTCAGTTGGGCGACGCGGCTTCGGCCGGTTCTGCTTCGCTGCCGCCATCGTTCAGGTCGATGGCCAGAGCGATGGGCGCCGCGGCCGCTTCGAGGTCGTCGTCGTCGCCCTCGGCTTCCTCGGCGGCCGCCGTCTCGTCCAGCCGCTCGATCAGCGTCGCATGCACGTCCAGCGTCATCTCGTCCAGGCCGGTGATGCGCACCTTCACATGGCTGCCGCGCGGCAGGCTTTCACAGCCCAGGGCGCGGAAGACCAGCGGCAGGTCGTCGGCGCGCACCAGACCGTCCTTCATGACGGCAGCGGTCAGCTCGGTGGTGCCGTTCTGCTGCAGCCAGCGCAGCGTCCAGAAGCGCTCGATGCCATTCTGGAAGCCGTTGTAGGCGGTGTAGGCCGACTCGAAGCCCGAGATGATGGAGAACAGGGCCGCGTCCTTGGGCTTGAATGGAGCGGCGAGCGCCGCCGTGCGGCCGTGGCGGGCGCAGGCAATGATCTGCCACTGGTTGACCAGGTCGACATAGCGGCGCAGCGGCGACGTGGCCCAGGTGTATTGCGCCACGCCCATGCCGGCGTGGGGCAGGGCCTTGACGCCCATGCGCACCTTGATGCCGGGCGCCAGGCTCGCCTGGCTGCGGTAGATGCCCGGCAGCCCCAGTTCGGCCAGCCAGCCGCCCCAGGCGGAGTTGGCCAGGATCATGGCCTCGGCCACGATGAGGTCCAGCGAGCTGCCGCGGGCTCGCACGCTGATCTGGACCAGCTCACTGCCGTTGGGTGCTTCCGTGCGCTCGCCGCCGTCCGCCGGGCCGCTCCCTAGGGCGGCAACGTCCCCTTGGGGGACTGTCGACGTACCCGTCGACGAGGGGCCAGGTTTCAGGCGGAAGTTGTAGTCGGGCCGGTTGAAGTTCTCGGGCTTGCCGCGCACCACCTCGCGTTGGGCCTTGAGATGCCTGGCCAGGCGCCAGGTGAAGGCGAGCTCGGGGGCGAAGAGATAGTCGGCAGGCGCTTCGCCCGACAGCGTGGCGTCGGTGACGATGCCGTCCAGCTTGTCGTGGCGCAGGTTGGCGGCGATGTGCACGCGCTCCAGCCTGGTCTCGCGTGTCTTGATCTCGAAGGTCGACTCGTCCATCGTGAAATAGATGGACACGGCCGGGCAGTCGCGCCCCTCGATCAGCGTGTAGGCCTGCACGACGTCGTCGGGCAGCATGGTCAGCTTCCAACCCGGCATGTAGACGGTGGACAGGCGCTCGCGGGCGACCTTGTCGACGGCCGAATCCGGCGTGATGGCGAGACCCGGTGCGGCGATGTGCACGCCGAAGGTGACGGTGCCCGTGCCCAGGCCCTGCACCGACAGCGCATCGTCGATTTCCGTCGTCTGCGAATCGTCGATGGAGAAGGCGCGCACCGGGCTCAAGGCCAGCTCGTCCTTGATCTCCGGCGCCGTCAGGGCCGGGAAGCCCGTGCCCTTGGGGAAGTTCTCGAACAGGAAGCGCTTCCAGTGGAACTGGTAGGCGCTGGTGATGGCGCCGGCGCCCTGCAGCAGGTCCAGCGGCGCCTTGTGCGAGCGCTTGCTGGCCTCGACGACGGCCTTGTATTCGGGGCCGTTCTTGTCGGGCTTGAAGAGGATCTTGTAGATCTGGTCCTGGATGGGCTGGGGGCTGGTGCCCTGCACCAGCTCCTCGGCCCAGGCCTCGATCTGCAGCTGCTGCTGGCGTTTGCGCTCGATGCCGAGCAGGGCGGCCTTGACAGTCTCCTCGGGGGCCTTCTTGAACTGACCCTTGCCGGCCCGGCGGAAATAGTGCGGGGCGTCGTAGAGGCGGAACAGGGCGGCGGCCTGCTGCACGACGCCGGCCTTGGCGTCGAAGTAGTCCTTGGCCAGGTCGGCAAAGCCGAACTCGCCCTCGGGGGCGAATTCCCAGGCCAGGTCCAGATCAATGTCGTCGGCCAGCGCGCGGGCTTCGCTCAGCAGCACGGCGGGCGCCGGCTTCTCGAACTTCAGCAGCACATTGGCGGACTTGACCTTGACCCGCTTGCCCGAGTCCAGCTCGACCTGCAGCGAGGCATCGGCCTCCGACATCACCCGGCCAGCGAGGAATTTCCCGGCGTCATCAAAAAGCGCAAACATAAGGAGGCGATTGTCGCCTCAGGTTGAGGCACCTCCGGCCGTGCGTCTTCGCCGCTCAGCGGCGCCGGCCTCGCCAGGCGAAGGCGCCCAGCGCGCCGAGGGCCAGGGCCAGCGAGCCAGGTTCGGGCAGGGCGGCGGCGTCGGCCACCACATCCGGGCTGAGCCGATAGTCCAGCACGAACTGGTAGAGCCCATAGGGATACCAGCCCGGATAGGCCCCGGCCAGCTCCAGGTGCAGGGCATGGTTGGCATAGCTGACCACCGGGTCGGCGTAGGCGGCCGAGTCGTAGCTGACGGCCAGGCCGCTGAAATGCTCGTTGGCCAGGTTGTCGAAGCGCAGGTCCAGGGTCAGCGGCGCATAGGTGTAGCCGTAGCGGTCGGTGTAGATGTCGATGAAGATGCGATCCGTGGTGGGGTCGACGTTCAGATAGACCGGCGCAGAGCCATAGCCCACGCCGGCCAGCTCGTAGCCGGCACCGACCGTGCCGCTGCGGGTCTGCACGCCCTGGTCGTACAAGGACCAGCCGTAATAGGCGGCGTAGTCGATGCGGGCGTCGAAATGCTGGTTGACCAGCGAAGCCTGGGCGGGCAGGGCGGCCAGCAAGGCGGCCAACAGATAGAAGAGGCGGTGGAAGCGGCGCATGGGTTCTCCGTCGAGTGGGGGCCGCCCCGGGACGGGAGCGGCTCAACGGGTCTACGCGGGAAATTGCGGCGAAACGGCTCAGCCGGCGTCGAGCCGGCTCTTCAGCCAGCTGCGCGCCAGCGTCCAGTCGCGCTTGACGGTGGCCAGGGAGATGTCCAGCACGCGGGCGATCTCCTCCAGCTCCAGGCCGCCGAAATAGCGCAGCTCCACCACGCGGGCGGCGCGGGCGTCCTGCTGCTCCAGTTGTTCCAGCGCGCGGTGCAGGTCCAGCACCTCCACCGGGGCGGCGTCGGCGACGGCTTCCAGCTCGGCGGCGCTCAGCGTCACCAGCTCGGCGGCACGCTTGCCGGCCTGGCGGGCCAGGGCATGGTCCACCAGCACGCGGCGCATCATGGTGGCGGCCAGGGCCATGAACTGGTCGCGGTTCTCCCAGGCCTTGTGCTGGCCACCCAGGCGCAGATAGGCCTCGTGGGTCAGGGCCGTGGCCGACAGCGTGTGCTGTGGCCGCTCGTGGCGCAGCCGGCCGCGGGCCAGCCGCCGCAGCTCGGCATAGAGCTCGACGAACAGCGTCTGCGTGCCTGCCGCGTCCTGCGGCTGCGCCTCGGTCAAGCCTGCCTCCTGCGTTGTTTGAGCCGTGCGGCCGGCATTTCCCGCGTAGGCCCTTACGACCACTCGGAGAACCCTCATGCCATCCATCGCCACCGACCGCCGGATTCTGGCCCATTGGAAATTGCTGGGCTTGCTGGCCCTGTCGGCGAGCTTGTGCGCCCCTGCCCACGCCGGCCTGCTGGATCTGCTCAAGCCGGCCGAAAAGCCGCTGGTGCTGACCGCTCAGAGCGACTTCACAGCCGCCATGACCCAGGCCGCGCAGTCCCCCGCCCCGCAGCTCAAGATCCGCGGCGAGGCGCCGCCGCGCCTGGGCATCAGCAGCTTCGAGGTGCGCTACATCACCGACAACAGCGTGTCGCAGACGCGCCGCAGCATCGGCGTCGGCCCCACGCGCGAGGCCCGCGCCAGCGTGCAATACCAGCTCGAAGCCCCCGGCCCCGAGGTCTACCAGGCGCTGACCGACGGCATGCTGGCCCAGCTGCGCGAACAGCTGGCCGCACGCGGCTACCAGCTGCTCAGCACCGAGGAGATGCAGGCCGATGCCGACTTCGCCGCCAAGCTGGCGGCCACGCCGCGTGCCACGCAGCGCGAGCCCGGCTTCTTCGCCAGGAGCGGCGAGGTGCTGACCTTCGGCAGCGGCACCATCGAGGCCAGCGGCGTGATGATGGGCATGTCCGACATCCGGCGCGCCGAGCGCATGGGCAACGACATCGGCTTCATCAAGGTCATCCTGGTGGTGGACTTCGCCTCGCTGCAGGAGATGGGCCTGGGCGAGCGCATCAGCTCGGGTGCCGATGCAGGCGTCAAGGCCAAGGTGGGCCTGGCCATCGCCGCCGAGCCGGCCAGCAACAGCCCCAGCCAGCTGCACCTCTTCACGTCGCTGGGCGGCATGCCGCTGCCGCTGCGCAGCACCATCTACCTGGAGCAGCCCATCGCCAAGTCGATCACCGCCGTCAGCGAGAGCTCCGGCGAGGCCGCCATCGGCTTCCTGAAGGCGCTGGCCGGTGGCAGCAGTCGGGGCGCCCGCTACCGCGTCACGCCGGCCGACGACTATGCCGAGCAGATGGCCGCCGGCCTTCAGCTGGTGGCGCGCATGCTTGCCGAAGCCTTGCCGATGCGGGCAAGCGCCAAGTAGCGCCGCGCCTGCGGGCCACCAGAATCCGGCGCAAACGCCAACATCACGAGGGGGCCCCGTGAACGACCGCACCGAGCCTTTGAGTCCCGACGACTGGGCCCAGCTGCGGCGGCTGTTCGAGCAGGCGCTGGCGCTGCCGCCAGGCCGGCGCCCCGCACTGGCCGACACGCCCGGGCTGAGCCCCGCCGTGCGCGGCGAATTGCTGGCCCTGCTCGCGCAGCAGACCGATGCCGGAGCGCCCAGCCTGGCCCTGGACTCGCCGCTGCAGGACCTGCCCGCAGCGGTACCCGATGGCCAGCCCGGCCAGCGCCTGGGCGGCTGGTCGCTGACCACGCTGCTGGGCCTGGGCGGGATGGGCGAGGTGTGGGCGGCGCGCCGGGTGGACGGGCGCTTCGAGGGCGAGGCCGCCATCAAGCTGCTGCGCCAGGGGCTGGACGGCGTGGCCGTGCAGCGCCGCTTCGCGCAGGAGCAGCAGGCCCTGGCGCGGCTGCACCATCCGCATATCGCCCAGCTGTTCGACGCCGGCCTCAGCGACGCCGGCAAGCCCTACTTCGTCATGGAGAGGGTCGACGGCCAGCCCATCGACCAGGCCGCCGCGGGCCTGCCGCTGCGCGAACGCGTCAAGCTGATGCTGCAGCTGTGCGAGGCCGTGGCCCATGCCCACGGCCAGCTGCTGGTGCACCGCGACCTCAAGCCCGGCAATGTGCTCGTGGACCGGGCGGGCCGCGTCAAGCTGCTGGACTTCGGCATCGCCAAGGCGCTGGACCCCATGGACGGGCCGCTGGACGGCGAAGGCCTGACGCTGAACGGCCAGCGCCCTTTCACGCCCGCCTTCGCCAGCCCGGAACAGGTGCGCGGCGAACCCGTCTCCACCGCGACCGACATCTACTCGCTGGGCGTGCTGCTCTACCAGCTGCTGGCCGGCTGCTCGCCCTACGGAACGGCCGCCACCACGCCGGGCGAGCAGGCCCGTGCGGT
>CBHWBD010000181.1:0-10470 GCA_966111775.1 uncultured Comamonadaceae bacterium | reverse complement strand
CCCACGACCGCCACGCCGCGCCCGCTGGCCAGGTCCAGCCGCCACAGGCCATCGAACTGGCCGCCTATCCAAAGCGTGCCGCCATCGGCCAGCAAGGCCCAGGTGGAGGCGGCCGGGTCGCGGCCCGTGAAGCTGACGCGGCGCAGGTGCTGCCCCTGGGCGTCGGAGCGATAGAGGCCGCGCTTGGTGGCGATGAAGACGCTGCCGTCCGCCACGCGCGCCATGCCGAGCACGATGTCGGAGGGCAGCGCGGTGTCGGGCTTGCTCGCATCGGGCCGCACGGCGCCAACCCGCGTGCCGGTGGCGTCGAGGATGTCGATGCCGCTCTTGTGCGTGGCCAGCCAGAGCCGGCCTTCGGGCATGGGCAGGATCCAGCTGATCTCGGCGCTGATGAAGCGCGCATCCAGCACATCCTCGTTCTCCGGGCTGATGCCCAGCCGCGTCAGCACCCCGCCCTGGCGCGGGTCGTAGCGGCTCAGGCCCCGATTCGACGCCGCCCACACCAGGCCGGCGCGGTCACGGTAGAGGGTGCGCAGCGCGTTGTCCGCCAGGCTGACCGGCCAGGCCGACACATGGCGGATGCGCCGGCTGTCGCCACGCTCGATATCGAAGGACACCAGGCCCTGGCCCAGGGTCGCCACCCACATCTCGCCGGGCTGCACCTCGAGCAGGCTGGTGATCTGGCTGTTGCCCAGCACATCGGCCTTGCCCGCAACGCCGGCTTCCTTCACCTCGACCGCCGGCGCCTCGCCCTCGTCTCCCAGCACGAAGACGCCCTCGTGCACGCCGCCCACCCAAAGGCGGCCACTGCTGTCCTGGGCCAGGGCCAAGGGCTGGACGATCCGGCCCGCCGCCAGGGGCACGGCCTGCAGCGGCCCTCCCGCCGCGGGGCGACGGAACAGGCCGGCAGCGCTGCCTATCCAGAGCTGGCCACGCCGGTCGCGCAGCAGGGTCCAGACCTGACGACCCGCGCTTTCCGCCCAGCCGCCCGCGGCGCTCGCGTGTTCGATGCGCCCGCTGTCGGGGTCCAGATGGTCCAGGCCGCCGTCGGTGACGACCCACAGCCCGTCAGCGCCGTCGTCGGCGATCTGGCGCACGCTGACATGGCTGAGCCCCGCCTTCCCGCCCACGGGAATGGCGACGAAACGGTCCATCGCCGGGTCATGCCTGAAGAGGCCCGCTGCGCTCGTGCCCACCCACAGCCGCCCCTTGGCATCGCCGTGCAGGGACTGCACGTAGTTGTCCGGCAGCGCGCCGGGGCGCTGGACATCGGCCTTGTAGACCTTGAAGCGGTAGCCGTCCCAGCGCGCCAGGCCGCCGAGCGTGCCCACCCACAGGAAACCCTGGCCGTCCTCGGCCATGGCCGTGGCGATGGCATTGGGCAGGCCCTGCTCCTGGGTCAGGTGCTGGAAGCTGATGTCGGCCAGGCTGGACCAGCGCTTGGGCGCCGGCGACGCGGCCCCGGCCGTCGCCAGCCAGGCGGCCATCGCCAGGCCCAGCGCCAAGCGCCAGGCATGAGAAAGCCGCAGTCTTGACTTACGCAGAAGCACAGCCGCCGTGACGAAGAGAGCGGGCCGCCCGGCCCCGATCCCGCCATTCTGAGGCAAGCCGGAAGCGGCCGGCGGCAAAGCTGCGCGGTCCTGACGGCCTATCTCGGCGGCATGGACGCCAGCCCGGTCTATTTGACCAGGCGATTCATCTCGGCCGCGTCGAAGGCCTCGTCGCGCTGGGCATCGTCGGGCACGCAATCGCCCACCGGCCGGCCAGCCTGGGTCGACAGCTTGCAGACCGCGTTCCACAGCAGCGCGATCTGGTGCTCATGGCCGGAGGCACTGTCGATGAGACCGCGCATGGCCATGGCGACCGGGTCGTCGCCCTGGGTCACGCCATAGGCCGAGAAGCCCATCTTGGCGGCAGCCTCCTCACGGGCCTGCTCGCTGGCTGCCTCGATGATGCGGGCCGGGTTGCCGACGGCCGTGGCGCCCGCAGGCACCGGCTTGGTGACGACGGCGCCCGAGCCGATGCGCGCCCCGGCACCCACCGTGAAGCCGCCGAGCACGCTGGCATTGGCGCCGACGATGACGCCCGGGCCCAGCGTCGGATGCCGCTTGGCGCCCTTGACCAGCGAGGTGCCGCCCAGCGTCACGCCCTGGTATATGGTGCAGCCCTCGCCGATCTCGGCCATCTCGCCGATGACGATGCCCATGCCGTGGTCGATGAAGACCTTGCGGCCGATGCGCGCGCCCGGGTGGATCTCGATGCCGGTAAAGAACCGGCCCCAGTGCGAGATCCAGCGGCCGAGCCACTTGAAGCCGCGCTGCCAGAACCAGTGGGCGCGGCGGTGGAACATCAACGCGTGCAGGCCCGGGTAACAGGTCAGCACCTCCCACGTCGACCGGGCGGCCGGATCGCGTTCGAGGATGAGGGCGATGTCTTCGCGCAGGCGTTGGAACATGGCGCGGAGTCTAGGAGGCCTGGCTTGGGCCTGCTGGCGCTGAGGTCTTCTGCATCTGGCGGGCGATGCCGCGCAGGATGTGGACTTCCTCATTCGTCAGGCCGGCCCGGTTGAAGAGCTGGTTGAGGCGCGGCATCAGCTTGCGCGGCGCGGCGGGGTCCAGGAAGCCGATGTCGGTCAGCGCGGCCTGCAGATGCTCGAGCAGGCCCTGCACGGCACGTGCATCGGCCCGTTCGGGGTCGGGCGTGCGGGCCTGCACGTCGAAGCCACCCGCCGCCTGGCGCAGGTCGTAGGCCAGCAGCTGCACGGCCTGGGCGAGATTGAGCGAACCGTAGTCAGAATGGGTGGGGATGCTGAGCACGGCATGGCAGCGGTAGACGTCCTCGTTGCTCATGCCGTAGCGCTCGGAGCCGAACACCAGGGCCAGGCGCGGCGCAGCCTCGCGGGCAGCAAGCTCGGCAAACAGGGGCCGCGGCTCGCGCGTCGGCGGACCGAAGTCGCGCGGCGTCATGGCGGTGGCGCAGGCGAAGTCCACGCCGTCCAGGGCCTCCGTCAGGGTCTCGACGACGCGGGCCCGGGCCAGGATGTCGGCCGCGCCGCTGGCCATGGCCACGGCCTCCTCGTGGCAGAGCACGTCGGCAAAACGCGGCGCCACCAGCACGAGATCCTTGAAGCCCATCACCTTCATCGCCCGCGCCGTGGCGCCGACGTTGCCGGCATGGCTGGTGTTGATCAGAACGAAGCGTGTGGATTCCACGGGTTACTACGGGGGCTGCAGCTAGAATCTGGCGATTATCCGGGGCGTCTTAGGGCGCCCCGCCGCTCTTTCCCCCTGTCAGCCCCTTCTTCCCAGCGAGTGCCACGCATGCTGCAAACGTCCCATCACCCCATGCTCAATGTCGCCATCAAGGCGGCTCGTGCGGCTGGCGCCCTCATCAACCGCGCCTCGCTGGACCTCGAAGCTCTGCGCATCAACACCAAGAGCCCGAACGACTTCGTCACCGAGGTCGACCACGCCGCGGAAGGGGTGATCATCGAGACGCTGCTGGGCGCCTACCCGGACCACGGCATCCTCGCCGAAGAGTCGGGCCGCAGTCACGGCAACAAGCATTCCGACTACGTCTGGATCATCGATCCGCTGGACGGCACCACCAACTTCATCCACGGCCTGCCGATGTACTGCGTGTCCATCGCGCTGGCGCACCGCGGCGTCGTGCAGCAGGCCGTCGTCTACGACCCGACCCGCAACGACCTCTTCTACGCCAGCAAGGGCCGCGGCGCCTTCCTGAACGATCGCCGCTTGCGCGTGTCCAAGCGCACCCGCATGAGCGACGCGCTGATCGGCACCGGCTTCCCGTTCCGCCGTGGCGACAACTTCAAGCGCTACGTGAAGATGTTCGAGGACGTGATGCAAGTCTGCGCAGGTCTGCGCCGCCCGGGTGCCGCTGCCCTGGACCTCTGCTACGTGGCCGCCGGCTACTACGACGCCTTCTTCGAGACCGGCCTGCAGCCCTGGGACCTGGCAGCGGGCTCGCTGATCGTCTCCGAGGCCGGTGGCCTGGTCGGCAACTTCACCGGCGAGGCCGACTTCCTGCACCAGCGCGAAGTCGTGGCCGGCAACCCCAAGATCTACGCCCAGCTCGTCACCATGCTGGCGCCCTACACACGCGTCATCAAGGAAGAAGACGCCGCAGCGCCGGCCGCGCCGGTGGTGGAGCAGGTGCCGGCCGCCCCGGCGCCGAAGAAGCGTGCTCCGGTGCGCATCAAGAAGGACGACAGCGGCGAAGCGCCGGTCTGAGCCCCGAGCACTCGCCGAAACAAGCCCTCTCGCGAGGGCTTTTTCATTGGATCGCCGTGACGGAGTTGGCGTTAGCGCTCCCTACGGGCTAACCCGACCATCCGTGCGTGACTTCTGCACGGCCACACCCCTTACCTGTGGGGGCCCGACTGGCCAGAATGCGTGCTGCAACGCGGTCACAAGCCGCTTCATTCACACCGTTCAACCAGACTGAAAGACGCTACTGATGTTTGCCCGTTCCGCTGTCGCCCTCGCCCTCGTCGCCGCTGCTTCCCTGGCCCATGCCGATGCCAAGGTCCTGAAGAAGGTCGCCCCCGAGTACCCCAGCGAAGCCGTCAAGAAGAACATCAGCGCCGGCAGCGTGCGCGCCAAGATGACCATCGCCGGCGACGGCAAGGTCTCCAACGTCGAAGTCGTGGAAGCCGAACCCAAGCGCGTGTTCGACCGCGCCGCCACCGAAGCCCTGAGCCAGTGGAAGTTCGAAGGCACGGGCGCTCCGCAGACCCACGAAGTCAAGCTGGTGTTCAAGTCGGAGGACTGAACGAGCGCCGAAGACAGGCCCTGCGGCCTGTCTGACGGCTCGTTCAGGACAGCCGGCATGCTTACCGGCTGGCATGAGCAGCGACCGAGGCCCGCATCGCGGGCCTTTTGTTTTTTACGGCTTCGCCCGCGGCGGCACCCGCGTGTCGAGCGGCTTGGGCACGTACCCCGGCTCAAACCGGCACGTCGCCCCCAGCACTGCCCTCGCCTTCTCGCAGCCCGCAGCCACACCCTCAGGCGTCGGCTTCCTGCCCTGCGTCGCCCAGGCCACCAGGGCCTCCATCAGCGCGGCATAGGTCGGGTCGCTGAGATAGCTGTGGTCGCGATCGCTGGTGTAGGTCTGCACCAGCGCGTCCCCGCGCCCGGCCGCGGCCATGGTGCGGCCGAAGTTGTCCTGCAGCTCGACCATGGCGGTCGGGTCGTGGATGGCATGCGCCGTCAATACCGGCACCGGGATGCGCCCGCCCAGGTCGGCGTCGGCCGCCAGCGTCGCCACCGCCTTGGGATCGGCCGTGTAGCGCAGCACGCCGGCATTGAGCGCCGCGTCGTCGCCTGAACCGAAGTAGCTCACGCCCGCATTGCCGAAGGGGCTGGCACCACCCGTCCGTTTCAGCGCGATGTCCTGGAAGTGCCAGGTGGCCCAGTTCAGATGCGAGGTGATGCTGCGTTCCGGAATGCGGATGACGTCGACGAGGGTCTTGAGTTTGGCCGCCTGCCCGGCCGCGCGCTGGGCCGCCGGCTTGTCGAGACCGAGGCAGTCATCCACTCGCCTGGCCAGTTCCGCCTGCGTCAGCCTGGAATCGGCCGGCAAGCCCGTGTTCAACGGGTACTGCGGCTCGCTCGGCAGCGGGTGGTTGCGGCAGAGGTATTGGTAGACGACGCGCAGGTCGAGGCGGAAGTCGTAGCTGCGCGTGCCCCCGCCCAGCACGCCCGAGGTCAGCAGCACGGCGTCGTAGGGCTTGCCGGCGGCGAAGAGCTCGGCCCCCTTGGCCGCCACGCTGGCACCCCAGGACTGGCCGTGCAACCAGACATGTTGGGGCTTGGCCACCTTGTCGATGAAGAGACGCCTCAATCTCTCGGTGTCCTCCGCGGCGGCGGTCACCGCGACACCACCCTGGCGGTAGCTGGACGCCGCCCAGGCATAGCCCAGGCGCGGCATGATGGACCAGCGCTCCAGATCCTCCGCGACGCGTTTGGCCGTCGGCGCGCCGAGGAAGGGTCCGCCATGGGCGTGCAGGACGAGATCGCCATTCCAGGCCTTGGGCATGGCGATCAGATAGAAGGCGCCGGCGCTGTCCCGGCCGGCCAGACAGGTCGTGGCTTCGCCGACGTTGACCGGACAGCCGATCGTCGCAGGCGCGACCTCGGCGGTCACCTCAGGCGCCGCCGCTGAGGCACTCGTCGCACAGGCGAGCCAGCCGGCGGCCATCCACGTCGTCGTTGTATTCATTGCGTCACCTTAGCGACGAGCCTCCATAGCGTCAAATAAACTCCAACAGCCGATTCAAGACGAAATGAATATGGAGAAACCATGGAGCTGCGGCATCTGCGCTATTTCGTGACCGTCGCCGAGACCGGCCACATGACGCGCGCCGCGGCCCTGCTGGGCATGCAGCAGCCGCCGCTGAGCCAGCAGATCAAGGCGCTGGAGCAGGAGCTGGGCATCGTGCTGCTGCACCGCCATCCCAAGGGCGTCAGCCTGACCGACGGCGGTCGCCAGTTCCTCGAGGAAGCCAAGCGGCTGATGCGCGATTTCGGCGACATGCGCGACCGCATGGCGCGTCTTGCCAGCGGCCAGCATGGCGTGCTGACCATCGGGTTTACCAGCTCCGCCGCGGCGCATGCCTTCACCCCGGCGGTGTTGCGCGCCTGCCGCAGCGAGCAGCCCGGCATCGCATTGACGATGACCGAGGACAACGCCGCCGGCCTCATCGATGCCATCGCCAAGAGCCGGCTGCACTGTGGCCTGCTGCGGGTACCGGTCGCCCAACCCGAGGGCGTCAGCTTCGAGACCCTGCTGACCGAGCCGGCCCTGCTGGCCCTGCCGCTGGACCATCGCCTGGCCGCGCTGCCACGCGCATCGACCACGCCCGTGCCGCTGGCCGAACTCGAGAACGAGGACCTCATCCTCGTGCGCCGCCCCGGCGCGCCGGGCCTCTATGCCAACCTGCTGGCCCTGTGCGAGCGCCATGGCGTGCGGCCGCGCAGCTTCATCGAGGTCGACCGCATGATGATGAACATGAACCTGGTCGCCGCCGGAGCTGGCATCTCGGTCGTGCCGGCATCCATGCGCGGCATGCATGCCCATTCCGTCGTCTGCCGGCCTCTAGAGAAACATGCCCAGCTCGAAGCGCCACTGACCCTGGCCTTCCGCGGCCACGACCAGGAAGGCCCGACAGCCACCTTTATCGCCCTGGCCCGGCGCATCGCCCAGGAATACCGCGGTGCGTAGACGCGAATTGCTGGCGCTTGCCGGCGCTGCGCTTTGCGTTGAAGCCATCGCGGAAGAGCATTGGCCGACGCGGCCCATCCACCTCGCCGTGGCCTACCCACCCGGCGGCGTCAGCGACGACACGGCCCGCGGCCTGGCCCAGTTCATGGGCGCGCGCCTCAAGGTGCCCGTCGTCGTGGAGAACCGCGCCGGTGCCGGCGGCCTGACCGCGCTGGAATGGCTGACTCATGCCGCGCCCGACGGCTACACCCTGGCCTTTTGCGCCATCTCGCCCCTGGTCTTCGCGCCGGCCGCCTCGGCGTCCATGCCCGCCAGCCGCGGCGGCGAGGCCCTGCTGCGCGACGTGGCGCCCGTGATCAGCATCATGGACACGCCGGTGCTGGTGCTGGCCCATCCCTCCTTCAAGCCATCGACCTTCGCGGCCATGCTCGCCGCCGCCCGCGCAGCACCGGGGCGGCTGCGCTGGGCCACCTCGGGCCATGCGACTGTCGGACATATGGTGCTGGCCCAGATCCGCGCCGCGGCCGGCGTCGACATCATCCACATCCCCTACAAGGGCGGCGGCCAGCAGCTCACCGACGCACTGAGCGGCCAGTTCGAGCTGCTGTCGTCCAACGTCGCCGCCCAGCAATTGCAGTTCGTGCGCCAGGGCCAGCTGAAGGCCCTGGCCATCGGCTCAGCGTCGCGGCTGCCGGTGCTGCCCGAGGTGCCGACCCTGGCCGAGCTGGGCTTCCCGGAAGCCAATCTGTCGTCCACCTTCGGCCTGTTCGCACCACGCGGCGTGCCGGAAGAAAGGCTGCGGCTCATCAACGCCACCCTCAACGAGGCCCTGCACCGGCCCGAGATCCGCGCCCGCATCCTCGACGTCAGCAATCTGCCGACCGGCGGCAGCGCCGCCGACTTTGCGGCGCGCATTGCCAAGGAGAGGGAGAGGGCGTTGCGGGTGCCGGCCGACTAGGACCGAGATAATGCGCGGCCCCATGAAAACCGATACCGCCGCCCCCGACCTCGCGCCCCATACGCCCATGATGGCCCAGTACCTGGGCCTGAAGGCGGACTTCCCGGACACGCTGCTGCTGTACCGGATGGGCGATTTCTACGAAGTCTTCTACGACGACGCGCGCAAATGCAATGCGCTGCTGGACATCACGCTGACCCAGCGCGGCCAGAGCGCCGGCCAGCCCGTCGTCATGGCCGGCGTGCCGGTGCTTGCGCGGGAAAGCTATCTCGCCAAGCTGATCAAGCTGGGCGAGGCGGTGGCGATTGCCGAGCAGGTTGGCGAGGTTGGCGCCAGCAAGGGGCCGGTGGAGCGCAAGGTGGTGCGCGTCGTCACGCCGGGCACCATCACCGACTCCGAACTGCTGGCCGACAAGCAGGACGCCGTGCTGCTGAGCGTCAGCGGCCATGGCCGCCGCCATGGCCTCGCCTGGCTGTCGCTGACCCAGGGCGAGATCGGCCTGGCCGAATGCAGCGACGTCGAGCTGCCGGGCTGGCTGGCGCGGCTGATGCCGGCCGAGATCCTGGTCAACCGCGAGGCCCAACCGGCCGGCGTCATGAAGGCGCGCTTCCCGGTCACCAACCGACCTGGCTGGCAGTTCGACGGCGCCCTCGGCCAACGCAAGCTCAGCGAACAGCTGGGCGTGGCCAATCTGCAGGGCTTCAACGCCCACGAGCTGACGTTGGCCCATGCGGCCGGCAGTGCACTGCTCGCCTTTGCCGAACACACCCAGGGTCGTGCCCTCGCTCACGTGCGCTCGCTGCGCGTGCAGCGTGCCAGCGACCTGATGGACCTGCCGCCCGCCACCCAGCGCAACCTGGAACTGACCCAGACGCTGCGCGGCGAGTCCAGCCCCACCCTCTTCTCGCTGATCGACAGCTGCAAGAGCGGCATGGGCAGCCGCATGCTGCGCCAGTGGTTGCTGCATCCCAAGCGCGAACGCGGCGAAGCGATGGCCCGCCACGATGCCATCGCCGCCCTGCACGCGGAAGGCTTCGAGCCGCTGCGTGAGGCGCTGAAGTCGGTCAGCGACGTCGAGCGCATCTCCGCCCGCATCGCGCTGCGACAGGTGCGACCGCGCGAGCTGACCGGCCTGCGCGCGACGCTGCAGGCCCTGCCGCAGCTGCGCGCCACCACACCCGCGGCCTTGCGTGACGCCAGCCTGAACCCGCCGACCGACATCCTGGAACTGCTGGAGCGCGCCATTGCTCTGGAGCCCGCCGTGCTGGCGCGCGACGGCGGCGTCATCGCCGACGGCTTCGACGCCGACCTGGACGAACTGCGCGGCATCCAGCAGAACTGCGACGGCTTCCTGCTGGACCTCGAAACCCGCGAACGCGCCCGCACCGGCATCGCCAATCTGCGCGTGCAGTTCAACCGCGTGCATGGCTTCTACATCGAGGTCACGCAGGGCCAGGTCGACAAGGTGCCGATGGACTACCAGCGCCGCCAGACGCTGAAGAACGCCGAGCGCTACATCACGCCGGAGCTGAAGGCCTTCGAGGACAAGGCCCTGTCGGCCAACGAGCGTGCCCTGGCGCGTGAGAAGCTGCTCTACGAGCAGGTCATTGACGCCCTCATCAGCCGCCTGGAGCCGCTGACCGCCCTGGGCCGCACGTTGGCCGGGCTGGATGCACTCGCCGCGCTGGCCGAGCGCGCCATCACGCTGAACTGGTGCCGGCCCGAGTTCGTCGGCCAACCCTGTCTCGAGATCGAGGCCGGCCGGCACCCCGTCGTGCAGGCGCGCCTGGCCGAGACCGGTGGTGCCGAATTCATGCCCAACGACTGCCGGCTGGACGCCCGCACCCGCATGCTGGTCATCACCGGGCCGAACATGGGCGGCAAGAGCACCTTCATGCGCCAGGTGGCGCTGATCGCGCTGCTGGCCGCCATCGGCAGCTATGTGCCCGCCACCAGTTGCCGCCTGGGGCCCATGGACGCCATCCACACCCGCATCGGTGCGGCCGACGACCTCGCCAACGCCCAGTCCACCTTCATGCTGGAGATGACCGAGGGCGCGGCCATCCTGCATTCAGCGACCGACCAGTCCCTGGTGCTGATGGACGAAATCGGCCGCGGCACGTCCACCTTCGACGGCCTGGCCCTGGCCTCGGCCATCGCCAGCCATCTGCACGACAAGACCCGCGCCTTCACGCTGTTCGCCACCCACTATTTCGAGCTGACCGAGTTCCCGGCCAAGCATTCGATGGCGCAGAACTGGCACGTGT
>CBHWBD010000180.1:0-10586 GCA_966111775.1 uncultured Comamonadaceae bacterium | reverse complement strand
ATGGGCGACCTGCCCATCTTCGTCGCCCACGACAGCGCCGACTGCTGGTCGCGCCCCGACCTCTACGAGCTCGACAAGGACTTCCAGACCACCGTCGTGGCCGGCGTGCCGCCCGATGACCTGGGTCCACTGGGCCAGCGCTGGGGCAACCCGCTCTACCGCTGGGACAAGATGGCCGCCGAGAACTACGCCTGGTGGACGGCGCGCGTGCGGCGGGCGCTGAGCCAGGCCGACGTCTTCCGCATCGACCACTTCCGCGGCTTTGCCGGCTATTACGAGATCCCCGGCGACAGTCCCGACGCCAAGCGCGGCGAGTGGAAGACCGGCCCCGGCATGGCCCTGTTCGACGCCATCAGACAAGCCCTCGGCCCGCTGCCCATCGTGGCCGAGGACCTCGGCTTCATCACCGACGACGTGCATGCACTGCGCGACGGCTGCGGCTTCCCCGGCATGAAGATCCTGCAGTTCGCCTTCGGTGCCGAGGGTGACCACGAGTTCCTGCCGCACATGTGGAACAAGACGTCGGTGGCCTACACCGGCACCCACGACAACGACACCGTGCGCGGCTGGTGGGACCAGGCGAAACCTCGTGAACGCGCGTTCGCGGGCTCCTACCTGGCCTGCGGTGAGCAGGACGTGCACTGGGCCATGATCCGCGCCTGCGCCAACTCGGTGGCGAACATGGCCGTCTACCCGCTGCAGGACGTGCTCGGCCTGGGGAGCGCCCATCGCATGAATGTGCCGGGCGTGCTGGGCGGCAACTGGGGCTGGCGCTTCCATTGGGGCATGCTGGGCAGCGAGCCGGCGCGCGTGCTGGGCCTCATCACCGCGGCATCGGGCCGTGGGCCTTTCGAGCTGCTGCGCCTGCCCTGAACCGTTCTTCCCGCAGATCGGGGGGTGTTTTCACCCCCCTAGGATCGTCAGTTCTGCGGTGTTTACAGAATTTCTTCCCGTTACGGTGACTAGCATTGCCGGGTTTTCACCGGGCCGTCGTCCCGGTGCTCGAGGGGAAGAAAAGCATGAAGTTGAAGTCTCTTGCCGCTGTGGCGGCCCTGTTGGTTTCCGGCCTGGCCGGCGCTGCCGTCGTGACCATCGACGCCGGCCCCTACAAGCTGAGCTATGACAACGCCGCCGCCAGCGATTTCGTG
This sequence comes from uncultured Comamonadaceae bacterium, assembly GCA_966111775.1. GTDB lineage: Bacteria > Pseudomonadota > Gammaproteobacteria > Burkholderiales > Burkholderiaceae_C > Pelomonas. Next base: position 9,438 of record CBHWBD010000180.1, on the reverse strand, counting down.
CTCGGCGCCGTGACCGCCGGTGGCTTCGAATGGAGCTTCAAGGACGTGTCGGTGCAATCCTTCAGCGCGGGCGTCGTGACCAAGGATCTGCTGCTGCCCCAGTTCACCGTGACCGCGAACAGCGGCTGGAATCTGGGCAACACGCTCAACAGCGCCGCCGGCAACGTGGTCTTCTTCGAGGCGGGTGCTTCCGCTTCGACCAGCCTGACGGCCGGCGGCACCCTCAGCGTGCTGGGTGGCGCGACCACCGTGCTGCCGCAGACGGCGCTGAACCGGTCGGCCAGCGGCTACTACTTCGGTGCCACGTCGGGCGCCCTGAACGACGCCACGGCCTTCACGGTCAAGGACGTCAAACTGGTGCTGACGGCCAATGCGGGTGCGGCCAGCTTTGCGGCCATCACGGCCCAAAGCCAGAACAAGCTGGCCTATTCCTTCACGGCCGAAGCCGTCCCGGTGCCCGAGCCCGAGAGCTATGCGCTGCTGCTGGCCGGCCTGGGCGCCATCGGCCTGTTCGCACGCCGCCGCCAGCCGCGCTGATCGGCCTGCGCCGCACGCAGGAAAGGGCTCCGCAAGGAGCCCTTTTGTCTTCTAGCGCGAGATCTCGAGGATGAGCGGGCTGCGCGCCGGCACGGTGAGCGTCGCGCCGAGCTTGAAGGCCTGGCCGCCCAGCACGTCACGCGCCGCGTCGCCAAGAGCCAGGCGTTCGCCGAAGCGGGCCAGGGCCAGTTCCACCGGTTTGGCGTTCTTGTTCAGCACCACCATGACGGTGCGGCCGCCGCCGTAGCGGAAGAAGACATAGCAGCCCTCCAGGGGCGCGAACTGCATCAGTGCGCCGTCGTGGACGACCGCGGCGCCCTTGCGCCAGTTGAAGAGGCGGCGTGTCCAGTCCTGCATCTCACGCTGCTCGGCGCTCAGGCCGGCGCCGGTGAAGGCGTTGACCCTGTCGCCCTTCCAGCCGCCCGGCATGTCGGCGCGCACGCGGCCGTCGTCGCGTTCCACGGGGCTCTGCATCAGCAGCTCGCTGCCGTAGAAGAGCTGCGGGATGCGCCGCGTCGTCGCGAGGTAGGCCAGCGCGATCCGGGTCAGGCCGACGTCGTTCTTCAGCAGCGAGAAGAGGCGCGGCGTGTCGTGGTTGCCGTCGAAGAGGACGAGGTTGGCGGGGTCGGGGTAGACGAAGTCGTGGGCCAGGCCCTCGTAGAGCTTGGTCAGGCCGGTGTGGGGCCCATCGTCCTCGGTCAGCGCGGCGAGCAGGTTGGTCTGCAGCGGGAAGTCCATCATGCTCGGCGCCTGCGAGACATAGCCGTCGTGGTTCCTCTTGCCGCGCTGCCAGTAGGCCACCACGGCGGGGTGCGGGCTCCACTCCTCGCCGACGATGTTCAGGCGCGGGTACTCCTGCATGACGCGGGCCGACCAGCGGGTCAGGAAGTCTCGGTCGGAGTAGGAATAGGTGTCGGTGCGGATGCCCGACAGGCCGTAGCGCTCGATCCACCACAGCGTCATCTGCGTCAGATAGGCGGCCAGTTCGGGGCGGCGCTGGTTGAGGTCGGGCATGCCGGGCACGAACCAGCCGTCGGTGAAGCGCAGGCGGTCGCTGGTCGAGGCATAGGGGTCCTGCAGCGTCATGCGCGCGTGGTGCGTCTCGGTGTACTGCGGCCAGGCGTTGACCCAGTCCGGTGCCGGCAGGTCGGCCATCCACCAGTGGCCGCCACCGATGTGGTTGAGCACGATGTCCTGGATGACACCGACGCCCTTGGCGCGGGCCTCGCTGACGAAGCCGCCGAAGTCGTCGTTCGTGCCGAAGCGCGGATCGATCTTGTAGAAGTCGGTCGCCGCATAGCCGTGATAGCTGTACCTGGTGCTGTTGTTCTCGACCAGGGGCGTGGGCCAGACCTGGGTGAAGCCCAGGCCGGCGATATAGCCGAGATGCTCGCGCAGGCCGGCCAGGTCGCCGCCATGGCGGCCGCCGGGGTCGTCGCGGTGCAGGCCTTCCTTCATGTCGGCCTGCCGGCCGCTGCCACCGTCCTTTTCACCTTTGGCGAAGCGGTCGGGCACGACGAGATAGATGGCGTCCTTGGGGCCGAAGCCCTCGCGCTGCGCCGATCCCGGTGCGCGGGCCAGCAGCGGGTAGCGCAGCGTCTGGCCGGCCAGCGTCAGCACCAGTTCGCCGGGCTTGGCCTCGGGGCCGACATCCAGGTCGACGAAGAGATAGTTGGCGCTGGTGGCGCGATGGCTGCCTTTCAGCGTCACGCCGGGGTAGGGCGCCAGCGTCGGCTGCGTGTCGGCAATGCCGCTGCCATGCAGCATCAGTTGCAGGGAGGTGTCGCGCATGCCGACCCACCAGTTGGGCGGTTCGACATGCTGAAGGCCGGCGGCCATCGTGTTCAGGCTCATCAACAGGGCTGTGGTCAGGGTGATCAGGGACTTCTTCATGGCGCTTGCAACCTGTAGAGGCGCACCGACAGCGGTGGCAGCGTGGCGGAGGCAGCGCCCTTGGGATAGAGCGCCCGGGCCCGAGCCGGCAGTTCGATGCGGGCCGTCGTGTCGCCGTAGTTGATGGCGACGAGGACGCGCTGCTGGTCCTGCACGCGCTCGAAGGTCCAGACGGCGCCTTCCACCTTGTCGGCCTCGTAGCGGCCCAGGGTCAGCGCCGCGGAGTCGCGGCGCAGCTGGATGAGCTCACGGTAGAAGTTGAACAGCGAGCCGGCGTCCCGCTGCTGGCTTTCGGCGTTATGCGTGCTGCGGTTCAGCGCCAGCGGGCGGAAGGGCTGACCGGTGGAGAAGCCACCGGCGGCCGTCCAGCTCATGGGCGAGCGCAGCGGGTCGTCACCCTTGCCATCAATACCGGCCTGGCCGATCTCCTCGCCGTAGTAGACGAAGGGCGTGCCCGGCAGCAGCAGATAGCTGGCGGCCGCCAGGCGGTAGCGGGCCTCGTCGCCATGCAGCTGGTCCCAGACGCGCTGGCCGGTGAAGATGTCGTGGTTGTGCAGGAAGGTCGCCATGGTCGGTGACATGGTCCGGTAGTAGTCGGCCATCTTCTGCACGGCGGCCGTGTCGCCCTTGGCCGCCTTGATCATTTCGTAGTTCTGGTTGAAGGCGAAGGCGCCGCCGCAGAGGTCGGGGTTGCCGTAGGCGATGGGCTCGGCCGTGGCCTCGCAGACGACGTAGCGGCCCGGGTAGCTCTTGATGAGGTCCTGGAAATGCTTGGTCAGCACGCGGCTCTCGGGCTGGTCGTTCCAGTCCTTGGCGCTGTTCTCGATCAGGTGAGGCACGGCGTCCAGGCGATAGCCGTCCAGGCCGCGGTTGAGCCAGAAGCGCATGGAGTCCTCGTGGTACTGCACGACCACCGGATTGCGCATGTTGAAGTCCGGCATATGGGGCCCGAAGGTGCCGAAGAAGATGTCGGGCGAACCGGGCTGAACAGCGGGCAGGTCCTTCCATTCGCCCGTCCAGGTCCAGGGCTTCTGCGCCGCGTCGTACCAGGGGACCTTGCCCCAGATGTCCCAGCCCGGGCCGGGGTTGGGATTCCAGACGAACCAGCTGCGCCAGGGACTGTTGCGGTCGGCCAGGGCCTGCTGGAAGGGCGGGAACTGCCAGGACGCGTGGTTGATCACGTAGTCCATGACGATGCCGATGCCGCGCTTGTGCGCCTCGCGGATCAGCTCGTCGAAATCGGCGAGGGTGCCGTACTGCGGTTCGATGTTGCGGTAGTCGGTCGTCGCGTAGCCGTGGTCGTGATCGGAGCTGGCCGTGATGGGCATCAGCCACAGGCCGCTGACGCCGAGCTTCTTCAGATAGTCCAGCCGCTTCGTGAGGCCCTTCAGGTCGCCGATGCCGTCGCCGTTGCTGTCCTGGTAGCCGCGCACGAAGACTTCCATGAAGACGCCGTGCTGCCAGTTCGCCGGCAGCGTGCTGGCCTGGGGCCGGGGCGGCACGGGGCGGGTGTCGATCTGAGCCGCGGCTGGAAGGGCCAACGCGGCGGCGAGAGCGGTGCTGATGAAGGACTTGATGGGCATGGTTCAGCGAACGACGTAGACGCGCACGCTCTGGGCGGGCATGGCAATGTGGACGGCACCGGTGGCATCGGCCGCGATGTCGGCGGCACCGAGCTTGCCCTGCAGGGATGCGTTGGCGGGCAGGTCGGCGCTGTTGGCTTGCGCGGCGCTGCTGCCGAAGTTGATCGCAACCACGACAGTCTGGCCAGCGCTGCGGCGTTGATACGTCAGCACCGTGTCGACGGCGCTGGCGCTCACGAAGCCGCCGTCGCGCAGGGCGGGCAGGGTCTTGCGCAGGTCCAGCAGGGCGCGGTAGTGGTTGAGCAGGGAGTCGGGGTCGGCCTGCTGGGTGGCGACGTTGTTGGTCGCGGCGTTGGATGCCAGGGCACGGTAGGGCGTCGCGGTCGAGAAGCCGGCGTTGGCGGCCGTGGACCAGCTCATCGGCGTGCGAATGGCCGCGTCGCCGCTGAGCGAGGTGGCGCCGCGCATGCCGATCTCTTCGCCGTAGTAGATGAAGGGCGTGCCGGGCAGCAGCAGATAGGCGCTGGCGGCGAGCTTGAGCTGGGCCAGGTTGGCATTGAGCTGGTCGGCCGGGCGCAGGCCGGCGAAGCTGTCGTGGTTGGACAGCATGGGCGCCATGCCCGGCGTGGACGTCTTGAAGTAGTTGACCAGGCTGGTGACGGCAGACGCCTGGCCGCGGGCCGAGCCCATCAGCGCGTTCTGCAGGTCGAAGGCAAAGGCGCCGCCACAGGCCGTGGGCGCGCCGAAGCCCTGCGGGTCGGCCGGGGCCTCGCAGACCATGTAGCGGCGCGAATAGCCGTTCAGCAGCACGCGGATCTCGTTCATCAGCGTGTAGTTGCGCGGCTGGTCTTCCCAGGCATTGGGACCGTTCTCGACCAGGTTGCCGACGGCGTCGAAGCGGAAGCCGTCGACGCCGCGGTTCAGCCAGAAGCGCAGCGCGTTCTTGTGGAAGTCGACGACCTCGGTCTTCAGCAGGTTGAAGTCGGGCATCTGGTCCCAGAAGGGGGCGTAATAGGCGCCGTTGCTCGTGCTGCGCCAGGGGTTGCCGCCGTAGATGCTCCAGCCGGTGGGCGCCGGGTTCTGCCAGACATACCAGTCGCGCCAGGGGTTGGTGGCCGAGTCTTTGGCATTGATGAACAGCGGGTGCTGGCCGGCGCTGTGGTTCATCACGTAGTCGAGGATGACGCCGATGCCGCGGGCATGGGCCTGCTTGATCAGTTCGTCCAGGTCGGCCAGCTTGCCGTAGGCGGGCTCGACGTCGCGGTAGTCGACGACGGCATAGCCGTGGTCGCCGTCCTGGCTCTTGGTGACGGGCATCAGCCAGATGCCGCCGACGCCCAGGTCCTTCAGGTAGTCGAGTTTGCCGATCAGGCCGCGCAGGTCGCCGATGCCGTCGCCGTCGCTGTCCTGGTAGCTGCGCACGAAGATCTGCATGAAGGCGCCACGCTGCCAGCCCTCGGGCAGGGGGCTGCCGGGGTCGGCGGCCGTGACGGCGCTGACGTCGGGTGCCGGCAAGGGGGCGGGGGGCGGTGCGGGAGCAGGGGCTGGCGCCGGAGCGGGTGCGGGGGCTGGAGCAGGGGCCGCGCTGCTGCCACCACCACCGCCGCAAGCCGTCAGGGCGGCTGCCGCCAGCAAGGCCGCAGCGGTCGAAAACTTGTCCGTGAAGTGCTTCATGTAATCAAACTACTCATCAAGACTGCGCCGAGCATAGCGACGACCCAGGGAAATGCGCTAGCGGGATTTCGATGAATGTAGTTTTGCTACTATTCCAAAAACACAAAGGAGACCTTGATGCCTTCTCGCCCCTGGCTGGTGTCGACGTTGCTGGTCCTGACCCTGATCGCGGGCGCTGCCCGGGCCGGCGACCTGGACGACTGCAATGCCGAGGTGCCGATGCCGAGCGCTGCTGCGCGGCCGGCCGCCGAGGCCTATTGGCTGGACGCGCATACGCTGCAATGGCCGGGGCTGAAGCTGCAGGCGGGGGAGCGGCTGCGCCTGTATCACGCCCGGGCGGCGGGGGTGAAGGCGCCGGTGGGTGAGGCTGTCGGCGGGGCCGATGGTGGGCTCGACCTGACGCCGAGCGCGGCCGCGCTGCCGGTACGTTTTCGCTTCATCGGCGAGGGGCCGCGCTTCGCGACGGCGGCGGGCGTGGACGTCGCCGCGCTGCTGCGTGAGCAACTGGTGTTGGTGCACGAAGGCGCCGACGGGCGCGTGATGGCTGCGACCGGCCTGCAACTGCCGGGCGCCCTGGACGACCTCTATGCGGCTGCCGAGGGCGTGAAGGACTTCGGCGCCCATCCCGCCAAGGCGCAGACGCGCTTTGCCGTCTGGGCACCCACGGCCCAGCGCGTGGTGCTGTGCCGCCATGGCGGCCCCGATTCACCGGCTGTCGCGGCGGACGCCATGCGCTTCGATGCCGCCACCGGCGCCTGGCGCGCCGAGCTGCCGGGTGACCTGAGCGGCCAGGCCTACCGCTATCTCGTCGACGTCGTCACGCCCACCCATGGCCGCGTGCGCAACCTCGTCACCGACCCTTACTCGGTGGCGCTGACGGCCGATTCGCGCCTCAGCGTGGTCGCCGACCCGGCCTCGCCCGCGCTCAAGCCGCGCGGCTGGGACACCGTGCCGCGCCCGACGCGCGTGAAGGCGGCGACCGATCAGGTCATCTACGAGCTGCATGTGCGCGACTTCTCGGCCAGCGACGCGACGGTGCGCCCGGCCTGGCGCGGCAAATACCTGGCCTTCACCGAAGGTGCTTCGAATGGCATGAAGCATCTCAAGGCGCTGGCCAAGGCCGGCCTGACGGATGTGCATCTGCTGCCCGTCTTCGACCTCGCCAGCGTGCCCGAGCGCGGCTGCAGGGTGCCCGATGTGCCCAGGGCGCCGGCCGACAGCGAAGCCCAGCAGGCCGCCGTCATGGCCGTGGCGGCGGACGACTGCTTCAACTGGGGCTACGACCCCTGGCACTTCAACGCGCCCGAGGGCAGCTATGCCACCGATCCGTTGAAGCGAGTCACCGAGTTCCGCGCGATGGTGATGGCCCTGCACCAGGCCGGCCTGCGCGTCGGCATGGACATGGTCTACAACCACATGGCGGCCGCCGGCCAGGCGCCCAAGTCGGTGTTGGACCGCCTGGTGCCCGGCTACTACCACCGGCTCAACGCCAAGGGCGAGATCGAACGCTCGACCTGCTGCGACAACACGGCCACCGAGCACCGCATGATGGCCAAGCTGATGATCGACTCGGCGGCGCTGTGGGTGCGCCAGTACAAGATCGACTCGATGCGCTTCGACCTGATGGGCCACCAGCCGCGCGAGGCCATGGAGCGCCTGCAGGCCCGTGTCAACGCCGAGGCCGGCCGGCCGGTGCAACTGCTGGGCGAGGGCTGGAACTTCGGCGAGGTGGGCAACGGCGCGCGCTTCGTGCAGGCCTCGCAGCTGTCGCTCAACGGCTCCGGCATCGGCAGCTTCAGCGACCGCATGCGTGATGCGGCCCGCGGCGGCGGCGCAGGCGAGGGCGGCGACGACAGCGTGCGTCGCCAGGGCTGGCTGAATGGTCTGGTCTACGCGCCCAACGCGCTCGGCAACGCGAAGCCGGAGGAATTGCTGGCCACGGCCGACATGATCCGCGTCGGCCTGGCCGGCTCGCTGCGCGGCTATCAGCTGACGACCTGGCGCGGCGAGACCAAGCGCCTCGACGCCATGCCCTACGGCGACCAGCCCGCCGGCTTCGCGTCAGAGCCCGGCGAGGTCGTCAACTATGTCGAGAACCACGACAACCAGACCCTGTTCGACATCGACACGCTGAAGCTGCCGCTGGCGACGAGCCGGGAGGACCGGGCTCGCGTGCAGATGCTGGGCGCGGCCCTGGTTGCCTTCAGCCAGGGCGTGGCCTACTTCCATGCTGGCCAGGACATCCTGCGCAGCAAGAGCCTGGACCGCAACAGCTACGACTCGGGCGACTGGTTCAACCGCCTCGACTGGAGCTACCAGACCAACCACTTCGGCACCGGTCTGCCGCCGAAGCAGGACAACTACGGCCGCGACGGCCGCGATTGGGCCTTGGCTCGCGAGCGCCTGGCCGACCCGTCGATCGCTCCGGCACCGGCCGACATCGCCTGGGCACGCGACGTCTTCCGCGACCTGCTGACGATCCGCGCCAGCACGCCGCTGCTGCGCCTGCCGACGGCTGCCGAGATCCGGAAGCGCGTCAGCTTCTCCGGCAGCGGCGCGGGGCAGAACCCGGTGCTGGTCGCGACGCGCATCGACGGCCGCGGCCTGCCCGGCGCGCGCTTCAAGGCGGTGATGACGCTGATCAATGTGGCGCCAACGGCGCAGACCTTGACGCTGCCCGAGGAGGCAAAGGAGACATGGCGCTTGCACCCGGTGCAACGCGGCGGTGCCGACGAGCGCGTGAAGCGCGAGGCGCGCTTCGCGGCCGGCCGCTTCGAGGTGCCGGCGCGCAGTGCGGCAGTGTTCGTGCTGGAGTGAACTAACGTGGCCGGCCGGTGCCCAGCGAACCGTCGGCCCGCGCGGCCAGGTAGGCGTACAGGTCGGTGATGTGGGCGGTGACGGCCGGGTCGCCCTGCCAGGCCGGCATCGTCAGCGTGCCCTCACGGCCGCGCAGGACGCGGTCGGCCAGATCGTCCTGGCTGGTGTTGGCGGGGCTGGACTCGGCGGCCGCGAAGATCCAGTCGTAGCGCCGCAGCACCAGGCCGGCGAACTGATGGGCACCCATCTCACGCAGCCGCGGCAGCAGGTCGGGGGCATTCGCGCTGCCGGTCGCGGCTACGCCATGGCAGCCGGCGCATTTCTGCTGGAACACCCGCCAGCCGACCGCGAGGTCGCCCGCCGGCAGGGCGTCACGCGCGAGCCGCCGGGCGGGCTCGGTGTTCTGCACGGCGACGCTGCAGCCGGCGAGCAGGGCGGCGGCGAGCAGGCCAGCGAGGGCGGCCCACCTGGCGGCGGAGTCGGGTCGGGTGTTCATGGGAAGCGCCTCCAGAGGACGTCGGGTTGCCGACCACTGTAGGAGGCAGTACGCCGCGCGGTTTGCGCTGGCGCAAGAGATGGAGCGAAAGGCGGGGCTGCTTTCGTGGAGGACGTCAGGGTGTGAGCAGAGCTGCTTCGGCACCGCCCAAGCGCCTTCCCGGCCCGCCCGCGACTGAGTGGCATGATGCGCCTCCACGGCCCCGGCTCCTGTTCAAAGCGAACTTGTAAGTGCCCGCTGCTTTCGGGTAGGAATTCAGTGCTGCACAAAAATACAGTCAATCGCCAAGATTCGCTGACAAGTCAACGGCTTGTGTTTGGCTGCTGCGCCCGTGTTGTGGCGCAGTCGCCCGCGTTAGGCAGCAGCGGCTGTCTCCCGAGAACACTACAAGGACTTCCCCGTCCGTCAAGCCAAACGAATCCCTGATGGCCCGCCCTG
>CBHWBD010000179.1:0-10667 GCA_966111775.1 uncultured Comamonadaceae bacterium | reverse complement strand
GCTGTTTGAGACCTCACAGGAGACAAGAATGGGCTTTCTCGCCGGCAAGCGGCTGTTGATCACGGGCGTGCTGTCCAACCGCTCCATCGCCTACGGCATTGCCCGTGCCTGCCACCGCGAAGGCGCCGAGCTGGCTTTCAGCTATCAAGGCGAGCGCTTCAAGGACCGCATCACCGAGTTCGCCGCCGAATTCGGCTCCCAGCTGGTTTTCGACTGCGACGTGACCAGCGACGAGCAGATGGAAGCCTTGTTCAACCAGTTGGGCGAGGCCTGGCCGGAGTTCGACGGTTTCGTCCATTCCATCGGTTTCGCGCCGCGCGAGGCGATTGCCGGCAATTTCCTCGAAGGCATGACGCGCGAGAACTTCCGCATCGCCCACGACATCTCGGCCTACAGCTTCCCGGCCATGGCCAAGCTGGCGGCACCGCGCCTGCGCGAGGGCGCCGCCCTGCTGACGCTGAGCTACCTGGGCGCCATCCGCGTCGTGCCCAACTACAACACCATGGGCCTGGCCAAGGCCAGCCTGGAAGCCAGCGTGCGCTACCTGGCGCAGGCGATGGGCTCCAAGGGCGTGCGGGTCAACGGCATCTCGGCCGGCCCGATCAAGACGCTGGCGGCCTCGGGCATCAAGGACTTCGGCAAGCTGCTGGGCCAGTTCGCGGCCCAGGCGCCCATCCGTCGCAACGTGACCATCGAGGACGTCGGCAACACCGCCGCCTTCCTGCTGTCCGACCTTGCGGCCGGCATCAGCGCCGAAATCACCTATGTCGACGGTGGTTTCAGCCATACCGCGATGGCCATGGAGTGAGCTTGCGCGGGCTGGCCAGGTCACGCACAACTCGTGACATTTGCACAAATCAGCCACGCAAGTCCTTACAAGACTGACATCCTTGGTCAGCAACGAACAGAAATCGTCAGCTCGATCGGGGCCCCAAGCCTCATAACCGACGCACGACGTCAGTTTTGAGGCCTGCCAGGCATGGCATGAGCTTTGCGCCGGAAAGTCGCCTTCTTTCGGAGCGACGCCATGCCCTGCCCTCCCCCGCCACGTCTTGTCCGCATCGCCGCGCTGGCCGTCGCCGGCGGACTGGGCGCCGGCCCTCTGCTCGCCCAGACCATCACGGTCTACAGCAGCGGCAACCTGCCTATCGCCACCACCCGGCAGCTGACGGCCTATGTGCCGCTGTCGCCCAACACCGTCACCTGGACGGTCAACGGCATTGCCGGCGGCAACACCACCATCGGCACGGTCAGCGAGCGCGGCCTGTACACGGCGCCCGCCACGGTGCCGATGCAGAGTGACGTCACCGTCACGGCCACCAGCACGGCCTACCCGGCCAAATCCGGCAGCATCACGCTGAGCATCACCCAGGTCCAGCCGCGGCTGTGGAGCATCAGCCCGGCGGCGGTGCCCGCCGGCGCCTTCACGCTCAAGTTGAACGGCGCCGCCTTCCCGACCAACGTGGCCGTGAAGATCGGCGACCTGAACGCGACCGTCACACGCGTTTCGGCCACGCAGCTGCTGGCCTCGGCGACCGCGCCCAGCACCTGGCTGGGCAAGACGCAGCCGGTGCAGGTCTGGGCGACGGGCCTGGGCACCGTAGGCTCGGACATCGTCAATCTGTCCGTCTCCACCGCGGCACCGGCTCCAGCGCCCACGCCTGCGCCGTCGCCCTCTCCATCGCCCAGTCCGGCCCCCTCGCCCGCTCCGGCACCGGCGCCTTCACCGGTCCCCGGCCCCGGCCAAGGCACGGCGAATCTGGCCGCCGCGCGTTTCCTGGAGCAGGCCAGCTTCGGCCCCAACGCCGGCGCCGTCGCCCGCGTGCAGAGCCTGGGCCAGGACGCATGGCTGGCCGAGCAGTTCGCCATGGCCGAGACGGCCGTCGCGACGCCCACCGACGGCAGCACGTCGACGGTGGCGGCCCAGATGCTGAACCGGCTGACCGACGCCCCCGACCAACTGCGCCAGCGCGTGGCCTATGCGCTGGCCCAGGTCATCGTCATCTCGGCCAACAAGAACATCTATGCCGAGGAGATCGCGCCGCATCTGCGCACGCTGAGCAAGAACGCCTTCGGCAACTACCGCACGCTGCTGGAGGAAGTCGCGCGCAGCCCGCAGATGGGCAAATACCTGGACCTCGCCAACAGCAACAAGCCGCTGGGCGGCTCTGCAGCCAACGAGAACTTCGCCCGCGAGCTGATGCAGCTCTTCACCGTCGGCCTCGTCAAGCTGAATGCCGACGGCAGCCCGCAGCTGGACCTGTCCGGCCGCACCCTCCCGACCTATGACCAGTCGACCATCCAGCAGGTGGCGCTGGCGCTGACCGGCTGGACCTATGTCGGCACGGGTACGAACAACTGGGAGAACTTCAGCGGCCCCATGGTGCTGCGCGAGATCAACCACGACCAGCGCGCCAAGAGTTTCCTCGGCTGCAGCCTGGCCGCCAGCCAGGGCACCGACGCCGACCTGAAGGCCACGCTGGACTGCCTCTTCCAGCATCCCAACACGCCGCCCTTCGTGTCGCTGCGGCTGATCCGCCAGCTCGTCAAGAGCAATCCCAGCCCGGCCTATGTGCAGCGCGTCGCCAGCGTATTCACCAACAACGGCAGCGGCGTGCGCGGCGACCTGAAGGCCGTCGTGCGCGCCATCCTGCTCGACACCGAGGCGCGCAACGACACGGCTGGCACCAATGACGGCCGGCTGCGCGACCCCATCCAGCACATCGCCGCCGCGCTGCGTGCACTCAACGGTGGTTTCCAACCCGGCAACAACCTCAGCTGGGAGATCGGCCGCACCGGCCAGACGCCGCTGACGCCGCCCTCGGTCTTCGGCCATTACTCGCAGCTCTTCCGCCTGCCGCAGACGACGCTGAACGCGCCCGAATTCCAGATCTACACCCCCACCGAGGCGACGCTGCGCGGCAATTTCCTGTGGGCCCTGCTGACCCAGCCGGGGACCGACATGCGCATCAATCTGCAGCCCTTCACCGCGGTGGCGAACGACACGACGGCGCTGATCAATGCGGTCGACCAGGCCTTGCTGTGGGGACGCATGTCATCCGCCATGCGCCAGAGCCTGGCCAACGCCATCAATGCCCAGTACGACGCCACCCAGCGCGTGCAGGTGGCTCTCTATCTGACGCTGCTGTCCGGCCAGCACGCCATCCAACATTGAGAAAGGACGCGCCATGACCGCCCACAACACCACCCGCCGCGCCCTGCTGCGTGCCGCCTGCGCCCTCACGGCTGCACCGGCCTTCTCCAGCCATGCGCAGACGGCCGAGGACTACCGCGCCCTGGTCTGCGTCTTCCTGGCCGGTGGCTGCGACGGCCACAACGTGCTGGTGCCGCAGGGCACCGCCGCCTACGCCGCCTACAAGAACCTGCGTGGCGGCCTGGCCCTACCCGACCAGAACACTGCCCTGCTGCCCATCACCACGACCGATGGCGTGGCCTATGCGCTGAACTCCGGCCTGCGGACCGTCCATCCGCTGTGGGCCCAGGGCAGGCTGGCGGCCATCGCCAACGTCGGCCCGCTGCTGGCACCGACGACGCGCGCCCAGATCATGGCCAGCACGGCCACTCTGCCCGCCAATCTGTTCTCCCACTCCGACCAGATGCAGCAGACCCAGGCCGGCAACGGCAGCGGCGGCGGCACCGGCTGGGGCGGGCGCACGGCCGATGCCCTCATCGCGCGCAACGGCACGTCACGCTTCCCCGCCGCGGTCTCCATGGCCGGCGGCGCGCTGTTCGCCAACGGCGCCCAGGTGCCCAGCGCCAGCCTGGTGCCGGGCTTCAACCTCGATGTCAGCGGCATGAGCACCTGGCCGGCGTCCGCAACGGCCGCACGCAGCCAGGCCCTGAGCGAGATCCTGGCTCTGGACGGCGGCGTCAAGCTGATCCAGGCCGCCAACCAGGTCAGGCGCGACGCGCTCAGTCTGGGCATGCTGCTGCGCAGCAGCGGCGCCGGCACCGTGAGCACCGTCTTTCCCGGCACCGATCTGGGCCAGCAACTTCAGCAGGTCGCCCGTGTCATCGCGCTGCGCAACACCGTCGGCGTCAAGCGTCAGGTCTTCTTTGTGCAGCTCGGCGGCTTCGACACCCACAGCGGCCAGAGCTGGCAGCAATGGGACCTGCTGCGCCAGCTGGGCGACGCCATGGGCGCCTTCTACAACGCCACCGTCGAGCTCGGCGTCTCGCAGATGGTCACCAGTTTCACGCAGAGCGAATTCGGCCGCTCCCTGCAGCCCAGCGGCTCCGGCACCGACCACGGTTGGGGCAACCATCACCTCATCCTCGGCGGCGCCGTCAAGGGCGGCCAGGTCTACGGCCGCTTCCCCTATCCGGCCCTCGGCGGCGCGGACGATTCCGGCAGCCGTGGCGCCCTCATACCCAGCACCTCGCTGGAGCAGTTCGGCGCGACACTGGCACGCTGGTTCGGCCTCGACGCGACGGCCCTCAACACGGCCTTCCCGGCGCTGGCCGCCTTCTCGCCACAGGACCTGGGATTCATGAGCTGATGCCCTCGAGCCGCACGCAACTGCTGCCGCCCAGCCCGACGCTGGCAGCCTATGTGCAAGCCATCGCGGTGAGGCGGCCAAGTGCTGACGGGCCGGCATTGCCCGCAGTGCAATGCTTTCCCGCCAACGTGCAGGGTGCCCTCACCGTGCTGCACCGCGGCGACTGGGTCGACGGCGACTCGGGGCTTTCGCTGGCCGATCTGGAGCTGGCCGGCCCTCGCCTCGTTCCTGCGCGGCGTGTGTACGCGAACGACCCGGCCATCACGACGGTGCTGCTGCGCCCCGGCGTGCTGAGCTGGCTGTTCGACCTGCCGGCCGCAGAATGGGTCAACCGACGCGGACCGGCGGCCGAAGTCATCGGCTGGCCGAGGGCCGAGCTGTTGCTGTCGCAACTGCGGCGCGCCCACAGCACCGCGGCCCAGGTCTGGATCATCGAGCAGCAGTTGCATTGCTGGGTGGAAAAGGCCCAGGCGCGCCGCGCCTGGCAACCGCCGCCACGCGTACCCGCCGCAGCCCTGAGCGTCAATGACTGGGCCGACGAGGCCACGTCAAGTGCCCGCCAGCTGCAGCGCCGCGTCGGCGACGCCCTGGGGCTGTCACCCAAGGCGCTGCTGCGCATCGAACGCCTGCACGAGGGGCTGCGTCGCCTCGCCGATGGCGCGGAGCTGGCCGACGTGGCAACGCAATGCGGCTTCAGCCATGGCGCCCACATGGTGCGTGAGTTCCGCGCTCTGACGGGCCTGAGCCCGGCCGGCGTACGCCGCGACCTGGCCCGTCACGAGGGCCTGCCCTGGCGTCTCGGCGACGCCCTCGCCTCAGCCTAGGCCTGCCGATCAGGCCTTCACGCAGTCCACGTAGTAGCGACCGCGGCCGGTCTCTTCGTCCACCTCGTGCACGAGGCCGTGCACATCGGTCGCAAAGCCCGGGAACTTGGCGTTGAAGCTGCGCGTGAACTTCAGGTAGTCGCAGATCTTCTTGTTGAAGCGCTCGCCAGGAATCAGCAGCGGGATGCCGGGCGGGTAAGGCGTCAGCAGCGAGGTCGTGATGCGGCCTTCGAGATCGTCGATGCCGACGCGCTCGGTCTTGCGCTGGGCGATGTGGGCGTAGGCGTCCGTCGGCGTCATGGCCGGCTGCAGGTTGGACAAGTACATGTCCGTCGTCAGGCGCGCAATGTCGCCCTCGGCATAGGCCTGGTGGATGCTCTGGCAGAGGTCGCGCAGCCCCATGCGCTCGTACTTGGGGAACTGGGCGCAGAACTCCGGCAGGATTCGCCACAGCGGCGCGTTCTTGTCGTAGTCGTCCTTGAACTGCTGCAGCGCGGTCAGCAGCGTGTTCCAGCGGCCCTTGGTGATGCCGATGGTGAACATGATGAAGAAGGAGTACAGACCCGTCTTCTCGACCACCACGCCGTGCTCGACCAGGAACTTGGTGACGACGGACGCCGGGATGCCGGTGGAGGCAAAGCGGCCTTCCATGTCCAGCCCGGGCGTGATGATGGTGGACTTGATCGGGTCCAGCATGTTGAAGCCTTCGGCCAGGCCGCCGAAGCCATGCCAGTCCTCGTCGGCATGCAGCATCCAGTCGGCCGACATCGGCTCGCTGCCTTCCTCGGCACGCAGGAAGTCCGGCCCCCAGACCTTGAACCACCAGTCGTCGCCATACTCGCCATCCACCTTGCGCATGGCGCGGCGGAAGTCCAGCGATTCGCGGATGCTTTCTTCCACCAGCGCCGTGCCACCCGGAGGTTCCATCATGGCCGCGGCCACGTCGCAGCTCGCGATGATGGAGTACTGCGGGCTGGTGCTGGTGTGCATCAAGTACGCCTCGTTGAAGAGGTGCTTGTCGAGCTTGACGCTCTGCGAGTCCTGCACAAGCACCTGCGAGGCCTGCGAGATGCCGGCCAGCAGCTTGTGCGTGGACTGGGTCGCGTAGACCATGGCCTCCTTGGGGCGCGGGCGGTTCTTGCCCATCGCGTGGAACTGGCCATAGAAGTCGTGGAAGGCCGCGTGCGGCAACCAGGCCTCGTCGAAATGCAGCGTCGGGATGTAGCCGTCCAGCTTCTTCTTGATGGTCTCGGTGTTGTAGAGCACGCCGTCGTAGGTGCTCTGCGTCAGCGTGACGATGGAAGGCTTGACCGTGTCCGGGTCAATGTGGGCCAGCAGCGGGTTGGCGGCGATCTTGGCGCGGATGGTCTCCGGGCTGAACTCGCTCTCGGGGATGGGGCCGATGATGCCGTAGTGGTTGCGCGTCGGCGTCAGGAACACCGGGATCGCGCCGCACATGATGATGGCGTGCAGATTGCTCTTGTGGCAGTTGCGGTCGATGACGACGACGTCGCCCGGCGCCACCGTGTGGTGCCAGACCATCTTGTTGGACGTGCTGGTGCCGTTGGTGACGAAGAAGCAGTGGTCGGCATTGAAGATGCGCGCGGCGTTCTTCTCCGACGCGGCGACCGGGCCGGTGTGATCCAGCAGCTGGCCGAGTTCTTCCACGGCATTGCAGACGTCGGCGCGCAGCATGTTCTCGCCGAAGAACTGGTGGAACATCTGGCCGACCGGACTCTTGAGAAAGGCCACGCCGCCGGAATGGCCGGGGCAATGCCAGGAGTAGGAACCGTCCTGGGCGTAGTCCATCAGCGCCTTGAAGAAAGGCGGCGCCAGGCCGTCGAGATAGCTCTTGGCCTCGCGGATGATGTGGCGGGCCACGAACTCCGGCGTGTCCTCGAACATGTGGATGAAGCCGTGCAGTTCGCGCAGCACGTCATTGGGCAAGTGCTGGCTGGTGCGCGTCTCGCCGTAGACGTAGATCGGGATGTCCGGGTTGCGGTTGCGGATCTCCTGGATGAACTTGCGCAGATTCAGCACGGCCGGATCCAGGTCGGGACCGGAGGTGAACTCCTCGTCGTCGATGGACAGGATGAAGGCGGAAGCGCGGCTTTGCTGCTGGGCGAACTGCGACAGGTCGCCGTAGCTCGTCACGCCCAGGACTTCCATGCCTTCTTTCTGGATGGCCTCGGCCAGCGCGCGGATGCCCAGTCCCGAGGTATTTTCTGAACGGTAATCCTCGTCAATGATGACAACGGGGAAATGGAAACGGATCATGGCGGCCTCCAGCGGGCGGGCATCAAAAAAACGAAGCGGCGAAGTGTAGGGCCGCAGCGTGTCTCACCCATGTCGCGGGTCTAAACTGGATCGATACCACAGCCTTGGGAGGCGAGATGGATTGGAACTGGGCCACCGTCTGGTGGATTGCAGCGGGTGTGCTGGTGGCGGCCGAACTGGCCAGCGGGACGTTCTATCTGCTGATGCTGGCGGTGGGAGCCGCGGCCGGCGCGGTGGCGGCTCATCTGAATCTGGGCCCCGCGGGGCAGATGCTGGCCTCGGCCGTCGTGGGCGGAGCGGCCGTTTTCGTGCTTCACCGGCGTCGCGACAAGGCGCCCGAGGCGGCGCCGGCCGCCAGCAACCCCGACGTCAACCTCGACATCGGCCAGAGCGTGCAGGTGGACACCTGGTCATCCGAAGGGCGGACCCAGGTCCAGTACCGTGGCGCGGCCTGGCAGGCCCGCTTCATCGGCAACCCGCCTGCCCAGAGCGGCCGGCACATCATCCGCGCCATGGAAGGCAGTTGCCTGCTGCTGGACCGCTGAGCGTCATCTCCTCCCATGTTTCTGCAGAACTCCGCCTGAGAGGCCTCATGGAAATCGCACTCGTCATCCTCGTCATCGCCGCCATCTTCGTGGTCCGCTCGATCAAGGTCGTGCCCCAGCAGCATGCCTGGGTCGTCGAGCGACTGGGCCGCTATCACGCCACGTTGACGCCGGGCCTGAACTTCCTGGTGCCCTTTGTCGATCGCCTGGCCTACCGCCACTCGCTGAAGGAGATTCCTCTGGACGTGCCCAGCCAGGTCTGCATCACCAAGGACAACACCCAGCTGACTGTCGACGGCATCCTCTACTTCCAGGTCACCGACCCGATGCGCGCCAGCTACGGTGCCAGCAACTATGTCGTGGCCATCACCCAACTCGCCCAGACGACGCTGCGCTCCGTCATCGGCCGCATGGAGCTGGACCGCACCTTCGAGGAGCGCGCCCTCATCAACACCTCCGTCGTCGAGGCCCTGGACGAGGCGGCGCTGAACTGGGGCGTCAAGGTGCTGCGCTACGAGATCAAGGACCTGACGCCGCCACCGGCCATCCTGCACTCCATGCAGGCCCAGATCACGGCAGAACGCGAGAAGCGCGCCCTGATCGCGGCCTCCGAGGGGCGCCGCCAGGAGCAGATCAATATCGCCACCGGCGAGCGCGAGGCGGCCATCGCCAAGTCGGAAGGCCAGAAACAGGCCGAGATCAACAAGGCCCAGGGCGAGGCGGCGGCCATCACGGCGGTGGCCGACGCCACCTCGGACGCCATCCGCAAGATCGCCGCAGCCATTCAGCAGCCGGGTGGCGACCAGGCCGTGCAGCTCAAGGTCGCAGAGAAGGCCGTCGAGGCCTATGCCCAGCTCGCGCAGAAGAACAACACCATGATCGTGCCGGGCAACATGAGCGAGGTCGGAGGCCTGATCGGCACGGCGATGGCGCTGCTCAAGGGCGGCGCGCGACCCTGACCTTTGAATACAAAAAAGCCCGCGAGGGCCCCTAGTCAGGGCGGTCGCGGGCGCAAGACGTTCGGGGGGCGCCGAACGAAAGCGATGGAGGTGTCGCTTTTCCTACTTCCTACGGGCTTTAGCTGCCGGTGTAGGGCAAACCGAAGATTTCAGCAATCAGGTTCCACATGTTCCGCTCCATCTGGCCACCTGGGCCGAATTCAAGATGGGGCGGAGTTTGTAGGACGGCAAGAACGCGGGGAACTACAAACCCTTGTAGGGCGCGCCTCGGGTACTACAAGAGGCCAAGCTCCATGGCCTTCAATACCGCATGGCCCTTGCTCGACACGTCCAGTTGCTCGAACAGCTGCTTCATGTGGTAATTGACAGTGTTCTCGCTGATGCCGAGAAGGCTGCCGACAACCCAGGCGCTCTTACCTTCCATCGTCAGCTTCAGAATTTCAAGCTGGCGCGGCTTCAGCTGAGGCGCGTCGGATCGACCGGTGCGCGGTACAAGGACGCGTCCAGCAGCGTCTTGTGCATGGATTGCGAGCAACTGCAGGTCGGCAACCATGCGATTCAGCTTTTTGGGGTCGCGAGGCAAAGCCTCATCACGATCGACGCCCAACAGGAACCGCCGATAGGTCGGCATCAACACACTGACGGCTATCCCGGTACGGTAGCCGTAAGGTGCTTGCATTTCCCAGAGATCGCCGGCGTCCGCGTCGGCATAAAGCCTCTGGTCATAGATCAAGGGCGTGTGAGCCCGTGCCACGTGGCGATGTACGGGATCCCGCTTCACGTTCTCCAGATCGCCGGACGCGGCCAGGAACTCAGCTGGCGTATTGCCAATCGGAACGTACTGCTTCTTGGCGCCCGGCGTTGGTCGCTCAATGACCATGACACCTGAGATCAACCCGAAGCCCAAGTCGTGCGCAGCATCGATCAGTCCTTGCCTGAAAGATGCGAAATCTGCCGCTTGACTGACTTGTTCGTACCGCTGGAGGTTCATGCGCTACTAGGGTTGGTAGGAGCAGCGCTACGTCGATGAACGCAAACTGCAAGCCATCCAAATGACGGGGAGAACCGCATGCAGATGGCAGCATGGCAACTGATGGCCTGCGACACGGTCGTTAAGACTGTAAACGAGTTTGAAAAGGTGACTCATGACCTGCGACAAGTCGGCAGCAGTGTCAGAGTGCACGATGCACGCTCCGGGCTGAGAAGCGGACAGGAAGTCTGGGCCGCGCTGGCCGATGGCGAGGCCATCCAAATCGCCTGGGAGTGGACCGAGATCCAGCCCGACGTCGTGGCCCTCTTCGACCCGATGAACATCCTGTGCAACGTCGCTCTGATCGACGGCACCGGCCATGAACTCGCCCGCTCGCGGCGCATGCTGCACCTCAACAACGTCGTGCACCAACTCGACTGGCGCGGCGCGCTCGACTGGCGCAGCGCGAATTGACCGATTGATCTCCGGCAAGAGCTCGCAATGGGTTATGATGGCGGGCTTGCAGGAGAGGTGGATGAGCGGTTTAAGTCGCACGCCTGGAAAGCGTGTGT
>CBHWBD010000178.1:0-10730 GCA_966111775.1 uncultured Comamonadaceae bacterium | reverse complement strand
GGCGGCGCGGCGACGAAGCCGACCTTCCAGCCCGTCACATGGAAGGTCTTGCCGAAGCTGCTGACGAGGAAGCTGCGCTCGCGCAGGCCCGGGTAACGCGCCACGCTCTCGTGCGGCGCGCCGTCGAAGACCATGTGCTCATAGACCTCGTCGCTGATGACGAAGAGGTCGTGTTGTTCCGCGACGCGCTCAAGTTCGCGCAGGTCCTCGGCGGTGGCGATGCGGCCGCTGGGGTTGTGGGGCGTGTTGATCACCAGGGCCCGGGTGCGCGGCGTGATGGCGGCACGCACGGCCGCCCAGTCGATGCGGTAGTCCAGCGTCATCGGCACGCCCACCGGCACGGCGCCCGCCAGGCGAATGGCCGGGTCGTAGCTGTCGTAGGCCGGCTCGATGATGACGACCTCGTCGCCCGCACCGACGCAGCTGTGCAGCGCGGTGATCAGCCCCTGAGTGCCGCCCGCGGTGATGGTGATGTCCCGGTCGGCGTCGTAGGCCGAGCCGTAGAGGGCGTTCAGCTTGGCCGCGACGGCCTGGCGCAGGGCCGGCACGCCCGTCATCGGCGGGTACTGGTTGTGGCCGGCGGCCATGGCGTCGGTGACGGCCTGCAGCAGGGCCGGGTCGGCCCCGAAGTCCGGGAAGCCCTGGCCGAGGTTGACGGCGCCATGCTCGGCGGCCAGGGCCGACATGACGGTGAAGATGGTGGTGCCGGTGTTGGGCAGCTTGGTGGGCAAGGCGGGCATGGTGCCCGCCATTTTGCAGGGCCGGCTCAGGCGGCCCGGACGGCCTCGGTGCGCGGGGTGTGGTCGCCGCCGCACTGCTCGAAGGCGTCCAGTGCGCGGGCCGCATACATCAGCGACGGACCACCGCCCATGTAGACGCTGACGGCCAGCATCTCCTCGAACTCGGCGCGCCTGCAGCCGAGCTTGACCAGGGCTTCCGCGTGGAAGGCCAGGCAGGCATCGCAGCGCGCCGCGATGCCCACGGCCATCGCGATCAGCTCCTTGGTCTTGCGGTCCAGCGCGCCGTCGCGCAGGGCCGCCTGGGAGAGCTGCGCGAAGCCGCGCATGGTGTCCGGGATGTCGGCACGCAGCTGGGACAGCGTGCCCGAGATGTCGTTGGCGAGGGCGCGGAAGTTGGTGCTCATCAAGGCCTCCTCAGGTCAGTCAGCCCTCATGCTGCGCCCGGCGACAGCGCGGCGCCTTGACCTGACTCAAACCCCGCGCACCGGCCCGCCGAGCAGGCAGCGCCGCGCCGCCAGGCCGATAGGGAAGCCGAACAGGAAGCAATGCGCCGCGATGGCCGCGGCATCGATGCGCGGCGGCCAGAACGGCGTGTGCAGGGCCGACAGCGGCAGCACCACGTTGTTCATGCCGAAATAGACGACGAAGCCAAGCCCCAAGCCGGCGGCCGTCGCGTTGCGCAGCAGGGCGGGCAGGCGCAGGGCGACGATGCAGAAGAGGGCCGCCCAGATCAGCGCGATGCCGTAGTGCAGCGCGACGCCCAGCGCAAAGGTGGCAGGCCCGCCGGCAAAGGCGGCCTCGCGGCCGATGAGGCCGCCCGCCACGCCCTGGAAGACCTTGAGCTGCATGCCGTAGTAGCTCAGCGCGAAGACGAGGTCGCCCGTGCCGGCCAGCAGGCCACCCCAGACGATGGCACGGGTCAAGGGTTTCATGCGGGCGGGCCTTTCAGTTCGACGACGTTGGCTTCGGGGTCGCTGAGGTAGATGGAAGGGCCTTCGCCCTCGGCGCCATAGCGGCTCTCGGTCTTGCCGGCATCGACGCCATGCGCCGCCAGGTGGGCGCGGATGGCGCCGGCGTCGAAGGGCTCGACGCGCAGGCAGAAGTGATCCATGTTGCGGCCCTCGGCCCCGGGCGCGGCCCCACCCATGCGGCCGAGCTTGCCGTCCACGGGCACGAGGTCGATCAGCGAGCGCCCGGCGCGCAGTTGCACCAGGCCGATCTCGTCCTGGCGGCGCTCGACCGAGCAACCGAGCACGTCGACATAGAAACGGGTCATCGCATCGAGATCGATGACGCGCAGCACGAGGTGATCAAGGCCTTGCAGCTTCAACATGGGCAACCGTCTCCTTCGGGTTGCGCAGCATCATGCCGCGGCGGCCCCATGCCGAAAGTGACGACGGGTTTGTCCCGAGTAACGAAAGCGCCTGCCCACGCTCAATAGCGACATGCAAGCCCCGCAGGCCCTTTCACCATGCTGCCCGACATGAGCTGGCTCACGCGCCTCGGCTTTGTCGCCCCGGCCGCCTCAGCAGCGGGCGACGAGGCCCTGCTGATGGCCCGCCTGGCCGACGGCGACGCCGAAGCCCTGGCCCTGGTCTACCGGCGCGAGAGCGGCTCGGTCTACCGCTACGCCCTGGCCCTGGCCGGCGACGAGGCCGCCGCGCTGGACGCGGTGCAGGAGGCCTTCGCCCAGCTGCTGCGCGGATCGCAGGGCTTCAATGCAAGCCGCGGCTCGCTGGGCGCCTATCTCGCCGGCATGGCCCGGCACCAGTTGCTGAACCAATGGCGCGACGCGCGCCGCCACATCCCGCTGGACGAGTCCATGGACGCCGACGAAGCGGCCGAGGCCATGCCGGCCAGTGACGCGCGGCTGAGCCGGTCGCAGCAGCAGGACGGCCTCTGGGCGGCCATCCGACGCCTCAGCTGGCCGCAGCGTGAGGCCATCGTGCTGGTGGACCTGCAGGAGCGCAGCTACGAAGACGCCGCCGCGATTGCGGGCGTGAGCGTCGACACCCTGCGCACCCGCCTGCACCGCGCCCGCCAGCGCCTGGCCGACCTGCTGGCCGTGGGAGAACGATCATGAGCCTCGACAACGACACCCCCGACTGGCTGCGGCCCGCGCGCGACGAGTTCGCCCGCCTGCAGCCGGGCGCCGCGCAGGACGCCGCCCTGCTGGCCCGGCTGACCGAGCAGCAACGCGTGCAGCGCGCCCGCCGCATCGCCGCCGAGAGGGCCGAAGCCCATGAGCCACGCTGGCTGCGCCGCCTGGCCTGGGGCAGCGGCGCCTTGGGCGCCACCGCCGCCGCGCTGCTGACCGCCATGCTGCTGCTGGACCCGCCCGGCACCCAGACCGCCCAGGCGGCGCCCGCCAGCAGCGGCTTCATCCCGCTGGTGCCCGAAGGCGAGTTCCGCGCTGCGCTGTCGGCGCCCCGCAGCGCCGCCGTCTGGCTGCAGCCCACCGAACTGCCGCGCGAGCGCCTGGCCCTGCTGGGCCTGCCATTCGACGCCGCTCGCGCCGATGAGACGGTGCGCGCCGAGCTGATGCTGAACCCGAGCGGCCAGGTGCTGGCCGTGCGCATCCTGAATTGATCTGGAGAACGACATGAAGAGACCACTCACTGCCCTGACACTGGTCGCCGTCGCCGCCTCGGCCACCGCGCTGGAGGCCGACCGCGTGATCGAGCGCGACATCGAACGCGAGGTCGAACGCAGCGTGCAGCTGGCCCTGTCCGACATGCCGGTGCGCATGGCCATGGGCGACCAGGCCCTGGCGTTCGCCGGCCGCGAGCTGGAGAGCGAACGCGTCGTCAAGGGTGCGCCCTATTGCGCCACCGCCGTGCACGAGAACGTGCAGACCCTGGCCGACGGCAACCGCATCGTGCGCAAGCAGCAGAGCCAGCTCTGCCGCGACGGCGAGGGCCGCACGCGGCGCGAGGTGCAGCGCGAGGGCGGGCCCAAGGTCGTCTACCTGAACGATCCGGTCGCCAAGGAGGCCTGGGTCATCTACCCCGACCAGAAGCGCGTGCAGCGGCTGCGCACTTCGGCGACCTGGGCACCCGGCGCCGATGCCGCCGCCCATGCCGCCTGGGAGGCCTCGATGCGGGACTGGGGCGAACGCATGAAGGAGCAGGCCGCGCGCTGGAAGGAGTGGGGCGGCCGCGTGGCCGAGCAGGCCCGCAGCGCGGATGCGGAGCGCGTGCGCGCCCGCGCCCTGGCGGGTGAGCCGGGCATCGTCATCGAGCGTGAAGTCGTCGTGCCGCCGCTGCCGCCCGCGCCCGGCGCCAGCGCCGTCGTGGAGCGCCGCCGCGAGCTGCGCGTCATCCGCGCCAGCGAACTGCCCGCCCCGCCGGCCATGCCCGCCCCGCCAACGCCCATGACGGCACCCACGCCGCCGCTGCCACCCGTGCCCCTGCTGCTGCAGGCTCCCCTGCTGCCGCGCGAGGGCGGCACGACGACGGCGCTGCCCGCCAAGGAGATCGAGGGCATCAAGGTGACGGGCGAGCGCACGACCTGGACCATTGAAGCCGGCAAGATCGGCAACGAGAAGCCCATCGTCAGCAGCCGCGAGGTCTGGCGCAGTCCCGAGCTGATGCTGACCGTCATGAGCCGCGACGCCGACCCGCGCATGGGCGAGCAGAGCTACCGGCTGGAGAAGATCAGGCGCGGCGAGCCCGACCCGGCGCTGATGAAGCCGCCGGCGGAGTACACCGAAAGCCCGCGGCGCAGCGCCAAGCCTCCGGCGAGTGCGCCCAAGGCATCCTGAACGCTCAGGCGGCGTTCAGCATCCCAGTGAAGAACTTCTCGCCGCTGACGCGCGGCTTGTAGGCCGACACGGCCTTGGCAATGGCCGCGATGTGGTCGGGCGTGGTGCCGCAGCAGCCGCCGGCGATGTTCAGGAAGCCGGCCTGGGCGAACTCGCCCACCAGGCGCGCCGTCACGTCCGGCGTCTCGTCGAAGCCGGTGTCGCTCATCGGGTTGGGCAGGCCGGCATTGGGATAGCAGCTGACCGCGACCTCGCCGGCGACCTTGGACAGTTCCTCGATATAGGGCCGCATCAGCGTCGCCCCGAGGGCGCAATTCAGGCCGATGGCGATGGGACGCGCATGGCGCACCGAGTGCCAGAACGCCGTCACCGTCTGGCCCGACAGGATGCGGCCGGAGGCGTCGGTCACCGTGCCCGAGATGATGACGGGCAGGCGCTCGCCGCTGTCCTCCATCAGCTCGTCCAGCGCAAAGATGGCGGCCTTGGCGTTCAGCGTGTCGAAGATGGTCTCGACGAGGAAGAGGTCGCAGCCCCCGTCCATCAAGCCCTTGGCCTGCTCGTAGTAGGCGGCGCGCAAGGTGTCGAAGTCGATGTTGCGGGCACCAGGGTCGTTCACGTCCGGGGAGATGGAAGCGGTGCGCGGCGTGGGGCCGAGGGCGCCGGCGACATAGCGGGGCTTGTCGGGCGTCGAGTATTTGTCGCAGGCGGCGCGGGCGATCTGGGCGGCGACGAGGTTCATCTCGTAGGCCAGCTCGGGCAGGTCGTAGTCTTCCTGGGCGACCGAGGTGGCGCCGAAGGTGTTGGTCTCGATGAGGTCGGCGCCGGCGGCCAGGTATTGCTCGTGGATCTCGCGGATGACGTCGGGGCGCGTGAACAGCAGCAGCTCGTTGTTGCCCTTGAGGTCCTTGCCATGATCCTTGAAGCGCTCGCCGCGGTAGTCGGCCTCGCCGAGCTTGTAGCGCTGGATCATGGTGCCCATCGCGCCGTCGAGCACGGCAATGCGGTTCTGCAGCAGGGCAGGCAGGTCTTGGGCGCGGGTGTAGGCAATGGACTTCATGATTGGCCTATTTTCGCAGCCTCCGCAATGGCCTCGCCCAGCTGGGCGCATGAAGCCTTGCCGCCCAGATCGGGAGTTCTCGGCGCGGCGGGGTCGGCGAGCACGCTTTCGACGGCTGCCATGACGGCGTCATGGGCGGCGCGGTGGCCGAGGAAGTCCAGCATCATGGCGCCGGCCCAGATCTGGCCGATGGGGTTGGCGATGCCCTTCCCCGCGATGTCCGGCGCCGAACCGTGCACCGGCTCGAACAGGCTGGGCCATTCGCGCGTCGGGTTCAGGTTGGCCGAGGGCGCGACGGCGATGGTGCCGGTGCAGGCCGGGCCGAGGTCGGACAGGATGTCGCCGAAGAGGTTGCTGGCCACCACCACGTCGAAATGCTGCGGTCGCTGCACGAAATGGGCGCAGAGGATGTCGATGTGGAACTTGTCGACGGCCACGCCCGGGAACTGCGCGGCCATGGCTTCGACGCGCTCGTCCCAGTAGGGCATGGCGATGGCGATGCCATTGCTCTTGGTGGCCGACGTGAGCCTGGCGCGCGGCCGTGAAGCCGCCAGCTCGAAGGCGAAGCGCAGCACGCGGTCGATGCCGACGCGGCTCATGACCGTCTCCTGCAGCACGATCTCGCGCTCGGTGCCGGCATACATGCGGCCGCCGACGCTGGAGTACTCGCCCTCGGTGTTCTCGCGGACTATCCACATGTCGATGTCGCCGGGCTGCCGGCCCGCCAACGGCGAGCGCACGCCGGGCAACAGGCGGGCCGGGCGCAGGTTCACGTACTGGTCGAATTCGCGGCGGAACTTCAGCAGCGAGCCCCACAGGCTGACATGGTCGGGCACGGTGGCCGGCCAGCCGACGGCGCCGAAGAAGATGGCGTCATGGCCGCCGATCTGGGCCTTCCAGTCGTCCGGCATCATCTGGCCATGCTGCTCGTAGTAGCGACAGTCGGCGAAATGGAATTCGTCGAACTGCAGGGCCAGGCCGAAGCGCTCGGCCACGGCGCGCAGCACGCGCAGGCCTTCGGGCATGACCTCCTGGCCAATGCCGTCGCCGGCGATCACGGCAATCCTCTGCATCACGCGTCCTTGAAGAAATCTGCCGCCTCGGCCAGCACCACCTCGGGCACCTCCTCGGCGATGTAGTGGCCGCTGTCCACGGCTCGGCCGCTGCACTGCTCGGCCGCGGCCTGCCAAAGCGCAAGAGGCTCGAAGCAGTGACCGACCACGCCGTTGGCGCCCCAGAGCACGCGCAGCGGCTGAGTGAGGCGACGGCCCGCTGCGCGGTCGGTGCGGTCATGCGCCAGGTCGATGCCGGCGCCGGCGCGGTAGTCGGCGCAGACGGCCGCCGCCGTACCCGGGCGGGCGACGCAGCGCTCGTACTCGGCCCAGGCCGCGGGGTCGAAGAAGCCACCGCGCCGGCCCATGCCGTCGCGCAGATAGGCCCGCGGGTCGGCCTCGATGAGGCGCTCAGGCAGAGGCGCCGGCTGGATCAGGAAGAACCAGTGCCAGTAGGCGCGGGCAAAGGCTTCGGTCGTGCCTTCGTACATGGCCAGCGTGGGCGCGATGTCCAGCAGCATCAGCCGCGTGACGGCCCGCGGATGGTCCAGGGCCATGCGGTGGGCGACGCGCGCGCCGCGGTCATGGGCCAGCACGGCGAAGCGCTCGTGGCCGAGAGACTGCATCAGCGCGACCGCGTCCTTGGCCATCTCGCGTTTGGCATAGGCGGCACTGCCATCGCCGGCCGGCGGGCGGTCGCTGTCGCCGTAGCCGCGCAGGTCCATCAGCACCACGCGGCGGTCCTGGGCCAGCGCCGGCGCGACGCGATGCCACATCGCCATGGTCTGCGGGTGGCCGTGCAGAAGCAGCAAGGGCGGCCTGCCGGACTCCGACGGGCCGCCCTGGCGGGCGAACAGCGTGACACCGTCACGCTGCACGGTTAGGGCTTGGAAGTCGGTCCACATGGTGGACCGATTCTGCCGCTCACTTCAGTTCTCCATCGCACCTCGCGCCTTCACAGGCATTCCGGGCCGAGCGCTGGGCCGCTCCCGAGCCGGCCCGCCTGAGGCTGCTGGCAGCTCAATGCTGCAAGCAGCCTCGTCCCCCCGGGGGACCGACCAGGCTCGCCCGCGTACAGCGGCGCGAGACTGGGCGAGGGGCTTGCTCCCTCACGCCGTGCGCAGGAAGTAGAGGTTGCTGCTGCCACGCGCCAGCAGCACGAAGCCGCGCAGGGCGGGGATGTAGCGAAGGCGGTTGTGCACGCCGCTGCCGTTGTCGGGCGTGGGAGCGATCTTCAGGCTGCCGCCATTGAGCAGGCTCATGTCCCAGACGTTGCTGTCGTTCGGCGTGATGACGTAGACGCGACCCGCCGCTTCACCCTGGCCGCTGTAGAACAGGAAGCGGTCACCGTCGGGGTCGTAGTCCAGCGCGGCATAGCTGGGCTTCTCGTTCTGCCATTGCGTCAGCGCGCTGCTGGCGTTGAAGCTGACGGCGATCTGCTGGCTGCTGCCCAGCGGGATGCGGCTGGCCACCAGGCGCTGCGGATCGAAACTCTGGCCGTCGCCCCATTGCAGGCAGAACATCTGATTGCGGCGGGCGTCGAAGGCCATGGGCCAGCGCACCGCGTCACCGAGGGGGTTGGAGACGAGGTCCGTCCACTTCTTGTCAACGGGCGACCATTTCTTCAGGCCGGTGCTGATGACCTCGCCGGTGGCACGGATCTGCGCGGCGCCGTAGTAGCCCGAGGGCATGTCGGCCCAGGTGCCGGCCTTGTCCCAGGTGTTGGTGTCCAGGTTGAAGGCATCGACCTTGGCGAAGTCATAGGACGCACCGTAGGCACCGCGCGCGCCAAACAGCATCAGGCGATTGACCTGCGGAATGAAATGGGAGGAGCTGTAGAGGTGGCGCGACGAGGGCATGCCATCGGCGTAGTAGGCGACGTTCTGCGCCACGGTCTTGCTCGGTGCGAGGCGCTGCTTCCAGGTCGGCGTATCCGATGCAAGGCCGATGGAGACGACGCGGTTGTCGAAGGAGTCGGTATGGCCGCCGGCCGCCGCGATGATGATTTCGCTGGTGCGGTCGTTGACGGCGAAGCCGCTGTAGGCGTCGATCGCCGCGCCGCCGGCGCCGGCCGTACCGGGGATCTCGAACCAGGTGTTCAAGGGCTTGCCAGCCAGCCAGGCTGGCATGACCCGCGCCGGCGCGACCGCCCAGACCGGCGCGGTGTTGAAGGCGTCGCGCAAGGCCGGATAGTTGCTGGCCGAGATGAGGCGCTGGTAGGCGGTGGCGGCACCGTCGACACCATGCCGGACTGCGTAGGCCATGGCCGTCGTCAGATTGCCCCAGGCCGCGCGGTCGCCCGGCATGATCTCGCCCGCGAGCTTGCCTTCGACGGTGCCGAACCAGGACGGCACGCTGGCATAGCTGGCGAGGTAGACGGCCGCATCGTTGGGCAGCCAGGGCCCCTTGCCGGTCTTGAAGTCGGGCACCGCGACGGGCGTGATGCTCATCGTGTAGACCGCCGCATTGATGTACCAGAAGCCGGTGGATGGCCCCAGGCGCATGACGGCGCTGCGCGCCTTCCAGCGGAAGAAGGCGTCATGCTTGGCCTCCACGGCGGCGGACACCGGCAAACCCATGGCCAGTGAATAGCCGAAGGCGGCGGTGACGAAGTCCTGCTGCCAGACCGCGCCGAACTGCATGATGTTCTCGTAGCCCTCGCCCGGCTGGACCCAGCCATAGGGGTTGTTGGGCTGGGCGACGTAGACGGCGTGGAAATCCTCGATGTTGGACTGCACGCAGTTGATGAACTCCTGGCGCAGCACGGTGTCGTCGTCCGGCGTCACGGTCAGCGCCTGCGTCAGCGCGCGCCACTGCCAGGCCGCGGAACGGGTCTGCCAGCCGCCGAAGCAGGACTGCACCAGGCCTAGCGAGCCGCGGCGCATATTGGGCTCGTCGGCCTTGCTCAGGTAGTTCAGCGTGGCGGCGAACTGCACCTGCTCCATGAAGTACCAGCGCCCCGTGACCAGATAGGCCATATAGCCCACCGACGGGCTGTGGGCACAGTCCCAGCGCGGCGACTGCGTGCCGGCAGGCTGGGGCGTGAACTGGCTGCGCGTTGAACTGCCGAGGTCGCTGACGCGGCTGTCCTTGTGCAACACCAGGTTGGGGTACTGGGAAAAGCGGATCGGGCGCTGCGTCTTCTCGTCGCGGTAGAACAGCGGATAGCGGCCGGCCGCGAAGCCGTTGCGGACGACGGCCGCGTAGGTGTTGCTGCTTTCGCAGGTCAGATAGAGCGCGTCATGCATCGGCAGCAGGCCGATGGGCTCCTGGTAGCCCGTGGCCGCCATCGAGTCGCCCGCGTAGGTGAAGTTGGCCTTGTCCAGCGGCGTGTAGCTGGTCACCAGCCACTGGGCCTGAGCGCCATTGGCATCGACCCGCGCGCTGTAGGTCGGCACCTGCTCGGTCGCCTGCAGATAGGCCAGGTCGTGGCGCGGCGTCACGTCGGGGTCGGTACCCAGCCAGTAGGACAGGGCCGTGGCGCGGGTGAGCCGGGGGGGGGGCTGGGGGGGGGGGGCGGTGGGGGCGGGGGCGGGGGGCGTGGCGGTGTTGTTGGGGGTGTTGGGGGGGGGGGGGGTGGTCGGGCCTGCCACCATCAGATAGCCGTTCTCGATCCAGGGCAGCACCTCGACGGCACCGCCGGCGAACAGGCGCACCTCCAGCCAGGCCGTCAGATGGGCGTCGCTGCCCACCGGCTTGCGGAAGATCCAGGACGACATCTGCGGGCCGCTGACCCAGGTCTGGAAGGGCGCATCCCATTCGGCGGTGCCAAAGCTGGCGCTGCCCAGGGTGCCGGCACCGACCTCGGCCGTGATGCCCGTCTTCTTCAGGTCGGCCAGGCCCAACGGCGTCCCCGTGGCGGCAGTCGTGGCGCGCCGCAGGCGCACCGTTTGCAACGTGTTGGCCGTCAGGTCGGCAAAGCCGGCCAGGTGCGCGAATTTCAACGAGCCGTCGGGCCAGGTCGTGCGTGAGATGACCTGCAGGGCGCTCAGATTCGAGGCCACGGTGCTGCCAGCGGGAATGTCGCCACGCTTGAAGACGAAGCCCAGGCTGAAGGGCGCCTTGACCTGGGTCTTGCTGCTGAGCAGACTGAACTGCATGGCGCCGGTGAACAGGCC
>CBHWBD010000177.1:0-10770 GCA_966111775.1 uncultured Comamonadaceae bacterium | reverse complement strand
CTGGGTGCCTTGGTACAACCTGCACAAGCTCTTCGCCGGCCTGCGCGACGCCTGGATCCATGCCGGCAATGCCGACGCCAAGGCCATGCTCATCCGCATGAGCGACTGGGCGCTGCGCCTGACCACGCCGCTCTCCGACGCACAGATGCAGGACATGCTGCGCGCCGAGCACGGCGGCATGAACGAGGTGCTGGCCGACGTGGCCGAGATGACGGGCGACCCGCGCTACCTGGCCCTGGCCCGCCGCTTCTCCCACCAGGCCATCCTGCAGCCACTCGCGGCCGGCCAGGACCAGCTGACCGGCCTGCACGCCAACACCCAGATCCCCAAGGTCATCGGCTTCGCGCGCGTCGCCCAGCTCGGCGGCGAGGACGAGGGGCGTCGCGCGGCGGAGTTCTTCTGGCACACCGTGACCGAGAAACGCAGCGTCGCCATCGGCGGCAACAGCGTCAAGGAACACTTCCACCCGGTCGACGACTTCCGGCCCATGCTCAACGAGGTCGAAGGCCCCGAAACCTGCAATAGCTACAACATGCTGAAGCTGACCGCGCTGCTGCAGCACGAGCAGCCGGAGCAGGGCGCTTATGCCGACTTCTACGAGCGCACCCTCTACAACCACATCCTCGCCTCCCAGCATCCGGGCGAGGGTGGCTTCGTCTACTTCACGCCGATGCGGCCCCAGCACTACCGCGTCTATTCGCAGGTCGACCAGGGCATGTGGTGCTGCGTCGGATCCGGCATCGAGAGCCATGCGCGCCACGGCGAGTTCATCTACGCCCACGACGGCGACTCGCTCTACGTCAATCTCTTCATCGCCTCCGAGCTGGACTGGCGCGAGCGCGGCATCCACATCACCCAGTCCACCCGCTTCCCCGACGAGTCGCGCACACGGCTGACGGTGCACGACGCGGGCGATTTCGCGCTGAAGATCCGCTATCCCGGCTGGGTCGCGCCTGGTGCGCTCAAGGTCAAGCTCAACGGCAAGGCGGTCAAGGTGACGGCCAGGCCCGGTGGCCACGTCGAGCTGCGGCGCGGCTGGCATGCCGGCGACCGGGTCGATGTCGAGCTGCCGATGCGCACGACGCTGGAGCCCATGCCCGGCCTCAAGCACTATGTCGCCGTACTGCACGGCCCCATCGCGCTGGCCGCCAAGACGCCCCAGCCCGGCGAGGCGCTCAGCTTCAAGGCCGACGACTCGCGCATGGGCCACGTCGCCCAGGGCGCCGTCTGCCCGCAGGAGGCCGCGCCCGTCTTCGTCAGCGACCGTGCCGACTTCGTGCGCCGCTTCAAGGCCGTGCCCGGCCAGCCGCTGACCTTCACCGCTCCCGGCCTCATCCAGGGCGCAAAACCTGGATCGGGTGCGGAGAAGCTGCAGCTGATTCCCTTCTTCCGCCTGCACGACTCGCGCTACATGCTGTATTGGGGCCACACGACGCGGGCCCAGCAGAGCCTGCTGCGCGTCGAACTGGCCAATGCGGAGGCCGCGCGGCTGGCCCTGGACGCCCAGACCGTCGACCAGGTTGCGCCCGGCGAGCAGCAGCCCGAGTCCGACCACGCCTTCAAGGGCGAGGGCGTCGAGACCGGCATCGCGCCGGCCGGCCGCTGGCGGCATGCGCGGCAATGGTTCGGCTACACGCTGAACGACCCGCAGGCCCAGGCCCGCACGCTGCGGCTGACGCTGGCCAGCGGCGACGCTGGCCGCCGCTTCGATGTCGTCGTCAACGGCCGCGTCATCGCCGAGCTGGAACTGGCCACCGAGGCCCAGCCCCTCTATATACGCGACATCGCTCTGCCGGCTGATCTGGTCGCTGCCGCGGGCGGAAAGCTGGAGCTGCGCTTCGTGGCAAAACCTGGCTCCATCGCTGGCGGCCTCTACGGCCTGAGGCTGCTGCGTTAGGTTGACGGCCAGCGCTCGCGGCCTTCCACTGCGCCCATGACGCTGACCCGACGCACCTGCCTCGCCCTCGCCGCCACACCTCTCGCCGCCTACGCTTCCGCCCCGGAAGTCGTCATCGCCCTCGACGCGCAGAACCCGCCTTTCATGTACGCCGACCGCGACGGCCAGCCGCACGGCGTCTATGCCTTGCTGCTGCGTACGCTGTTCACGCGGCTGGACGTGCCCATGCGCCTGGTCTGCCTGCCCTGGCCGCGTGCCCTGGCGGGGCTGGACCGGGCCGAGCACGGCGTCGGCGGCATCTACTCGACGGCCGAGCGCCAGGCCAGGCACGACTTCAGCCAGCCCCTGCATGTCGAGACCATCAAGGTCTACACCCGCCGCGGCGGCCTGCGCCTGTTTGACCGCATCGACGACCTGCGCGGCCTGCGTGTGGGCGTGCTGCGCGGCTGGAGCTATGGCGACGCCTTCGATGCCGCAGCCCGCACCGGCCTCTTCCAGGCCGAGCCGGTGTCATCCGACGCGCAGAACTTCGGCAAGCTGGAGCGCGGCTTCCTGGACGTGGCGGTGGCCATCGAGCAGTCGGGCGACACCCTGCTGGCCATGGGCGACTACCCGTCGGTGCGAGCCTTGCCCAACCCGCTGACCGAGAACCCGACCTATCTGGCCTTCAGCAAGAGCGCCCAGCAGAAGGCCCTGATTGCTCGTTTTGATGAGCAATTGGACAAGCTGCGCCGCAACGGCGAGCACGCACGTATCGTCTCCCTGGGCTTGCGCGACTAGACATACCGGTTTCGGTATGTCTTGGCCGAGAAATGTCATTGGTCGCGCATCACCGGCCTTCCTACGATGGCCTGTCACAAGACCGATACGGAGACAGACATGAAGATCCTGCGCCGCAGCCTGCTGGCCGCCGCTTTGCTGACCCCCGCCTTTGCGGCCTTTGCCGCCCCCCTCGTGATGGGCTTCTCCCAGGTGGGTGCCGAGAGCGAATGGCGCACCGCCAACACCGCTTCGGTCAAGGCCGCGGCCAAGGACGCCGGCATCACGCTGAAGTTCGCCGACGCGCAGCAGAAGCAGGAGAACCAGGTCAAGGCCATCCGCAGCTATATCGCCCAGAAGGTCGACGTCATCGCCTTTTCGCCGGTCGTGGAAAGTGGCTGGGACACGGTGCTGAAGGAGGCCAAGGCTGCCGGCATCCCCGTCATCCTGACCGACCGCGCCGTCAAGGTCGCCGACCCCTCGCTGTATGTGACCTTCATCGGCTCGGACTTCGTCGAGGAAGGCCGCAAGGCCGGCAAGTGGGTGATGGAGCGCGCCGCCAAGGCACCGGGTGGCGCGCTGAACATCGTCGAGCTGCAGGGCACCGTGGGCTCGGCCCCGGCCATCGACCGCAAGAAGGGTTTCGAGGAGGTCATCAAGGCCAACCCCAAGCTGCAGATCATCCGCTCCCAGTCCGGCGAGTTCACGCGCGCCAAGGGCAAGGAGGTCATGGAGGCCTTCCTGAAGGCGCGTGACAAGAAGATCGACGTGCTGTTCGCCCACAACGACGACATGGCCATCGGCGCCATCCAGGCCATCGAAGAAGCCGGCCTGAAGCCGGGCCAGGACATCGCCATTGTCTCCATCGACGGCGTGCGTGGCGCCTTCGAGGCCATGAAGGCCGGCAAGCTCAACGTGACCGTCGAATGCAACCCGCTGCTCGGCCCGCAGCTGATGCACCTGGCCAAGGACATCGTCGCCAAGAAGCCGGTGGAGAAGCGCATCACGGTGACCGAGGGCGTCTACACGGCCGACATGGCGGCCAAAGAGCTTCCCAATCGCAAATACTGATCGTGGCCAGCAGTACCCCGGTGCTTGAACTCACCGGCATCCACAAAGGCTTCCCCGGCGTGAAGGCGCTGAGCGACGTCAGCCTGCGCCTCTTCCCCGGCGAGGTCCACGCGCTGATGGGCCAGAACGGTGCTGGCAAGTCCACGCTGATCAAGGTGCTGACGGGCCTCTACCAGCCCGACGCCGGCAGCATCACGCTGGACGGCAGGACGATCGCGCCCAAGCGCACCGAGGACGCCCAGGACCTCGGCATCCGCACCGTCTACCAGGAGGTCAACCTCTGCCCCAACCTCAGCGTGGCGGAGAACATCTGCGCGGGTCGTTTCCCCAGGCGCTGGGGCCGCATCGACTGGGCCGCCGTGCGCGCCGAGGCCAGGCGCGTGCTGTCGCAGATGGACCTGGACATCGACGTGACCGCGCCGCTGTCGCGCTATTCGCTGTCGGTGCAGCAGATGGTGGCCATCGCCCGCGCCCTGCGCATCTCAGCCCGCGTCCTCATCCTCGACGAACCCACGTCCAGCCTGGACGACGCGGCCGTGCAGCGCCTGTTCACGGTGCTGCGCCGCCTGCGCGGCCAGGGCCTGGCCATTCTTTTCGTCACCCATTTCCTGGACCAGACCTACGCCCTGGCCGACCGCATCACCGTGATGCGCAACGGCGAGACCGAGGGCGAATATCTGGCCTCCGATCTGAGCCGCCTGGCCCTGGTCAACAAGATGGTGGGCGCGCCGCCCGACCAGCAGCCCAGCCGACTGGACAGCCGCGCCTCGGAAACCGGTGCCCCGGTCCTGAAGGCCGAGGGCCTGGGCCGGCGCGGCGCCCTGCACCCGCTGGACCTGGAGCTCAAGCGTGGCGAGGTCGTCGGCCTGGCGGGCCTGCTCGGCTCCGGCCGCACCGAGGCCGCGCGCCTGCTCTTCGGCGCCGACGTGGCCGATGCCGGCCATGTCGACATGGCCGGCCGCACCCGCCGCTGGCATTCGCCGCGCGAGGCCATCGCCGCCGGCATCGCCTTCTGCTCCGAGGACCGCAAGCACGAGGGTGCCATCCTCGAACTCTCGGTGCGCGACAACATCCTGCTGGCCCTGCAGGCTAGAGCTGGCCTGCGCCTGGTCATGAGCCGCGAGCAGCAGCAGGCCCTGGCCGACGACTACATCAGGCGCCTGGGCATCAAGACGGCCGGCGCCAATACGCCCATCGGCCAGCTCTCCGGCGGCAACCAGCAAAAGGCCTTGCTGGCGCGCTGGCTGGCCACCGAGCCGGTCGTCCTCATCCTCGACGAGCCCACCCGCGGCATCGATGTGCGCGCCAAGGAAGACCTGATGGACGCCGTGCGCGCGCTGGCCCACAAGGACGACGGCACGGGCATGTCCATCCTCTTCATCTCCTCAGAGCTGCCCGAGGTGCTGCACTGCAGCGACCGCCTGCTCGTGCTGCGCGACCGCCGCGCCGCCGGCGAATACCGCCGCGGCGAGCTGGACGAGCGCAGCGTGCTCGAAGTGATCGCCGCCGAGCCCGCATGAACAAAGATAACGTCCTGACCATGCCCACGCCTCGTGCGCCCGCCGCGCCCCTCTGGCGCCACCCGCTCGCGCGGCCTCTCGCCGCACTGGCCCTGCTGCTCGCCGTCGCAGCCGCCTTCGTGCCCGGCTTCCTGCACCTCGAGATCAAGGACGGCCATCTCTACGGCAGCCTCGTCGACATCCTGCACCGCGCTGCGCCGCTGATGCTGGCGGCCCTGGGCATGACCCTGGTCATCGCCACGCGTGGCATCGACGTGTCGGTCGGCGCCGTCGTCGCCATCGCCGGCACCGTGGCCTGCGTGCTCGTCAGCTCCCACGGCCTGGCCATCGCCTTTGCGGCGGCCCTCGGCGCCGCGCTGCTCTGCGGCCTGTGGAACGGCCTGCTCGTCTCGGGCCTGGGCCTGCAGCCCATCATCGCGACGTTGATCCTGATGGTCGCCGGCCGCGGCCTGGCCCAGCTGCTGACCGACGGCCAGATCATCACCGTCTACGATCCGGCCAGCTTCTTCTGGCTCGGTGCCGGCCATCTGCTCGGCCTGCCGGTATCCCTCTTCGTCGTCGCCCTCGTCGCCGGACTCACGGCCCTGCTGATGAGCCGCACGGCCCTGGGCCTCTTCATCCAGGTCGTCGGCATCAACCCGGTCGCGGCGCGGCTGGCCGGGGTGCGCACGGCGGCCATCGTCTTCTTCGTCTACGTCTACTGCAGCCTCGGCGCCGGCCTGGCCGGGCTGATGATCTCGTCCAATATCAAAAGCGCAGACGCCAACAATGCCGGCCTGCTGCTGGAGCTGGACGCCATCCTGGCCGTGACTCTCGGCGGCGGCCAATTGAGCGGCGGCAAGTTCAGCCTGGCCGGCAGCCTGATCGGCGCGCTGATCATCCAGACGCTGACGTCCACCATCTACGCCCTGGGCGTGCCGCCGCAGGTGACCATGGTCGTCAAGGCCGTCGTCGTCTTCGCGGTCTGCATCTCGCAATCATCGTTCTGGTCGCGGAGGTCGGCATGAAGCGTCTCCTCGGCGCTCCCTCGTTCACGGCCTGGGTCAGCGTCGCGCTGATGGCGCTGCTCTTCGTCGCCGGCGCCAGCAGCTACACCGGCTTCGGCTCCGCCCAGGTCGTGCTCAACCTGCTTGTCGACAACGCCTTCCTGCTCGTCATCGCCGTCGGCATGAGCTTCGTCATCCTGTCCGGCGGCATCGACCTGTCGGTGGGCTCGGTGCTGGCGCTGACGACCATGGTGGCCGCCTGGCTGCTGCAGGTGGCGCAGTGGCCGGCCGAGTTGGTCATCGTCGTCGTGCTGCTGGGCGGCGCGGTGTTCGGCGCGCTGCAAGGCGTGGTCATCCACGTCTTCAGGTTGCAGCCCTTTATCGTGACCCTGGCCGGCATGTTCCTGGCGCGCGGCCTGTGCTTTCTGATCAGCGTGGACAGCATCACCATCGACGCGCCCCTCTTCGTCACGCTGTCGCAGACGCAGATCCCGCTGTTCGCCGGCGCCTTCCTGTCGCCCGGCGCGCTGATTGCTCTCGCCGTGCTCGGTGCCGGCCTGTGGATCGCCCACTGCACCGCCTTCGGCCGCACGGTCTATGCGATCGGTGGTGGTGAAGCCTCGGCGCTGATGATGGGCCTGGCCGTCGGCCGCACCAAGGTCGCGGTCTACGCGTTGAGCGGCTTCTGCGCCTCGCTGGCCGGCCTGCTGTTTGCCTTCTACATGCTGAGCGGCTACGGCCAGCATGCCCAGGGCGTGGAGCTGGACGCGATTGCCGCCGTCGTCATCGGCGGCACCGTGCTGACGGGCGGCTATGGCTATGTGGCCGGCGCGCTGTCGGGCGTGCTGGTGCTCGGGCTCATCCAGACGTTGATCGCCTTTGACGGCACGCTGAGTTCCTGGTGGACCAAGATCGTCATCGGCGCCCTGCTCTTCGTCTTCTGCGCCGTGCAGCGGCTGCTGTCTCTGAAGAAGGCACAGGGCTGATCCTGACCAACAGTTTCAAGGGAGCTTCATGAAAAAACATCTCTCGGGCGGTATCGCGCTCGCCGCCCTGGCCTCGGTGTTGGCCACGCAGCCGGCAACCGTGCTGGCCCAGGCGGCGGCGCCGGCCGCTCCAACCCAGACATCGAACGATGCCGAGGTCAGCCGACAGCGCGACTTCCGGGAGAACAACCTTCGCAACAGCGTGCTTGACCGCGCGCACAGCGACGCGATGGCGGCCAAGAAGAAGGAGCGCGACCAGCGCTTGCGCGAGGCCCTGGAGAAAGACCAGGCGACGCTGGCCCAGTCGCGCCAACTGCTGGCCCGGCTGCTGCAGCTGCCGGACACGCTCAAGCTCTCTGCCGAGGGCCGCGCCCTCGCCGAGGCCACGCTGCAGCCGCATCGCGAACGTGCGGCGGCTGCGTGGCCGGCCCTGCAGGAGCAGGCGATCAACAGCGGCACCGAGGCGTCCGGCAATCGCAAGGCCGAACTTGAACAGGTGGCCCTGAACCTGTCGGCACGCGCGATCAATGAGGCAGCGTTGTGGTTTGCCGATGCGCAACCCCACGCGAGCGACACGATCTGGATCGAGGCGCTGCGGCGCGAAGGCTTGTGCCAGGGCCTCGTGGGCGTGGAACCGGCAGCGCGCATGGCCCTGCTGATCGACGCCCTGCCGGCCGAGCAGCGCGCCGCGGCCTGGGCCGGCGAGGCTGCCCGCCTGGCGCGCTGGGGCCAGGAGACGCGCACGGTACTGCCGCCGGCCGAGCGTGCGCTGGAGGACGGCCTGGTGCCGGCGCTTGCACCGGCCACCCTCGCCGCCATGCCGGAGGCGCTGCGCACGGCGGTGCAGGCGCCGGGTTGGACCCTGGCGAAGCAGACCCCGGCGCAGCGCTGCGAGCTGCTGCGCTGGTGGAGCCAGGAGCAGGTCCGGCAGAAGCGGCTCAGCCCTCGCCAGGCCATGCTGGCCTGGCGCACCGCGTTGGCCGCTCGTTCACAGGACTTCCTGCTGGCCGGGCTGCCCCGTGGCGGTGCCGAAGCCATCGACGCCGGCGGCTATCCCCGTGTTGCACGCCAGCTGGGGCTGGACGGCCGGGTGGTCGTGGAGCAGGAGGTCGACGCCGCCGGCAAGCCCTTGTACAGCTTCATCCAGCGCCGCGAGTTGCGCGCGGCCAGCCTGGGCAACCAGCCGCCGCTGGCCCTGGAGCACGAACTCGACCCGGCCACGCTGGACCGCGTCATCGCCATGCCCCGCAGTGCCCCCGAGCCCGCGACCCTGCGCGACGGCAGCGCGACCCGTCGCGTGGGCATCGAGTGGGTCATGAACTGATCATTGCCGGAGAACGGCCGAACCGATGCTGAAGCAACTGCTGTCCATCGCGCTGGCGGCCTGTGCTGGCCTGGCCAAGGCCGCCAACCCGCTCTTCCCCCAGCTCTACACGGCCGACCCCGCCGTCCTCGTCGACGGCGGCCGCGTCTACCTCTACACCGGCCGCGACGAAGCGCCGGTGGGCGGCAAGGACTTCGTCATGAACGAGTGGCGTGTGTTTTCCAGCTGCGACATGGTGCATTGGCGCGACGACGGTGCGCCCGTCAACGTGAAGACCTTCGCCTGGGCCAAGGCCCGCGCCTGGGCGTCGGACATCACCAAGCGCCACGGCAAATACTGGTTCTACTCGACGGTGGAACATGGCACGGTGCCCGGCTTCTCCGTTGGCGTGGCCGTGTCCGATTCGCCGACGGGGCCGTTCAAGGATGCGCGCGGCTCGGCCCTCATCACCAATGACATGACGAAGCAGACCGACATCGCCTGGGACGACATCGACCCGGCGGTGTTCGTCGACGATGACGGCCAGGCCTGGCTGTACTGGGGCAACACGGTGCTGAAGTACGCCAAGCTCAAGGCCAACATGACCGAGCTGGACGGGCCCATCCAGGTGCAGCCGGTGAAGGATTTCGTCGAGGCGCCCTATCTGCACAAGCACGGCGGCACCTACTACCTGAGCTACTCGGAGTTCTTCCCCGAGCAGACCGCCTACATGACCGGGCCGTCGCCCACAGGCCCCTGGACGCCACGCGGCGTCATCATGGCCAAGAACCTGAAGACGCCGACCATCCACCAGGCCATCTTCGACTTCAACGGCAAGAGCTACATCGTCTATCACAACGCGGAGCTGCCCGGCGGCGGTGAATACCGCCGCTCGGTGGCCATCGAGGAGCTGCACTACCGGCCCGACGGCAGCATCGAAGCGCCCATCGCGCAGACGACCGCCGGCCCGGCTGCCAACCCGTCGCCCGGCTGCAAGCCCTGATGAAGTTGCTGCTGCTCGGTTTGGCGCTCTGCGGTGCAGCGCTCGCTGATCCGGGTTCTGTCGGCGAGCGCGGTCGGCTGATCTTCAGCGACGACTTCACGGACGCCAGGAACTGGGTCGCCGAGATCGAAGCCAAGCCGGGCTCGACGGTCAGTGCGCGTGACGGCCGTCTGGTGCTGGACACGGCCGGCGGCGTCACTGTCTGGCTGAACCGCCGCCTTAGCGGCAACCTCCTGATCGAATACCGCCGCCGCGTCGTCGTGCAGGGCGGCGCCAACGACAGGCTCAGCGACCTCAACCAGTTCTGGATGGCGACCGCGCCGGACGGCACGTCACCGCTGGGCCACAACGGCGCCTTCGAGTCCTATGACGCGCTGAGCCTCTACTACTTCGGCATTGGCGGTAACGGCAACACCAGCACGCGGCTGCGCAAATACGGCGACGGCCAGCGCGTGCTGCTGCAGGAGAGGCTGGACGCCGAGCACCTGCTCCAGCCCAACCACGACTACTTCGTCCAGACCCTGGTCAAGGAGGGCCGCTCTTCTGTCTACGTCGACGGCCGGCTCTTCTTAGAGCACCGCGATGCGAGCCCGCTGCGTGAAGGCTGGTTCGGCCTGCGCAGCACCTGGTCACGGCAAGAGGTGAGCGCCTTGAGGATCTACGCGCTGGAGTAGTCTCCGGCGCCATGCGCTATCTCATCTTCGACTTCAGCGACGGCGATGACGGCATCGCCACGCTGGAAGCCATGGCCTCGACCCGTGAGGCCGAACACCCGGCGGTGCTGGCCGAGGCCCAGCAGGTGCTCGACTGGGCCCACGCCCACTTCCCCGGTCGCCACGGCCCCGTCGAGGATGGGAACGCCTGGGATCATGAACTGCTGGTGCAGCAGGAAAAGGGTGGTTGGCTGACCGTCACGCTGACGCTGAGCGCGTCGGCCGAATTCCTCGCCGCCTTCCTGGCTGTGTACGGCGAAGTCGAGGACGACTGAGTCTCTTCAGCCCTTCAGCGTCTGCTCCAGCACATGCAGCTGCTGGTTCAGCTCGGTGTTCTTCTGGCGCTCGCCGCCTATCTTGCGCACCGCGTGCAGCACGGTCGTGTGGTCCCGGCCGCCGAACAGCTCGCCGATCTCGGGCAGGCTCTTCTGCGTCAACTCCTTGGCCAGGTACATGGCGATCTGGCGCGGCCGGGCAATGCTGGCCGGGCGCTTCTTGGAGTACATGTCGGCGACCTTGATCTTGTAGAAGT
>CBHWBD010000176.1:0-10866 GCA_966111775.1 uncultured Comamonadaceae bacterium | reverse complement strand
TGCTGCACTGGGACTACTGCCAGCGCGTCACGCTGCCGCTGGACGGCGCCATCATCACCATCGCCGGCCCCAACGGCTCGGGCAAGACCACGCTGCTGGACGCCATGCGCACCCTGCTGGGCCTGGAATGCTCGGGCGGCCGCACGTACAAGACCTATGCCCGCCACGCCAATGCCGAGACGGCCTGGCTGCGCGCACTCGTCGACAACCGCCCGCGCTCGCGCCAGAACAGCAGCCGTCCCTTCGCCTCGTCTCTGCTCTACGCCGACCAGGTGACCCTGGCCTGCCGCATCGAGCGCCATGGCGGCGACTGGGTGCGCCGCTACGTCATCCTCGACGGCGTGCACGAGATCGAGCAACTGGCCGAGAAGGGCGACCGCGACTGGCTGGGCATCGAGGCCTGGAAAAAGCGCCTCGAAGCCGCCGGCCTGACGCGCGCCATCGGCCGCGTGCTGGCGCTGGAACAAGGCCAGACCGACCGCCTCTGCGAGCTTTCCCCGAAGGAACTGCTGCGCCTGGTCTTCGAGGTCTTCGGCGACCAGGAAGTGCTGGACCGCTACGAGCAGGCCCGCAGCCACCAGCAGCAGCTGGGCAAGGAAGTCGAGCAGGCCGGCGCCGAGCTGGCCCACACGCAGGCGCAGCTTTCCGACCTGGCCAACCGCGTCAACAGCCACCGCCAGTACCAGCTCAAGATCCAGGAGCGCGAGCGCCTGGCCACCGAGGTGCTGCCGGTGCTGCGCTGGAGCGAGGCCCGCGAGCGCATCACCCGCGACGCGCGCGAACTGCATCGCCAGCGTCTGTTCGCCTCGGGCGACGTCAAGGCGCTGAGCGAGAAGCGCGCGGCCCTGCATGGCCTGTTCACGGCCCAGGAAGCCGCCAAGGAGCGCTTGAAGGCGCTGGACGGCGAACGTCGTGAGGCCCGCGCGGCCTTCGATGCCGCCCGCGAAGCCGAGCGACCCGCCGAGGCCCTGGTCAAGCGCGAGGACGAGCTGAAGGCCCTGGCCGACGTCGAGGCCGACGCCGCTGCGTTGACCGCCAAGATGCAGGAGCTGGCCAGCGAACGCGAGCGCCTG
The DNA here is from genome assembly GCA_966111775.1 of uncultured Comamonadaceae bacterium. GTDB lineage: Bacteria > Pseudomonadota > Gammaproteobacteria > Burkholderiales > Burkholderiaceae_C > Pelomonas. Next base: position 9,793 of record CBHWBD010000176.1, on the reverse strand, counting down.
CGCGCCGACTACACCCGCGCCAGCGACAAGGCCTCGCGGGCCCAGGCGCAGCTCGGTGAGCTGAGCGGCAAGCGTCTGCCTCCGTCGCCGCCCGAGGTGGCGCCGATGAAGCGCGCCCTGGACGACGCCGGCATCGCCCACTACCTCGTCGCCGACAGCATCGACATCGCCGACGAGACCTGGCGCGCCGCCGCCGAAGGCCTGCTGCGTCCGTCGCGCTGGGTGGTCGTGCTCAAGCACCGCAGCGATGAAGGTCGCGCCTTCGACATCGCGGCCAAGCAGCGTTACCGCCACTACGTCGTCGCCGACACCTCGCCCGTCACGCAGGCGCCCGCCGGCACGCTGCTGGCGGCACTGAACGTCAGCGCGCCGCTGCCGGCCTGGCTGGCGCGACAACTCGGCGGCATCCGCTGTGTCACGTCGACGGAAGAGGGTGCCAAGGTCGGCGGCGAATGGATCACAACGGACGCCTACTACCGTGACGGCCGCGGTGGCCGCAGCGTTTTCGTCGAGCCGCGCGACCACCAGTTCGGCGCCTCGGCCGTGGACTCGCGCCGCGGCGCGCTGGAAGCCGAGCTGGCCCGCTGGGACGGCGAGCTGAGCCGCATTGCCAAGGCGCAGGCCGAGGTGGAGCGCCAGTTCAAGGACGTGCAGCGCGCGGCGGTCGGCCACAAGGCGGCTCAGGAGTTGAGCGAGCGCGCCGACGAGTTCGCCGAGGCGCGCAACCGCCTGCCGGTGCTGCGCCAGGCGCGCGCCGAGGCATCCACGCGAATGAGCCAGCTCGACAGCGAACACGACCGCGTCGTGCGCGACTCCACGCGCAGCGAGCAAGCCTACGAAGGCGCACAGATCGCGCTGAAGGACGGCGAGGGTTCGGCGGCCGGCCGCCTGCGCGAGCACGAGGCCAAGCGCGAGGCGCTGCGCACCGCTTCACGCCAGTCGCGCACGCAGAAGGCGCAGTTCCCCAAGTCCTGGGTCACGCCCGCCGCGCTGGCCGCTGCGCGCGACGAATTCGAGAACGCCCGCCAGGCCGAGATCCGCGCCCATCACGTCGACCAGGAGCTGGAAGGCGGGCACTGGGAGGTGGACGCCACCGTGGTGGACCGCCACGCCCGCATGGCCGCCCAGGTGCATGAGCAGGACACCCAGCTCAACGACCGCCGCGCCAGCAACGAGCTGGCCCGCATCGCCGCCTTCAACGCCCGCGAGCGCTACATCGACGTGATGCGCGCCACCGTGCGCCGCTACAAGAAGAACGTCGCCGAGCTGGGCGAACTCGCCGGCACGACGGCCGAGGCCGTGCTGCCGCATCTGGACAACGACGACACCGTGCTGTCGCAGGCCGGCCTGCAGGTCAAGTTCAACTTCGACGGCAAGGGTGAGGTCGGGCTGAACGACGGCGAGGCCTCGGGTGGCCAGCAGGTGCTGAAGAGCTTGATCCTGCTGGTGGGCCTGATGAAGGACGACGAGACGCCGGGCGGCTTCGTCTTCATCGACGAGCCCTTCGCCCACCTGGACGTGCGCAACATCCAGCTCGTCGGCCACTTTCTGCGCTCGACCCGTGCGCAATACCTGCTGACGACGCCGATCACGCACAACGTCGAGGTCTTCGAGCCCAGCGAGATCACGCTGGTGACGAGCAAGAAGCCGCGTGGCGAACGCTGGGCGCCGCCCATCGCCGTGCTGGCACGGCGGCCAGAAGTCTCGGCCTATGAGTGACTGGGACTACCCGTCGCCGTTCACGCTGGCGCTGACGCCCGCGCGGGAACACATCGACGGGCTGGACCACACCAACAACGCCGTCTACGTGCAGTGGTGCGAGCAGGCGGGCTGGGCGCACTCCGAGGCGCTGGGCCTGTCGCTCGACGACTACCGGCGCCTGGACCGCGCCATGGCCATCCGCGAAGGGCACTACGAGTACCTGCTGCCGTCCTTCGAGGGCGAGGCCCTGGTGCTGGGCACCTGGCTCACAGCCAGTGATGGCAAGCTGACCATGGAGCGGCGCTTCCAGCTGAAGCGCGCCGGCGATGGCGTCACGCTGATGCGCGGGCGCTGGGCCTTGATCTGCATCGAGATCAGCAGTGGCAGACCCAAGCGCATGCCGCCCGAATTCCTGAGCATCTACGACGCCGCGGTGGTGCCGGGCGCCGCGTCATGAAAAAGCCCGGCGAGCGGGCGCCGGGCTTTGCGAGGTGATCAGAAGCAGGAGTAGCGGTAGGTGTCGTCCAGGTCCAGGGCCAGCACCAGCGTGCGGATCTTGGCTGCGTTCATCGCGGCGCAGAGCTTGTCGCGAGCGCCCTTGGTGTTCTTGCGGTATTTGCTGGCGTATTCCGCATTCAGCACGGGCTTGCCCTTGCCGGTGAACACCGAGTAGCCGCCGCACTCGCTGTATTCATTGCACTGCTCGTTGAGCGCGAAGTCGTAGAAAGGCTCCAGCGCCGTGAGCTGGTCCACGTCGTTCTTCAGGCCCACCGCCAGACCGCGCGCATGGGCGGCGCTGGCGATGTACTTGTTGTAGTCGATCTGGGTGGCGGCGGTCAGCGGGAAGCCGGTGCCGTTGGTGTAGCCGTCGACGTTGTCGGGTTCGACGCCGTCACAGCCCTTGGAGCGGGCCAGGTCCAGGCGGCTCAGCATGATGGCGCGCACATTGGTCGAGCGCGTGTCCAGCCACTTCTCGCCGGGCCAGCCATCCAGGTCGTTGCCCTTGTCCGCGGCCTGGAAGCGGCTGTAGTCGGGGCGCCAGTCTTCCGAGCTGCCGGCCGAGAAATAGCAGATCACCTTGCGGCCCTGGGTGTGGAGAGCGTTGATGGTCGATTGGGGCGTGTCGAACAGGTCGATGTCGTAGGCGGCGACGTTGTAGCCGGTATTGACCGTGCCTTTGAGCTGCCATTGCCAGCTGAGATTGACGGGCGGTTTCCACCACGTCTGGGCCTGCGCCGCCGACAGCAGCGACAGTCCCAGCGCCAGGGCGGCGCCGCGTTTGATCCAGGAAGTTGCCTTCTTCATCCGTGCTTCTCCAGGGGTAGGGGCCCGGCGTCAGGCCGGGCGGGTGAGGGGCGCCTTGGCACCCCGGGGATCAGTAGGCGTAGGAGGCGCCGACCGTGATCGAACGGCCGTAGGCCGAGTAAGCGAGCGGCGGGCGATAGCCGATGTCGAGATCGGTGCGCTCGACGCTGTTGCTCAGGTTGCGGCCCTCGAGGCTGAGCTTGAAGCCCTTGGAGACCTCATAGGACAGCTGGGCCGTGATCCATGTGAGCGGCCGCGCGATGGAGCGCAGGTTCAGGCCCGCGGCGTCGTTGGCCACCACCGTGGCCTGGCTGCGGTCCCAGGCGAGGTTGGTGCTCCAGGGGCCGCGCTCGTAGAGCACGCCGAGCGAGGTGGTGGCCGGTGCCACGTTCTCCAGCGGGCCGGCATAGGCGCCGTTGACGACGGAGCGCGAGCGGTTGTGGGTGTACTGGGCGCGCACGCCGAAGCCGTTGTCCCACAGCTGCTGCCAGCCCAGCTCCAGGCCGTTCACGCTGGCACGGTCACCGTTGACCGGGTGGATGACGGTGAACAGCACCGGGTGGCCCTGGTCGTCCTTGGTGCCGAGGTCGAGGTCGCGGTCGGAGATCTGGGTGACGAAATTGCGGATGCGTTTGGAGAAGACCGCCAGCGTGAGGGCCGAGCGCGGTTGGTAGTACCACTCCAGCGACGCGTCGAACTGCCGCGCGCTGTAGGGCTTGAGCTTGGGGTCGCCCGAGACGGTGATGACGTTGACGCCGCCGGCCGCGCCGTCGGAGCGTGTCGGCGCGAGCTGATCCACGCCCGGGCGGGCCATGGTCTTGGCCGCGCCGGCGCGCAGCTGCCAGCCGTGGGCGAACTGCCAGGAGACGTTGGCCGAGGGCAGGGCCTGCGTGTAGTGGCCGCTGTCGGAGACCGGCTGCGGGTCGCTGTACTTCACGATGAAGGCGCTGGTGGGCACCGTCGGGTCGACCTGGTAGGCCACGAGGATGTTGCTCGTGGCGCTCTGCGCCTGGGTGCGGGTGCGCACCAGGCGCAGGCCGAAGTCGGCATTCCAGTCGTCGCCCGACAGGTCGGCCTGCACGAAGGCGGCGCTGGTGTTCTCCTGCACCCGGTAGCTCTGCATCGGGTTGAGGATGGGCAGGGTCTTGTTCAGGTCGAAGGGCGTGCCGTCGGCCGGGTTGATGCGGCCGTCGAGCTTCTTGAGCGCATCCAGGTAGGCCTGCACATCGAAGGCCAGGAAGCTGGTGGGTACCTGGCCGCCGGCCTTGGGCATGAAATTGGGCAGCGTGAACTGGCGCTGCAGCACGTTCGCGCCCAGCGAGCCGAAGCTGGTGGCCTCGCTGCCCGAGTACTGCACCGAGCCGTTGGTGAAGTCGTTGTCGTAGGTGTCGCGCGACTTCTGGCGGCGCGTGGCCGAGATGCCGAAGTTCAGCGCATCCCAGCTCACGCCACCCCAGCGCGTGTCGAGCGCCAGCTTGCCCGCCAAGTTCAGGCCGGTGACGCGGTCCTTCAGGTTGTCGCCGCGCAGCCCGACGTAGTGCGGGCCGAAGTCGGCATTGCCGAGCTTGCCCTGGGCCAGGGCCGAAGCGAGGTCGCCGCCGCCCGGCAGCGTGACCGAGAGCCGGGGCAGGGCGTCGCTGTCGGCCTTCCAGGTGGCGGAGGCCGGGGCCGTGAGGTCGGCCACCACATAGGTGTCGTTGCCGCCGCTGGTGCGGCGCGACGTGGAGGCGTAGAGGTCGCTGTTCAGCGTCAGTCTGTCGCTGGGCTTCCACTCGCTGGACCAGCCCAGCATGCGGGTGCGCACGCGCCGGTCGGTCGTGATGTTGGCGAGCTCGGGCACGAGGTCGTCCATCGCCATGCCCGTGACCATGCCCGCGGCATTCACCTGCACGTCATGCCAGCGGCCCTCGGCGTAGTCGGGGTAGTAGGCCTGGCGGTAGCCGATTTGGGGCGACTTGAGCTCGGTGGACAGCAGGTCGATGCTGCTGCGCAAGCTGTTCGACGGCCTCCACTCGAGCGTGCCCGACAGCGCGCTGCGGCGCTTGTCTTCCATGACGGCGCCGAAGGTCATGCAACAGGTCGTGAAGAGCTTGTGCTCGGCCGCGTCGATCTGGCCATTGCCGTTCACGTCGATGTCGTAGTCGCGAAAGTAGGTGTACTCGGCCATGTCCGTGCGCACCTTGCGGTGCTGCACCACCGCGCCGAGCAGCACGCCGACGGTGTCGGCGGCGAAGCTGTTGCTCCACACGCCGCTGAACTTGCTGCCGTTGAGGCGGGACATCTGGTTGCGGTCGGCGTCGAGGCGCACCATGCCGCGCTGACCCTTCTGGTCCAGCGGGCGGGCGGTGCGCAGGGCGATCAGGCCGCCGATGGCGCCCTCGGTGTTGGAGGCCTGCGCGGACTTGAGCACGTCGGCGCCGCTGAGGATCTCGGCGGGCAGCACGTCGAAGGCGAAGTCGCGGCCCACGCCATCGGTGGCGAGGATGCGGCCGTTCAGCGTCGTCAGCGAATAGCCCGGCCCAAGCCCGCGCACGCTCACCGACAAGCCTTCGCCGCCCGGCGCCCGCCGGATTGCCACGCCGGTGATGTGGCTCAGCGAGTCGGCCACGTTGTCGTCGGGGAAGCGGCCCAGCTCCGTCGCGCTGATGCTGTCCTGCACACCCGCCGCATTGCGCTTGAGTGTCAGGGAGCGTTCCAGGCTGGCGCGGGTGCCGACCACCTCGACGCGGGTCAGCGACTGGTCGCTCTCCTTGGCGTCGGCCGGTGCGTCGGCTGGCACCACCTGGGCCAGGGCCGGGATGGCCCAGGCCACGGAAATCAGGGCGGCCACCTTCGATGGCCGGGGTGCAAGTCGTCGCGCACCAGGAATTCGCCTCAGGCTCAAACGCATCAAACAGCTCCTTGTCTTGCCAGCCGAGGCCATCGCGCCGGTCCGTGCGGGAAGGCGAAAAGCGCCTGCTTCAACGCAAGACCGGGTGCCGCTGGGCTGGTGAGCTGCAGTCTATGGATATTGCCGTTTTCTTTCGTATATCGTTTTTACTCGATTATTTTCTTTCGATTTCGGGATTTTCGGAAGAGAAAGCAATTAAAAACAAAAACAACAAGTTACAAACGCGGAGGGCGCCTGGCCGCAGCTTCGTCGTGTGCTTATACGTTTCGTATACGAAGCGTATATAGTTGCGACATGGGAATCGTCAAAATCTCCGATCCGCTGCACGAGAGCCTGCGCCTTGCGAGCCAGGCCTTGTCGCGTTCCATCAATGCCCAGGCCGAGCACTGGATGCGCATCGGCATGCTGGCCGAGTTGCATCCCCAGCTGAGCCACAGCGAGATCTGCCAGCTGCTGATTCGCGCCGAGCAGGAGGGTGGATTGGACCTGGCGCGCGTCGCCGGCTGGGCCCGGCCGAGCAAAGCCAAGGGGGCGCAGGCATGAAGAGTCTCAAGCTGCGCACGCCCGACGAGGTGGCCAAGGCCCGCGAGGCCGGCCACCTGATCGCCGAGGTGCTGGCCATGCTGAAGCCCCATGTCGTGCCGGGCGTGTCGACGGAGGAACTGGACGCCATCTGCCACGACTACATCGTCGGCACCTTGAAGTGCATCCCGTCCAATGTCGGCTATCACGGCTATCCCAAGACGGCCTGCATCTCGCCCAACCATGTGGTCTGCCACGGCATCCCGTCCAAGGACAAGAAGCTGAAGAAGGGTGACATCGTCAATGTCGACGTCACGCTGACCAAGGACGGCTGGTTCGGTGACAGCAGCCGCATGTTCATCGTCGGCGAGGCCAATGTGCTGGCACGCCGCCTGGTCATGACGACCTACGAAGCCCTGCGCGCCGGCATCCGCCAGGTGCGCCCGGGTGCGACGCTAGGTGACGTGGGCCATGCCATCCAGAAGGTGGCGCATGCGGCCGGCTTCAGCGTCGTGCGCGAGTACGGCGGCCACGGCATCGGCGACGTCTATCACGACGATCCCCACGTCAACCACTTCGGCCGACCCGGCGAAGGGCTGAAGCTGCAGGAGGGCATGATCTTCACGATCGAGCCCATGATCAATGCGGGCGGTGCCGCCATCCGTGAGCTGAACGACGGCTGGACGGTAGTCACGCGCGACCACTCGCTGTCGGCGCAGTGGGAGCACATGGTCACCGTCACCAAGGACGGCTTCGAGATCCTGACGCCTTGGCCGGATGGGGTGGGCGACTACCCGTCGATCGACTGACCGACCTGGCCTCATGAAACTCGCATTGGCTGTCCATATCGATGGCGCGCAGGCGAATGCCGCCGCCGTCGCCTTCGACGCCTGGGATTCACCCGAAGCGACGAAGGCTTACCTGACGCACGTCGCCCATGTCGAGAAGGCCGCACGGGGAGAGCTCGACCTGCGCGAACTCTCCTGCGTGATGCAACTGTTGCGCGAGCACAGGCTGGAGCCCGAACTCATCCTCATCGACGGGTTCGTCCATCTGGACGTCAATGAAACGCCGGGCCTGGGCCAGCACCTGTTTCAGGCCCTGGGTGGCATGACGCCTGTCATCGGCGTGTCGAAGACGAGCCGGCCCAGCCTGTCGGAGCAATTCGAAGTGATGCGCGAAGAGGAAACGAGGCCGCTGACCGTCACCTGCGCTGGCATCGACATCGGCGCGGCCAAGGCGCGCCTGCGCGCGATGCACGGCAGGAAGCGTGTCCCCACGCTGCTCAAACTCGTGGCTCGCCTGGCGAAGAACGCGGACTGAAAGGCCCGCAAGGATGCCAAGCGTCTGTTCAGGCCGGTGACGGCGCCTGCCGCAGCGCGCGTGCGGCCTCGACCATCCGCGCCAATGCCGCCTCGGTCTCCGCCCAGCCCCGCGTCTTCAACCCGCAGTCCGGGTTGACCCACAGCAACTCCGGCGGAATGACCTCGGCCGCCTTCTTCAGCAGCCGCAGCATCTCGGCCGTGTCGGGCACACGCGGCGAGTGGATGTCGTAGACGCCGGGGCCGATCTCGTTGGGGTAGCGGAAGTCGCCGAAACCGCGCAGCAGCTCCATGTCGGAGCGGCTGGTCTCGATGGTGATGACGTCGGCATCCATGGCGGCGATCTCGGGCAGGATGTCGTTGAACTCCGAGTAGCACATATGCGTGTGGATCTGGGTGTCGTCGCGCACGGCGCTGGCCGACACGCGGAAGGCGCGCGTGGCCCAGGCGAGGTAGGCACCCCAGGCGGCGCGGCGCAGCGGCAGGCCCTCGCGGATGGCGGGCTCGTCGATCTGGATGATGGCGATGCCGGCGGCCTCCAGGTCGGCGACCTCGTCGCGGATGGCGAGGGCAATCTGCAGGGCGGTGTCGGCGCGCGGCTGGTCGTCGCGCACAAAAGACCATTGCAGGATGGTGATGGGGCCGGTCAGCATGCCCTTCATGGGCTTGTCGGTCAGGCTCTGCGCGAAGACGGTCCAGTCCACCGCCATGGCCCGGGGCCGCGACACATCGCCGAACAGCACCGGTGGCTTCACGCAGCGTGAGCCATAGCTCTGCACCCAGCCATTGGCCGTGAAGGCGAAGCCCGACAGCTGCTCGCCGAAATACTCGACCATGTCATTGCGCTCGGCCTCGCCGTGCACCAGCACGTCCAGGCCTAACGACTCCTGCTTGCTGACTGCCAGCTCGATCTCGCGCTGCATGGCCTCGCGGTAGGAGGTCTCGGTCAGCGTGCCGCGCTTGAAGGCGGCGCGGGCGGCGCGGATCTCGGGCGTCTGCGGGAAGGAGCCGATGGTCGTCGTCGGAAAGGCCGGCAGGCGCAGGCGCAGGCGTTGCGCGGCCTGGCGGGCAGGGAAGGGCGAGCGGCGCTGATCGGCGTCGGCCGGCAGGGCCTTGAGGCGGGCGGCGACGCTGCCGTTGCGCACACGCCGGCTGGCGATTCGGTTGGCGCGGGCGATGCGGGACTCGGCCAGCTCGCGGGCCACGCTGGCTTCGTCGCCCCACAGCGCACGCTTGAGCACACGCAATTCGTCCAGCTTCTCGACGGCACCAGCCAGCCAGCCCTGCAGCTCGGTGTCCAGTGCCGCGTCATGGCGCAGGCTGAAGGGCACGTGCAGCAGTGAGCAGGACGGCGCCACCCACAGCCGGCCGCCGCGCAGCTCACGGGCCTTGTTCAGCTGGGTCAGCGCCTGGTCGAGGTCGCTGCGCCAGATGTTGCGGCCGTCGATGATGCCCACCGACAGCTCGCGGTCCAGCGGCAGTCGCAGGGCCACGGGCAGCAGTTCCTCGGGCGCGCGCACGGCATCCACATGCAGGCCAGCCACGGGCAGTTCGCAGGCCAGGGCGAGGTTGTCGCCCAGCGGCGAGAAGTAGGTGGCGAGCAGCAGGGGCTGGCCGACCACGCCCAGCCGCGCATAGGCCTGTCGCAGCGCATCCTGCCAGGCCGGGCTCAAATCCAGGCCGAGAATGGGTTCGTCCAGTTGCACCCAGGTCACGCCGCGGGCGGCCAGGCGGGTCAGCAACTGCTCGTAGACGGGCAGCAGGCGCTTCAGCAGCGCGAGGCGGTCGAAATACTCCTGCTTGCTCTTGCCGAGGTAGAGGAAGCTGACCGGGCCCAGCAGGGCGACCTTGGGACTGGCGGGCAGGGCGATGGCCTCATCGACCTCGGCCAGCAGGCGCTCGGCATGGAGGCTGAACTCGGTGGCGCTGTCGAACTCGGGCACGAGGTAGTGGTAGTTGGTGTCGAACCACTTGTTCATGTCCAGTGCAGGCACGCCTGCGACATGGGCGCCGCTGCAGCCGCAAGTCTCGGTGTGGGCATGGGTGGTCGCGA
>CBHWBD010000175.1:0-10977 GCA_966111775.1 uncultured Comamonadaceae bacterium | reverse complement strand
TCGTGGCCTACACCTTCTTCGGCCTGGACGCCCTGGGCGACGAGATCGAGGAGCCCTTCGGTAACGAGGCCAACGACCTGCCGCTGGACGCCATCTGCCGAGGCATCGAGATCGACCTGCGCCAGGCCCTGGGCGATGCCAACCTGCCGCCGGCCCTGGAGCCGGTCGACTTCCTGTTGCTCTAATCCGCGGATGACTGTCTCCTCCCCACGCTGCTTCGCCCTGGTGCCCGCCGCCGGTATCGGCGAGCGTTCCGGTGCCGGCATGCCGAAGCAATATGTCGAGATCGCCGGCCAGCCCATGCTGGCCCACGCCCTGGCGGCGCTGGCCGCCGTGCCGCGCATCGTGCAGACGCTGGTCGTGCTGTCGCCCGCGGACGACCGCTTCGAAGACGCCTTGCCGCACCATGCCGGTTGGACCGCCCGCGTCGGTGGCGCCAGTCGCGCCGAGAGCGTGCTGGGCGGTCTGGCCGAATTGCGCCGCCGTGGCGCCAGCGACGACGATTGGGTGCTGGTGCATGACGCCGCTCGCTGCCTGCTGCAGCCGGCCTGGGTTGACGCCCTGATCGATGCCTGCCTGCCCGACAGCGTCGGTGGCCTGCTGGCCCAGCCTATTGCCGACACCTTGAAGGCCGGTGACGCTGCAGGCCGCGTCACCGCCACCATCGACCGCCGCGACAAATGGGCCGCGCAGACGCCGCAGATGTTCCGCCTCGGCTTGGTCGAGAAAGCGTTGACCGCCATGGGTGCCGCGGCCACGGACGAAGCCAGCGCCGTGGAAGCCCTCGGCCTTGCGCCCCGGCTGGTGCGGGCCTCGATGGCCAACTTCAAGGTGACCTGGCCCGAGGATTTCGAGCTGGCCGAGCGCTGGCTCAGCCCCCGAGCCTGAGCTCGAGGTCCTCGCCGCTGAGGAAGTCGCCGTTGGCCGGCACGTCCAGGACCCGCTCCAGCGCCCCCTTGAGCTTGAGCTTGGCGGCCTGTTCGGGCGCGATGCGCAAGCGCAGCGCGCCCGGCGTGACCTGGTGGAAGAGGTAGTAGCCGTCGGCGGAACTCGTCGTCGTCGCGACCACCTCGCCCTTGGCATTGACCAGCTCGACCTGAGCATCGCCGATGCCGCGCTTCCTGCCCTTGGCCTCGACGAGGTAGATGGTGCCCTCGACCTCGGAGGTGACGATGACGGGGAACTCGAGCTGCTCCACGCGGCCCGGGCGCGGCAATACGCGCACGCCGGGTGTCAGCGGTTTCCACTGGGGGTCTTCCAGCGTGGCGGGGTCCAGGGCGATGTCGGCATAGCGGCCCGGCGCCAGGCGGTTCAGCAAGGCCAGGCCGCCGGCATCGGTCAGGCGCGGGTGGCGGCCGCCGCCGTTGAGGATGAAGCCGGCATTGGGCACGAACTCCTCGCCGGGGTCGCGGATGCCGTTCATGTTGCGGTCGACGAAGGCGCGGGCCGACACGGCGCCGGTGCCGGCCAGGGGCTGGCCGTCGAACTGCCAGCGGCCGCTGCGCGGGTCCCGGTCCAGCGCGACGAAGAGCTGCAGGCCCAGGGCCAGCTCGCGCTGGCTGGAATAGCTCGCGCTCAGGGCCAGGCCGAAGCTGCCGAGGTTCTTGGCCAGGCCGGCCGACACCAGGGTCAGGCCCGAGTCCATGCTGCGCAGCAGGCCGGCGCTGAGCTGGTAGCCGTCGGCCAGGTTGCGGTCGGCGCTGATGGCCACGGCCTGCAGGCTGCTGCCGGGCTGCAGCCGGTAATTGAACTGGGCGTTCAGCCCGATGTCGGCGACGCGGCGGCTGATCTGCAGCGCGCCGTCGGTCGTCGTCTGGTCGCCGCTGTGCTGCCAGCGCAGGCTGTTGGACAGGGCCGTGCCCCACAGCATCAGCGAGGTGCGCAGGCCCAGCTGCAGGTCGTTGCCGCCGTAGTCCATGGTGTTGCGCAGGGCCGTGATGTCCAGCATCAGCCGCGGCAGGCCGCCGAGCTTGACACCGCCCTGCAGCTTCAGCTCGTCGCGCCGGCGCACGCTGAACTGGTCGTTGACGAAGCCGCCCTGGCGCTGGGTGTGCAGGGCGTCCAGGGCGAAGCCGCCGAGGCGCGTCTTCAGGCCGACCTCGCCCAGGGCGCCGCCCTTCATGCCGGTCAGCTGGCCGCTGAGGATCATGGCGTCGAGATAGGCGAGCAGGCCGAGCTGGCCGTAGTCCAGCGATTCGGTCGCAACGCCGCCGACGATGCGCGGCCGGCGCACCAGGCCGAGCTTGCCGGTCAGCTTCTGCCCCAAGCCGATGTCGGCCTGGGCCACGCTGCGCACCGAGCCATCGTCGGCGACCTGCGAGGCCAGGGTGTAGAAGACCTCGCCGGGTTTCACGCTGGCCTGGTCGAGCAGAAAGCTCTGCTTCTCGACGCGCAGCTGGCCCAGCGGGCCGTGGAAGACGAGGCGGAACTCGTTGGGGCCGAAGGACAGCGGCAGGTCGTCAAAGGCGTACTGGCCGTCGGCGCGCGAGGACTGGTAGCCCAGCAGCTGGTCGTTGTAGTACAGCGTCACGTCCCAGCCCGGCGGCAGGTCGCCGCGCAGGCTGTGGCGGTCGAAGCTGTTGGGCTGGTCCAGCGGCCGGTTGCTGACGGCCACGCCATTGCCCTTGGCGCTGCCCTGCATGACGTTGCGCACGCTGGGCAGAGCCAGGTTGCCCAGGGCCACCGAGCGTGCCTTCATGGGGCCGAGCAGGCCGGCGTCGGGGTCGTTGCGGGCCAGGGTCACACGCAGGTCGGGCGTGGCCTTGCCCTGGGTCTTCAGCACATAGGCCGAGCCCTCCATGCCGAGCAGGTCGCTGGTCAGATAGGCCGTGTAGGCGCCCTTGTACTGGCGCGAGTGCTTGCCGAAGCGGGCATCGGCGCCCAGGGACTGGTCGATGGAAGGCACGCCGATGAAGCCCGGCGTGGACGGTGCGTAGGGGTAGTTGGGCCGCTCGGCGGCCTGCATGCCGGCCAGGTTGGCGGCCAGACGCTCGCGTTCCAGCCTTTCCTGCAGCGGCAGCTTCTCGCTCGGCACGACCTTGAGCTTGAGGGTGGACAGATCCAGCTGCAGGTCCAGGGGCAGCCAGCGCGTCAGCAGCTGGCGCGACACATAGATGTCGTCACCGACGACACCGGCCAGGCGCGGTTCGAAGTTGAGTTCGCGGCCCCCCACGCTGACCAGGGCTTCGGGCAGGTTGAGGGCGAAGGCGCGATCGCGCGGCAGGCGGCCCTCGGCACTGCCGCGGTCGGGGTGCACCTGGATGGACAGGGTCAGCAGGCGCGACAGCTCGCCCAGCGGCAGCAGGGTCTGGGTGCCGTCCTGGTAGGCGGAGAAGCTGTCCGAGATGACCTGGCCGTCCAGCATCACCTCGAGCACGAGCAGGTTGTTCTCGTCGATGCGGGCCGGCCCGCGCGGCGGCGATGGCGGCGCTGCCTTGGTGGCGACGGCATCGCGCGCGCGCAGGCGCAGCTGCCAGTGCGGCAGGTCGACGGCCAGCTCGAGGTTGAGCCAGCGGGCCAGCAGTTGGGTCGACACATAGATGTCGCTGCCGATGGCCTGGGCCAGGCGTGGCTCGAAGCTCAGGCGGCGCTCGCCGATGCGCATGCTGGACTCGACGAGGTCCAGGCAGAAGGGCTCGCCCGAGCCGGGCAGGGTGCCGGCGGCGCGACCGGTGGCGGACTGCACGCGCACGTCCAGGCCGAGCATGCGCGACACGGCGGACAGCGGCAGCAGCACCTGGTAGTCGGTCTGGAAGACGTCCACCGGCTCGGCCAGCTTGCGGCCGTCGACCTGGACTTCCAGCTGGCGCAGCGGCGTGGGCGCGTCGTCCGGCCCGGCCGTGGCGAGCCGTGGCCATGCGGCCAGGGCTGCGAGGGCGAGGTGGAGGAGGGCGCGGCGGGCCATGGCGCGCGGGCGCCGGCCCGTCAGGGGAGCGCGAGGGCGGTCTCGGCCAGCAGCTTGCCGCCGGACTCGGGCCGCTCGCGGAAGGCCAGCTTCAGGGTGCCGGCGGGCAGGGCGTTGCCGGAGGGCAGCTGCAGCGGCAACTGCACGCGGCGGCTGGCATTGGGCACATAGACGGCGACACCGCCGGCGCGCGCGACCTCGAAGGTCACGCCGGCCGTGGTCGTGAAGGTGGCGAGCAGGTCGCCATAGACCGAGCGGTTGCCGTCGCGCTTCATCTGGAAGGACAGCAGGCCGGGGCCGCCTGCGGCCGGCGGCTGCACGGCGAGGTCGGACAGGTCGAGCCTGGCCGAGGTGTCGCCCTGGCGCACGATGACGGGGATGGAGGCGCCGACGAGGGCCTGGATGCTGACGCCGACGTCCTGCACGCCGCGCTTGGCGACGTCCTCGACGCTGCTGGCGCCGCTGGCTTCGGCGACGCGGTCGAACTGCAGATGGGAGCGGTACTCACCCGCGGCGAGGTCCTCGGGCTTGCGCAGCAGGATGCGCACGGTCTGCGAGCCGCCGGGCGGGATGGTGACCTGGCGCGGCGAGTAGCGCAGCATGGCATCGGCGAACTGCTCGCCGGGGCCGGGCTGCTCGATGGCGATGAACTCGCCGTTCGGGCCCATGCGGCGGTTGACGAGGTTGATGCGGTAGGTCTCGGGCGTCTTGCCCTGGTTCATCAGCTCGACCTGGGCGGCGCGCTGCTGCTTGTCGAAGACGATGCGGGTCGGGAACAGCATCAGGTCCGCGAAGGCGGCGCGCGACAGCAGCAGCCCGAGGGCCGCCAGCAGAAAAAGCTTGGGTGTTGCACGCATGCCGGCATGGTCGCCAGGACTTGAGGGCGGCAAAGCCCGCAAAAGCACCGCAATCGCGGGGCAATTCGCTACTGGTAGTTGACCGTGACCTGGAAGGCGCCGCTGTAGGCGCCCGTGCCCTGCACGTTGCCGACGCTGAGCGTGGCACCGACATTGATGGTCTGGGTGCCGCCGCCGGACAGCACGCCCGTCGCCGACGGACTGCTGGTGAAGCTGTTCAAGGCCATGCTGCCGCTGCCGCCATCCGTCAGGAAGGTGCTGCCGTCGATGGGCAGGGAGATGACGAACACGGCGTTGGGCGTGCCGCTGATGGTGAACTGCGCGGCGCTGGCCGTGCCGGCCTGGTTGACGAGGATGACGCTGCCCGTCTTGATGCGCCCACCGCCGGGTGCGACGGTGATGCTGCCGCCGCTGCCGGCCGTGAAGGCGCCGAAGGACAGGGCGCCGTTGTTGACCAGGGTCTGCGCGGGCACGGCCGCGCAGGCCAGCAACAGGGCCCAGGGCAGGCAGCGCTTCATGTCAATTGAAGGCGACGGTGATGACCAGGGGCGGCTCGTCGTCGCCATCACTGCCCGCCGCACCGAAGGAGATGGCCGCCGCCGGTCCACCTGGCAGCAGGGCCGAGCCGGTGGCGGCGACGATCTCCATGCCGAAGGCCTGGCGCGACTCCATGGCGGCCGTGATCCACAGCGGCAGGGCGCGCAGCGCGGCAGGCGTGGTCGGGCTGACGATGCGGGGCACCAGGGCACCGGTGGCGGGGCCGGCGGGCGCGTCCTGGGCCCGCAACAGGTCCTGCACATTGATGGGCACGCCCAGCCAGGCCGTGACCGTGACCGGCACGACGACGGTGGCGCTGGCCTGGGCCGAGGACGTCGCCGCGAGGGCGGGGACCAGGGGCGTGAAGGCGCACAGCAGGCCGGCGGCCGCGCACAGGGCGCAGGAGGCGCGCGTCATGGCTGCGAGGATGACAGCCGCCTTCAGTTGTAGGCGACGGTGACCTTGACGACGCCGGTGTAGCTGCCGGCTGCCTGGGCTGCACCGACGGTCAATTTGCCGCCCACGTAGATGTAGGCGGCGCCCGAGGCCAGGGTGCCGGTCGCGGCATCGGTGGTCGGGTCGGTCTTGCCGGTGGGCGAGGCGGTGGCGACGGCCTCGGTGATCCAGTCGACGGCCATGGTGTTCAGGCTGGCGTCGGTCAGCACGGTGTCGCTGCCGGTGTAGTCGATGGAGAAGGTGTTGTTGCCGGAGCCGGTCACGTCGAAGCGCGCCGCGTTGGCCGTGACGCCGGTGGGCAGGGCGGTCGTGCCGTTCTTGGTGCGGGTGCCGTCGGTGGCCACCGTCACGTCGCCGTTGCCGGCGACCACGTTGCCGAACACCAGGTCGGCCGACTTGGCCACGGCGATGGGCTGCAGCACGACGGCGGTCGCCGAGGCGGTCGCGTTGTCGGCGGCCTGCACCGCGCGCATGCCGGCACCTCCCAGCAGCACGAGGGTGCCCAGGGCCAGCAGGCCACGGACGTGGGCGGTCTTCTTCAACGACGCGGTCATCATGGTTCTTCTCCTGAATGCCCGATGGGGGCCAGCCTGCATGCTGCAGGGACTCTCGCCGGACTTATCGACCAAAGAAGCCGTGGCTTGAATGCCAATTCACCACGTCGGGCCGAGCAGCAGGTAGGCGGCGGTCTCGCCGCCACGCGTTGCGCCCAGGGCCAGGAAGAAGGGACCGAAGCGCGTGTCCACGCTGAGGAAGCCGCTGACGGCCTGCTTCCAGCCGCTGCTGGGGAGGTTGGACAGCTTGAGGCCGGAGCCCGCACCGATGGCCCCCGTTTCCAGCGAGAAGCCGATGCGCACCGCATGGCCCAGGCCCACCGGCATCTCGCCGATGCGCCGCGCCATGACGACGCGCAGCAGGGTCATGTTCTCGCCCACCAGCGACGCATCGGGCGTGCCGGACAAACGCAGATAGCCGCCCAGCGAGCGTGCCTGGCCGCGCTCCGCGTGGGCCGCCTCGCCATAGAGCTGGCCGGCCCATTCGCCCAGGCGGAAGGCCGACAGGCCGATCAGCGAGGCATTGATGACGCTGTCTTCGCCGCGCGGGTGCAGCCATTCGATGCGGGCCGTCGTCCACTGGCCGCGGCTGGGGAAGGCGAGGGAGTCCAGCGTGTCGGTGTGCAGTTCCAGGTATTGCTGGCTGTAGAGCTGGGAGCGTCGGCCGCCGCCGGGCGGCGCCGGCAGGATGACTTCGTCCGCAGCCCGCAGGCGGCCGACACCGAAGCGCAGGTCGCCCAGGCCGGCGATGCGGTGACCCAGTTCAAGCTGGGCGTTGGCCAGGCTGCTGGACAGGCGCAGCGCGCGCTGGCCCTGATTGAAGACGTCGTTGCTGCCGGCCTCGAAGCCGGCCTTGGCCGCGGCAAACCAGCTGGAGCCGGGGCCCAGCGGTTGATAGAACTCGGTGTTGAGGCCGCGGGTCGAGCCGATGCGGGCGACGGTGCGCAGCTCGGCCCCCCAGCGGTTGAGCCAGTTGGCGACATGCATGCCGACCAGGGAGTAGCGATTGGCGTCGGCGAAGTTGCTGTAGAGCTCCAGGCCGAAGCGCACGCGGCTGGCGGCCCAGTCGGCCTCGGTGAGCTTGAACTCGACGAAGCGACGCCCGTCGCGGTCGTCGATCTCGGTCTCGATGCGCTCGAAATCACCCGTGCCGTCCAGGCGCTCGACGGCGCGCGTCAGCTCGGGGCGGCCGACGGCCTCGCCCGGCTGCAGGGCCAGCTCGGCACGCAGGGCCTCGACATTGACGCGCTGGGTGCCGCTGATCTTCAGCTCGGCCAGGGGCAGGGCGGACAGGGCGGACTCGGGCGTACCGAGGCGTTTGGCCTGCAGGGCGGCCTGGGCGGCGGGCGAGGCGAGGGCGGCCAGGCGCGAACCGGCGGCCAGGGCGGCGCGCCGGCCCGTAGCCATGGCCTCGTCGGCGCGGTAGAAGTCCATGAAGCCCATGCCGGGGAGGTCGGGGTCGATGACGATGTCCTGGGGCTGCAGTTCGCGCAGCGAGCGCTGCACGTTCTGCTCGGTCAGGATCTGCAGCATCTGGTTGGCCACCATGACGGCACTGGTGATCTCGCGGTCTTCCAGCAGCGGCGTGCCGACATTGACGGCGATGACGATGTCGGCGCCGAGCTGGCGGGCCAGGTCGATGGGGAGGTTGCGCACCAGGCCGCCGTCCACCAGCGGGCGGCCGTTGACGCGCAGCGGCGCGAACACGCCGGGCACGGCCATGGAGGCGCGCAGGGCCTCGAAGAGGGGCGTGTCGGCCTGGTCCAGCATGGCGCCGGACAGCAGGTCCGTTGCGACGGCGCGGAAAGGAATGGGCAGGCGGCGCAGCGGGTCGTCGGCGCGCGTGGCCGGGATCAGCGAGGACAGCGTCGCCTCCAGCTGTCCGTTGGCGGCGGCGCCGCCGGGCAGCAGGGCGCCACGCTGCGGCGTGTAGCCGAACTCGATGCGCGAGGGCAGGCGTTCGTCGTCCTCGCGGCGGCGGATGGACAGGCGCTCGCGTGCCGGCCGGTCGGCCAGGATGGCGTTCCAGTTGGCGTTCTTCACCAGGGTTTCCAGCTCGTCGACGCTGCGCCCCGAGGCATAGGCCCCGCCGACGACGGCGCCCATGCTGGTGCCGACGATGAGGTCCACGGGAATCTGCATCTCTTCCAGCACGCGCAGCACGCCGATATGGGCCAGGCCGCGGGCACCGCCGCCGGACAGGACCAGGCCGATCTTGGGACGTTGTCCCGGAGGCGGTTCGGCGGCCAGCGCGGAGCCGGCGATCAGCAGCAAGACGAGGAACGGGAGGAGCAGGCGTTTCATGGCGGCCCGCACCATAGCAGCGTCAGCGCAGGCCGAACTCCGCCAGCTCGCCCTGGCGGCGCAGCTTCTGGATGGTCTGGTGCAGTTTCTCGACCGACGCCGAAGGCGTGGCGAGGTGGCAGGCCACGTAGGCGTCGACGCGGCGCAGCGTCAGCTGGGCCTTGACCGGCACGCCGCCCTCGGCGCGGATCACGGGCTCGGCGACCAGTTCGTTGGAGAACCAGAAATCGGCGCGGCGCGCCTGCAGCATGCGCAGGGCCGCCACCGAGTTGTTGGTTTCCTGGGCGGCAATGTTCTGCTCGCGCAGCCAGGTGGCCGCTGCGGATTCGCGCTGCACGACGACGCCGTGGCCGCGCAGGTCCAGCGGGCTCTGCAGGCTTGCGGTCTCGTCGGCGCGGGCGTAGATGACCAGGGCGCCGCTGGCCAGCGGGCCGGCCCAGAGGTAGCCCGCTTCGCGTTCCGGCGTGCGCGACAGGCCCACCAGGCAGGCGTTGGGCGTGGAGGCGGCGGTGGCCAGCGCGCGCGGGATGGGCAGGGCCTGGATGCTCAGCTGCAGCGCGCCCACCCGGCCCAGCTTGGCCAGCAACTCGGCGCCGGGTCCGCCGACCGTGCCGTCAGGGGCCACGTCGAAGAGGCCGGGGTTGGGAAAGACCAGCAATTGCAATTGCTGAGCCCGGGCCGAGCCACAGAGCAGCGCCAGCAGCACCGGCAACAGACGGACGCCGAATCTCATTCCTCTCCCTGAAGTCGCGCGCAGCGTAGCGCGCGGCCGCCCGCCTGTCTCCCCGACAATCCCTGCATGACCATCCCGACTGCCTTGACCTCCTTGCGTATCGGCGAAGGCTGGGACACCCACCAGCTCGTCACCGGCCGCCCGCTGATCCTCGGCGGCGTCACCATCCCGCACAGCCATGGCCTGCTCGGCCATTCGGATGCCGACGCGCTGGCCCATGCCATCACCGATGCGCTGCTCGGTGCCGCGGCCCTGGGCGACATCGGCAAGCTCTTTCCCGACACCGCCGTCGAGTTCAAGGGCGCCGATTCCATGGTGCTGCTGGCCGAGGCCTACCGGCGCGTGCGCGAGGCGGGCTGGCAGCTCGTCAACCTGGACACCACCATCATTGCCCAGGCGCCCAAGATGGCGCCGCACGTCGGCGCCATGCGCGCCCGGCTGGCCGAGGTGCTGGGCGTGGACGTCGGCCAGATCAATGTGAAGGCCAAGACGGCCGAGAAGATGGGGCCGGTGGGCGAGGGCCGGGCCATCGAGGCGAGGGCCGTCTGCCTGCTTTGCGCCCTGGCCTGAAGCCTGGAGCGTCGTCGGCCGGGCTCCGCAGAATTTGGGATGACCCGGCCGGGGCCCTCGGCAAATATCCGCCCCTGGAGCGCGCGGCGCTCCATCCAACCGGGGAGCAGCCATGGCCACACTCAAGCTCGATGACATCCAGGGCAATGTCATCGGATCCTTCAACAAGGATTTCCAGGACTTCGTCGTCCTGAGGTTCAAGCATCCCGCGGCGGCGCGCGCCTGGATCCAGGAGATCGCCGACGAGGCCAACGAGTTCGGCATCGCGGTGTCCAGCAGCGAGAACGTGCTCAAGTTCAACGCCCAGTTCAAGGCCTTGAAGGCCGAAGGCAAGGAGCCCGAGCGCTTCATCGAGGCGGAATGGACCAATCTGTCGATCTCCTTCGCCGGCATGACGGCCCTGGGCCTCGCGGCCGCCGATCTGGCGAGCTTCCCGCCGGCCTTCCGTGATGGCATGGCAAGGCGCAAGACGCTGCTCAACGACACGGGCAGCAGCGACCCCGCGCACTGGATCGCACCCTTCAACGCACCGGGGGGCGTACACGCCCTGATGTGCGTCGCCGCCGATTCGGAGGCCCGCCTCAAGCTGCGCCTGGCCAATATCCGCGCGACGGCGGCCTTCATTGCGGGCGTCGACAGCCTGCTGGTCGTCGAGGGGCGCACGCGCATGGACTTGCCGGGCCAGGCCGGCCATGAGCATTTCGGCTTCAAGGACGGCGTCTCCCAGCCGGGCATCCGCGGCATCAACTTTCCCGACGATCCCGTGGCCAACCCCGACCAGGGCCACCCGGGTCAGGATCTGCTGCACCCCGGCGAGTTCGTGCTCGGATACCCGACCCAGATCCCGGTGGCCCGGGGGCCCGGCGAAGACGGCATGAATCCCGAGCCCGGCGCGCCCAGCACGTCGGGCCCGGTCTGGACGGAAAACGGCTCCTACCTCGTCTTCCGCCGGCTCGCACAGGACGTGCCGGCCTTCCAGAATCACGTCGTGACGCTGGCGGCTCAGAACGGCCTGCACCCGCATCTGATGGGTGCCAAGCTGGTCGGCCGCTACAAGAGCGG
>CBHWBD010000174.1:0-11005 GCA_966111775.1 uncultured Comamonadaceae bacterium | reverse complement strand
CGCCGGTGGCCAGGTGGTAGAGCATGACGCCCAGCGCGAACAGGTCGCTGCGCGGATCGTTGCGAACGAACTGCACCTGCTCCGGGCTCATGTAAGGGCCCGTGCCCATGGGCAGGGTGAACTCCTCTTCCAGCAGGTCGGGCAGCAGTTCGTGGCGGCTCAGGCCGAAGTCGACGAGCACGGCCGTGCCGTCGGGGCGGAACATGATGTTGCTGGGCTTGATGTCCAGGTGCACCACATGCTGGCGGTGCAAGGCCGCCAAGGCCGTGGCGACGCGGGCGCCGATGTCGGCCACCTGCTCGACCGCCAGCGGGGCTTCGTCCAGCAGCGGCCGCAGCGTGTCGCCGGGAATGCGCTCCATGACGATGAAGGCCTGGCGCGTCCAGTCACCGCGGGCGATATAGCGCGGCACATGGGGGCCGCTCAGTTGCGGCATCAGCATCTGCTCGACCTCGAAGCCGACGATGGTGGCGGGATCCTCGCCACCCTTGATGCGCGGCACCTTCATCAGCAGCTCGAAGCCGTCGTCGCTGCCATCGGCCCGGCTGACCTGCCAGAGATTGGCCATGCCACCCTGGTGCAGCCGCGCTTCCAGCCGGAAGCCGTCCAGCACCTGGCCGGCCTCGAGGGGGGCGGGCGGAGCGGGGGGCGAGGTGGTCGTCATCACTCGCCGCGGGTGAGGCGCTTGGCCAGGCGCTCGGCGATCAGCGGCGGCAACTCGGTCGCGCGCAGGGCCGCGACGGCCGCGTCGACGTCATAGGCCACGCGCTGGAAGGTGATGCGGGAATCGTCCAGGTCGGACTTGCCCGGGTCCAGCAGCGCGTAGCAGGCCGCCGGGTTGCCATCGCGCGGCTGCCCGCAGGAGCCGGGGATGACCAGCCACTGGCGGTGGGCCGGCAGCGGCATGGGCACGCCGGCCACCGGCCGGAAGTCGCCCGCCTTGCCGGTGCCCGACAGGTGGAAGAGCATGGGCTCGTGCATATGGCCGCAGACCTGGACGCGCGCCGGGCTGGCATGCAGGCTCTTCACCGCTTCGGCGCGACCCTGGACGTACTCCCAACCCTTGGGATCGAAGGCATTGGCATGCACGAACAGGCAATGTCCCGGCTCGCCATGGGCCTGCAGCGGCAGACGGGCCAGGAAGCGCAACTGGTCCTCGTTCAGCTGGGCGCGTGTCCAGTCGATGACGGCGCGGGCGTCGGGGTGCATGCCCGGGTTGCTGCCGTTGGCCACCGCCTCGTCGTGGTTGCCCTGCACGGCGATGGCGCCGTCGGCGGCCAGGGC
Source organism: uncultured Comamonadaceae bacterium (assembly GCA_966111775.1). Classification (GTDB taxonomy): domain Bacteria; phylum Pseudomonadota; class Gammaproteobacteria; order Burkholderiales; family Burkholderiaceae_C; genus Pelomonas. Next base: position 9,721 of record CBHWBD010000174.1, on the reverse strand, counting down.
CATGACCTGGTCGATCACCCAGGCCGGGTCGGGGCCGTAGCCGACGAAGTCGCCCAGCAGGGCGTAGCGCGTGGCGCCTTGGGCGCGGGCGTCCGCCAGGACGGCCTCGAAGGCCTGCCGGTTGGCGTGAATGTCGGTGATGAAAGCCCAGCGCATGGGGCGCAGCTTCTCACGAAGGGCTGACGCCGGGCCGACACCCGTTCAGAGGCTTGCCAGGTCGGGTCGGATGCGCGCAAGCGCGTCGAGCAGTTGCCGGGCCGCGGCCGGGTCGCGCGGGGCCAGGGCTTGCGCCAGGCGGCGCAGCGGTTCGGCGGCGGGCTGGAAGTCGGGGCTCAGGCGCAGCACGGCCAGCAGCGGCGGGCCGACGCGGGCCAGCATGACGGCGGGGTCGGCGCTGGGCGTCGTGCGCCTGCCCAGGTCCAGATAGGCGCTGCGGGCGTGGGCGTAGGCGGTCAGGCGTGAGGCGACGGCAGCGTCGGGCTGGGCGAGCAGGGTGCTGGCGTCGACATTCAGCTGGCCCAGCAGATCCAGCAGCCGATCGCGCGGCGCCGAGTCGGGCGCGTAGGTGATGCGCGGTGCGCGGTAGGCCACCCAGGGACGGTCGTCGGTGTTGAGCGGCGCGTCGGCGGCGAAATGCCTGAGGGCGGTGGCGTCGGCGATGAAGCTGCCGAGCACGGAGAAGTTGTCCGCCAGGCCGAACTGCGCCGCCAGTCCGGGCAGGGCGTGGGGCTGGAAGCGTGTGGCGCCGGCACGGCCGACGAGACCGAGGGTCGGCGTGTCCAGGCTGTTGCTGGCAAGGATGGCGGTGCCATCGGGAAAGGCCTGCAGAAAGGCCGCGGTGATGCTGCGCAGCGTGTCGAGGTCGAGCTGGTGCAGCGGCAGCCACTGGCAGAACAAGCCGTCGGCCGCGAGGCGCTCGCGCACGGCGCGGAAATGCTCGACCGTGTAGAGGGCGCCCGAGCCGCTGCGCGCGGGATGGAAGTTGTCGGAGACGATGACGTCGTAGCGCTGCGAGGTCGTGCGCACATAGCGGCGTGCGTCCGCGGCCATCAGATGGGGGCGTGGGCCCTCGCCGAGCGCGGAGCGGAACAGGGCCGAGGCCTCGATGACCTCGGGCAGCAGTTCGACGGCATGCACCGTCACGCCCGGCAGGCGCGCGGCCACGCCCGAAGTGATGCCGGAGCCGACGCCGAGGAAGAGAGCGCGCTGGGGCGCCGGGTGCAGCAGCAGCGGCAGCAGGGCCTGGCGGCCATCGACGAGAACCGTGGCGCTGCTGCCTTCCTGCTGGCGGTTGTTGATGCGCAGGCGCGCGACGCCGGCCTCGTCCTCGACGACGCTGACGGCGGCCATGGTGCCGTCGCGGTAGCTCAGCAGGCGGGCGCCCTCGGGCAGGTCGACGAAGGCCAGGGGCGGGGCGAACAGGGCGAGCGCGGCCGTTGTCCCCGCGGGCAGCCACCAGGTCGCGCGGCGCCAGGCCGGCATCAGCAACAGGTACCCGGCGGCGACGAGCAGCAGCGCCAGCTTGGGGCCGAGAGCCGAGGCCAGCATGACGCCGAAGACCGGCGCGGCTGCCATCGCGCCCAGGGTGTTGACGCCCAGGGCAAGGCTGAAGGGAAGGCCGGCTTCGGCCGCGTCGGCGCTGAGCTGACAGAAGAGGGCGCCCATCAGCAGCGTTGGCAGCGCGAAGACCGCGACCGCCAGCAAGGCTTCGGTGGCCAGGGCGGTGGTGAAGGTCTCGGGTTGCAGGGCTTGCTTGATGGCATTGGCGCCCCACAGCGCGGCCATGCCCAACAGGCAGCTGAAGGCCAGCGCCTGCAGCAGGCGCTGCGTGTTGCGCAGCCAGGCCCAGCGCGCAAAGGCCGTGGCGCCCAGGGCACTGCCGGCGAGGTAGACGGCCAGCAGCAGGGCGAAGGTGTAGACCGTGTCCTCGGCGACCTGGCTGAGCACGCGTACGGCCAGCACTTCGTAGGCGATGCCGAGCAGGCCGGTGGCCGCGAGTATCCACAGCGGGCGATTCGACCGCCAGGGACCGAGAGCCGGCATGGCGCTGGCTTGCAGCGCGATGCCGGCCAGCAACGCACAGCCGAGGTTGAGCACGACGCAAAGACCGGCGCTCGCCGTCAGCCCCCAGGCCGGGATTAGCCAGAAGGCGGTGGCCAGCACACCGACGACGGCGCCCAGGGTGTTGGCGGCATAGAGCGGCGCGACGCTGGCCGTGCTCAGGCGCGCCATGGCCGGCAGCGTTGCACCCATGGCGACCGTGGCCGGCAGCAGCAGCAGGAAGCTCGCATTGAAGGCGATGTACCAATGCCAGAGCGGCGTGGCGTCGGGTCCGATCAACTGCAGGGCTGCGTTGCCGGCGATCGGCATCGCCAGCATGAGCACAGCGCCCCACAGGCCGATCAGCGCTTCACAGCCGGCGTACCAGCGCAGCGGCTTGGCGCTCGCCTCGATGCGCTTGCCAAGCAGCAGGGCGCCCAGCGACAGTCCGCCGAAGAAGGCCGCGACGACGGCCAGCACGGCCGCGGATTCATGGCCGAGGACGAGGCCGAACTGTTGGGTCCAGACGATCTGATAGCCCAGACCGGCAAAGCCGGACGCGGCCATCAGCAGTAGGGCGATGCGTTTCATGTCCTTTGCCGCAGCCAAAGCTGAACACAGCCACAGAGGCACAGAGGCACAGAGAGGGCGTCATTCCGCTCCCTCTGTGCCTCTGTGCCTCTGTGGCTTTGCTTGGTCTTCACTTCAGGCGTTGAAGCTCAACGTGTAGCCCCAGCTTTCCAGACGGGTCGGGATGGCGTTGAAGGCCAGGCTGATGCGCCGCCCGCCGGCATTGGGCGGTACGGCGTGCATCAGGTAGCTGGGGAACAACACCATATCGCCCGGCGCCGGCGACGGGCTGATCCATTTCTCGGCGTTGTAGGGGCCGGTGACGACGCCGGCGTGGTCGTTCTTCAGCGCGAAGTCATGGCCGCCCGGCGACTTCATGAAGACGGTGCGCGCGGAGTCGTGCGTCTCGGTCAGGTAGACCACGCCGGAGGCAAAGCTGTTGGCATGGTTGTGCATGGCCTGGCGGCCGCCGGTGTCCAGCACATTGACCCACATCTCCTTGATGGACCAGCCCAGGTTCTCACCGAAGAGAAGACGGCCGAACTCGGCGATCCTGGGCGTGATGAGGGCGGCGGCCTGCACCAGCAGTGGGCTGTCCGAAGGCTGCAGCATGCGCGTGTGGGACAGCGCGTCGGAGCTGTTGTTGGCCTCGAGGGCGCGGGTCAGGAAGTGGTCGATCAGGGCGCTGACCAAAGGTGGCGGCAGCACACCGGTCGAGCGCTGCACCGGTGTCGGGAACAGGCCGATGACTTCGTCCGTCACTGAGACCCCCTTCGGCCTGCGGCCTGTCCCCCCGCGGGGGAGCGAGCTTGCTCGGGGCGGCCCGGCGCGGCGCTCATGCCAGCACCGCCGCGACGCGCAACCACGACCAGTAGGCCGCGACGGCGCCGATCATGTAGAGCAGCACGGCGCGGGCGCGCTGCAGGGCCGGCCAGCGGCTGGTGAGCTGCCACAGGCACCAGCAGGCCGCCACCGTCATCAGCTGGCCGAGTTCGACGCCGACGTTGAAGGTCAGCAGGGCGACCAGCAGGTGGTTCTCGGGCAGGCCGATTTCCTTCAGCGCGCCGGCAAAGCCCAGGCCGTGCACCAGGCCGAACAGGAAGGCAACGAGAGCGGGCCAGCGGCGCGCCAGGGTTTCGCGCTTGTGCAGGGCCTCGCCGGCCACCAGCACGATGGACAGGGCGATGCTGGCCTCCACCGGCGCGGAGCGCAGCGTCAGCCAGCCCAGCGCGCTGCAGGCCAGCGTCAGGCTGTGGGCGGCCGTGAAGGCAGTGATGGTCCACACCAGGCGACGCTGGAAGCCGACCAGAAAGAGCAGGCTGATGACGAAGAGCAGGTGGTCGATGCCGCCGAGGATGTGCTCGACGCCCAGCAGCGTGTAGGCGCTGGCGATCTCGCCCATGCCGCGCGGGTCGTTGGCGGCGCCGTAGAGCTGCACCGTCGGCTGGGCCTTGGTGAGCGTGTAGACGCGGCTCTCGCCGTCCAGCCAGAAGACCTTGACCAGGGCCGCCGAGTAGCGTTCGCCCACGCCCTGCACCGTCAGGCTGCCCGACAAGCCTTGGGCACCGCAACGCAGCACGGTGGCGTCGGCGATGCAGCCCGCGGGCCAGACGGGCGTCAGGTCCTGGGCGATGGGGCGCTTCTCGCCGGCCATCCACTGCCACAGGAATTCGCCGCGCTGGGTCTCGCGCAACTGCATCTCGGCCATGCTCATCTCATGGCCGAAGGCGGGCAGGGCCGCCGTCAAAGCCAACAGCCAGATCAGCAGGCGTTTCATTTCGCGGAGGCCTCGACCTTGATCGAGTACTTCCTGGCCAGGGCGGCGACGGCGGCACTGCGTTGCTCGGACAGGGTCGCGTCGGTCCAGTCCTGCTGCACGACATTGCGCAACGCTTCGAAGCTGGCGGGCTTGGCGCCATTGGCGGCATCCAGGCGCACGGCACGCCAACCCTCGCGGCTTTGCAGGGCCAGCCATTGGCCGGGTGTCGCGGCCTCCAGCGCCTTGGCGAAGCCTTCGCCATAGCTCTGCAGCAGATTGCTGTGCGGGCGGCCCTTGAAGACGCGCAGGCCGGCCTTGGCATCGCCGGGGGCGCCGTTGTTCAGCGTGTCGACGAAGGCACGCACGGTGGCCTCGCTGGCCTCTCCGGGCAGCACGGCTTCCTGGAAGTCGAAGCGGGCCGGCTCGTCGTATTTGGCGCGGTGGGCCTCGAACCAGTTGCGCAGGGTCTTCTCTTCGGCCGGCGGCAGTTGGGTGCCGCTGTCGACGACCGACAGGGCCTTGAAGATGACGCGTTCGCGGATGGCGGTGTCGCCCTTGTCGAGCTGCAGGGCGAGGCCCTCGCGATAGAGAACCTCGTTGTCCAGCCAGACCTTGCGCAGGGCGGCCATTTCCTCGGCGTTGGGCTCGCGGTTGCGCGTGGCCTTGAAGAGCTGGCGGGCTTCCTCGTCGACTTCGGCGCCGACGACGATCTCGTTGGCATCGCCGGCGCGGCGGTTGATCAGATGGTCGACGCCGAAGAGCAGGGCGCCCATCAGCAGGAAGTGCAGCAGCGGCTCACGGGTCCAGGCCGGCAGGGGCTGGCGTGAGGTCGACTTGAGGGCTAGGGGAGGCAGGACGCTGGACATAGCCTGCCATGCTAGGCAGAGAACAAGACAGAAAGACGACAGCGGCGCGGGCCGCGAGGCCCACGCCGCTGTCTTGGGGAGCGCTGCTGCGCTTACTTGACGCCGGCGACCAGGGTCGAGCCGGTCACTTCGACGTAGATCGGGTTGCTGTAGAACCAGAGGTCGGACCAGGCCGCGATGTCATAGGACACCGCCTTCTGGCCGGCGATCGGGTTCGTGGCGCCGGTGGCCGTGGCCAGGTGGGCCGGGCAGCCGTCGATGGTGCCGTTGGCCTGAGTCCAGTTGGCGCCGTTGGCGGGGACATTGCTGCCCACCGTCGTGCAGGGGATGCGCAGCATCGTCGTGTCGTTGGCGTTGGTGTAGACGTCCGACAGCGGGTTGCCGCTGGCATCGGTCTCGTAGGGCACCGAGGCCGGCAGGTTGCTGCCGCGCAGACGCACGTATTGCGAAGCCTGCACCGCGGGGATGCGGAAGCTCATCTTCAGGAAGGTCGTGTTGTCCACGCCCGACTGCACCGTCGTCCACGCCGTGCCGCCGTTGCCGCTGAAGGTCTTCAGGATGGCGGCCGAGGTGTTCTTGGCGGCGGCCGGCACCGAGGCCAGGCCCGTCGTCGTGCCGTCGGCCTTCAGCCAGTTGGTGTTGCGCGGCCATTCACCGGCGTAGTCGGCGGCGCCCGGCGTCTTGTAGCCCGTCACCATGCCGCGGATCACGTCGACATGGTCCAGCACCGGCTGGTTGATCGGCTGGTTGATGCCGACCTGGGCCAGCGACGGGTTGGGGAAGCTGTAGGGCGCGAAGTTGGTGCCGTCCGGGTCGCGCAGCACGACGGCGACGACGATCTCGGCGCCCGGGCGGACGACGAGCTTTTCGCCCATGGTGGCGCAGCCGGCGGTGTCGATGTCGGTGGCCTTGGTGGCGGCGGCCACGGCCAGGGCTTCGACGGCCGCGTTGGAGCGGGCGCCCGGGCCGGCGTAGGAGGCGCAGGCGACGAAGGCCAGGCGGTCGATCAACTGGCCGGTGGACGACCAGACATTGCCCGTGCGCAGGCCGTCGACGATGGTCTGCGGGCGCAGCTTGTCGGCGCCGTTGCGCACCATCACATGGGTGCGCTGGTATTCGCCGGGGTAGAAGTCCTGGCTGGAGCGACGGTCGTCCGGACCGAAGCTGCCGCGGTTGTGCCAGTCGGAACTGGCGAAGAACCACCAGTTGCGGCCTTCGCCGAGCAGGGCGTCCCAGACACCGCCGACCTGGCCGGCATAGACGCCGGTGCCGCCGAAGGTGGTGCCGCCGACGGAGTCCGTCAGCACGCCGGCGATGTTGTTGCGCTTGACCTGGTATTCGCCGCGGTTGTTGGCCGCGCCGTGGCCCGGCTGCGACTCGAAGCCGAAGGCGACGTTGGGCGCGGCGTTGTTGAAGTTGCGCAGATGCTCGATGTTGTAGCCGTTGTTGCCGTCGGCATTGAAGGGGCCGGCGCGCTCCAGGTGGGCGGGCACGTAGTAGCTGCCGGTGGGATGGAACTTGGCCATCCACTTCAGCGCCTCGACGGTCTTCAGATGGCCCTTGGTGCCGGTGCCGGCGCCGCCGGGTTGCAGCAGTTTCTGGCCCGTGGCGTTCCAGCCCAGCGTGGCGGAGGTGGAGTCGGCGCTGTCGGGGTTGCTGCAATCCCAGTTGTTGCCGACGTTGGAGCCGGTCACGTTGCCGCGGCTCAGATCGGTGTCGCCGCGGTCGAAGCAGTAGGACCACTTGGCCAGTGCCGTGGCATTGCCGGTGGCGGTGTAGCCGGGCGTGTTGGGCAGCGTGATGGTGTCGATGGCCGTGGGCATCTGGCCGGTGATGACGGACATGGACGAGTGCTCATGGCCGGCGACGACGGACTCCAGGCCGATGAAGAGCGGCAGGTTCTTCTGCACCGACAGGTATTCGAGCACCGGGTACTGGTACTCCTGGATGGACTGCCAGCGCCACATATTGCCGTTGCCGCCGACGCCACCGCCGTTGCCCTTCAGGTTGGCGGCGCCGATGCTGTTGGACCAGGTCGTCGTCGGGCCCTGGCCGGCCACATAGGGGTAGGCCGGCGTGGACAGCGTGGCGTCCTCGACCAGGGTGCAATTGCGGTTGCCGTTGCCGCCGTGGCCGGCCTGCACGAACCAGTCCAGACCCCAGGGCGTGTCGGTCTTGTCGGTGACCTTCTTCACCAGCTTCTGCATGGAGATCGAGCCGTCCGAGCAGGTGGTGTGGTTGTGGAAGTCGCCGGACACGTATTTGCCGGCGGCCTTGCCGGCGGCCGTGGCCACGGTCGGGGCGATGACGACGGCGCTGCCGAGGGCCGCGAGGGCGGCCAAGGCGATCTGGCTCTTGGTGAAGAAGTGGGTCATGGAAGCGGCTCCAGGAGGAAATGGGGGAGGGCTAAAACGGGGCGGATGCTAGGAAGTGGTCGTGACCCTGCCGTGACGGCATCGCGACGTTTTCCAGCCCTTCAGCGCAGGCCGGAGAAGTCGACGTTGAGCGTGGCGTTGACCGGCTCGGCGAACTCGAACAGCAGGCGCAGCGGGTAGCTGCGGCCGATCTGCAGGGGTTGCTGCAGGTCGAGCAGCTCCAGGTGCAGGCCGTCCTCTGTCAGCGTCAGCGTCTCGCCTTCGCGGATGGGCAGGGACAGGCCTTGCGCCGTCGCGGGCGCACCGGGGCCGGCCAGTCGAACGCCCGCGGCCACCGGGGTCTCGACGCCGATCAGCCGGTCAGCACGCTGCACCTCGTCGAAGCGCATGCACAGCTTCGCCGTGTCGGCATCGACCCGGGTGGAGCGGGTCCAGGGGTGCCAGATGCGCAGATGGCTGCTGAAGAACTCGCAGCCCCGGGCCGGGCGGGCGAGTCCGAAATAGGCGGCGCTGGCGGAGAGCAGCAGATGGCGGCGGGGCAGGGCGACGGCAGACATGGGCCGGGACCATCGCAGCGGTCGATGAAGCGGCCGTGAAACCCCCGCGAATGAAGGGTGTGTCTTCAGGCGGGCAAATCTTCACGCGGCTGTCGTGAACGACAACCACACTGCGCCCCGACGTTTTCAGCCAACCCCTGCTGCCTGGAGTGCCTTCATGAAACTTTCCGCCTTCGTCTCTGCCCTGGGCCTGTCCCTGTCGCTGTCGGCGCCCGCTTTTGCAGCGACGCAGTTCCTCGTCGACTTCGAGAAGACCTGGAGCTACGGCGAGGCCGTGGACAACGCCTACGCCGCCTCCGGCGTCGTGTTCAGCAACATGGTGGGCCTGTCCAACGACCCCAGCTTTAGCTACTACGGCAACGCGCCGTCGCAGCTGGGCGTGGGCTTTGCGCAGCTGGACGGTGTGGTCAACACCGCGGCCTACATGAACGTCGCTGCCGGCGTGGGTGGCGAGCTCGACTTCTTCTATGCCAGCCCGAGCGCCATCACCGGCGCCATCAAGGCCTACTCCGGCCTGAACGGCACCGGCACGCTGCTGGGCGTCTTCGACCTGGCCGCCAACACCGGCGACGCCTATGACAGCTGGACCGCCGCGAGCTTCCAGTTCAGCGGCCGTGCGCTGTCCTTCGACTTCACCGGTGCAGCCAACGTGGCGGCCTTCGACAACATCTCGGCCGTGCCGGAACCCGGCCAGCTGGCACTGCTGCTGGCCGCCGGCGGCGGCATGCTGGTCGCGAGCCGCCGCAGCCGTCGCGGTTGAGTTCCTTCAGCCAAAAGAAAAGCCGGCTGTGCGAACAGCCGGCTTTTTGCTTCCTGGCGAGCTTCAGCCGACGTGGCCGAGCAGCAGGTACTCCATGAGTGCCTTTTGCACGTGCATGCTGTTCTGGTGTGCACCCGCCGCTTTCGCGGCTTCACTTGGCTGCGCAAAGTGAGTGCCCCCCGAATCGCATGCCGGCCCTGGGAGGGCCGCCACCTCGGCTTTCAGCCGATGCGGCCGAGCAGCAGGTACTCCATGAGTGCCTTTTGCACGTGCATGCGATTCTCAGCTTCGTCCCACACCACCGACTGCGGCCCGTCGATGACGTCGGCCGAGACCTCCTCGCCGCGATGCGCCGGCAGGCAGTGCATGAAGAGGGCATCCGGCTTGGCGCGGGCCATCATGCCGGCATCCACGCACCAGTCCGCGAATGCCGCCTTGCGGGCCTCGTTCTCGGCCTCGTAGCCCATGCTGGTCCAGACGTCGGTCGTCACCAGGTCGGCGCCTTCGCAGGCTTCGCGCGGGTCCTTGAAGACGCGGTAGCAGCTGTCGTCCTTGATGCCGGCCACGGCGGGGTCGACGCCATAGCCGCTGGGCGTGCTGACATGCACCTTGAAGCCGAGGATCTCGGCCGCCTGCAGCCAGGTGTTGGCCATGTTGTTGCCGTCACCCACCCAGGCCACGACACGGCCCTTCAGGCAGTCCATGTCGATGGCGCCACGGCGGTCCATGCCGCGGTTCTCGATGAAGGTGAACAGGTCGGCCAGGATCTGGCAGGGGTGGTACTCGTTGGTCAG
>CBHWBD010000173.1:0-11093 GCA_966111775.1 uncultured Comamonadaceae bacterium | reverse complement strand
GGGAGCGGGCGTTGGTGCCGGAGAAGGCGCCGGGCTGCCGACCGGGCCGACGGCGCATTTCTTGGCGATGCCGGGGTTGGGGTCGGAGCCGAAGGTGGCCGTCGTGCAGGCGATGTCGCCGCTGAGGTTCTTGATGACCCATTTGTCCTTGATGCCGAAGGACACGGGGCGGGTGGCGGTGCCGGCCTTGCAGGTCCCGCCCTCGTCGGCGCATTTGGAATAGCCCGAGGGCCAGTCCACCGCCTGCGCGGCCGAGGCGGCCAGCAGCAGCGACAGGGCGGCGCCGGCGGCGCGCACGGTGGGCAGGGGCGGCGGGGTGAGCTTCTTGGTGATCATGGGTTGTCTCCGGTCTGTTGTGTGGGCGCGCGGCTGTTTCCTTCCGGACGCGCGCAGCTGACCGTCACGGGGCCGGGAAGAGGCCGCCGCGAAGGCTGTCGGGCAGGGAGAGAAGAAACCGGAGCCGACGTCAGGTCGCTACCGGTCGATCCACGCGCAGGGTCGCGGCGACTGCAGGTCGGTGCGGGCATGGCCACACATCGCGAATCAACTATGGAACAACGTTCCGATTTAATGGATACGAAGTTTCATGAAGCCGAAGCGGGTGACGCCGCCGCCCTGTTCAAAGCTGCAGGGCGCGTTCCAGGAAGCCCGTCATGCCCAGGCGCTCGAACTCGCGCCCCGCTCGGTCGCGGGCGGCTTGCCAGCTGTCGTCCAGCCGCAGTTCGGCCTCCAGCAGGGCCGTGACAGCCGCCTCGTGCAGGGAGTTGCGCTGTTCGCCGGCACCGCGCGCCAGGCCCAGATAGCGCTTGGCGCGCTCGGTGTCGCCCAGCCTGGCTGCCAGGCGGGCCGAGGCGCGGTAGGCCATGGCGCCGCCGATCCAGTCGTGCTGGCGGCCGCGCTTGAGGGCCCGGGCCACATGGTGGCGGGCCGCGCCGGCGTCGCCTTGGGTGGCCAGGATGTCGGCCAGCCAGCCATGCTGGAAGCTGCTGTACAGGCCGCCACCGCGCGGCGCCAGCCAGGCGGTGGCGTCGAGGATGTGCTGGCGGGCCGTCGGGTCGGCTTCCTGCATCCAGGCGCCATAGGCGCCGGCGGCATGGCCCATGGCGCAGGTGAACATGCTGCGCACCTGGGCGCCGACACGGTGGGCGACGAGGGCGGCCTCGCGGGCCTCGCCCCAGCGGCCCTGCCACAGGAGCACGGCGGCGCGCCAGCCCTGGATGCTGGCCTCGACGGCGTGGCTGCTGCCGTCGAAGGGCGTCAGTGCTTCGGCAAAGATCTCGTGGGCCTGGTCGAAATGGCCCTGGTCGCCCAGCACATAGGCACGGCAGCACAGCGAGAAGGACAGGCCGATCTGGTTCACGGCGCTCTTGCGGGCGCGGGCACGCTGGCGGGCGATGGCGAGGTCCAGCATGGGCAGGGCGTTGGCGTAGTCGGCGGCCGCGGCCTGCAGCTGGCCGACGGTGCCAGGCAGCTGGGCCAGCAGGGCATGGTCGCCGCAGTCCTGGGCCATCTCGACGGCGGCGCGCGCATGCTTGAGGCTGTCGCGCGTCTCGCCCAGCGCGTAGCCGACATAGGACAGCCAGTACTCGGTGCGGGCGATGAGGCCGGTGTCGCGCTCGGCCTGGGCCAGCTCGGCGGCGTGGCGCAGCACGCGCAGGTCGTCCTGGGAGGCATCGAAGACGCAGGCCATGCCCAGGCGCTGGGCGATGGCCACCCAGCGACGACGGCGCTCGCGTCCTTGGTCGTCGCCGTCGGGCAGGAACTCGAGGGCGGCCAGCGCCGCGCGGAACTGCTTCTTGGCGCGGTCCAGGGCCGACGCGGCCAGGGCCTGGTCGCCGGCGGCCTCGGCATGGTGGGCTGCGGCGGGCCAGTCGTTGGCCGCGGCGTCGTGATAGGCGAGCTGTTCGTGCAGCTCGTTGCCGCCGTGAGCGGCCAGCTCGGCGCTGATGCGGCGGTGCAGGGCCTGGCGCTCGTGCAGGCCGGTGGCTTCGTAGACGACGTCGCGCGTGATGCCGTGCTTGAAGCGCAGATGGCCGGGGCGCTGGTCCGGGAAGATGAAGTCCTGCCCCGCCAGGGCCTGGACGGCCGGGTGCTGCTCGCCGCAGCCGGCCAGGGCTTCCAGTAGCCAGACCGGGATGACGTTGCCGATGACGGCGGCGATTCGCACCAGCTGGGCTTGGTCGGGTGGCAGGCGGCCGACGCGGGACTCGACCAGGGCGGCCAGCCAGGCCGAGCTGCTCTGGCCGGCAGCCATCGTCCCCTGGCCTTCGCCGGCATCGGCGGCGGCGTGGCAGAGCTCCTCGATGAAGAGGGGGTTGCCGCCTGCGTGGCGCTGCACCTCGGCGGCGATGAAGGGGTCGATCTGCGGCAACAGCTGCTGCACGGCGCGGGCGGCCTCGGTCTCGGTCAGCGGCGGCAGCTCGATGAGGTCGGCGTCACCGTCGTTCGCGCTGGGCAAGGCGGCGGTGCTGGGCAGGGGACGGCTGGCCGTCAGCAGCATCAGCGGCAGACCTTCGCGCTCGGCGCCGGCGCGCAGGCGGTGCAGCAGGCGCAGCGAGGCATCGTCGGCCCACTGCAGGTCGTCGATGAAGACGAGCTGGGGCGTGCGCCGCGCCAGGGCCAGCAGCAGGGTCAGCAGGGCGTCGGCGCGCTGCCCGGCCTGGCTGTGTTGGGCGGCGAAGAGCTCGGGCGGTGCCTCGTGCAGGCCGTCCAGGCCGCGCAGCATCTGCAGGAAGGGCTGCAGCGGCTCGGCGCTCAGATAACTCTCGCAGTAGCCGCGGTGGATCTGGCAGGCCTGGTCGGCCGCACGGCGCAGGAATTCCTCGGTGAGCCGGGTCTTGCCGACGCCGGCACCGGCGCGGATGCCCAGCCACAGCGTGGTGCGGTCATGCAGGGTGCGGGCGAGGGCGGCGTCCAGCGTGGCCAGCTCGGCGCAGCGGCCGACGAAGGGTGCCAGGCCGCGGCGCATGCTGGCCTCGTAGCGGCGGCTCACCGGCGCGCGGCCGAAGACGCGGTAGACGGCCAGCGGCGTCGCGCGGCCGCGCAGCTGCAGCGAGAAACGCGGGCCGGTGTCGAAGAACTGGCTCTGCAGGCCCAGGCTCTCCTCGCTGGCGATGATCTCGTCGCGCTTGGCCGCCTCCGAGAGCCGCGCCGCGATATTGGGAGCGTTGCCGAGCAGCTCGAAGCGGCCGCGCATCTGGTCGCCCTCGTTGACGAGGACGATGCCGGCATGGATGCCGCTGTGCAGGGCCAGGCCGGGGAAGTCGGCGGGGCGGGGGCCGGGCGGCATCAGCTCACGCACCGCGTTGTGCAGCTCCAGGGCGGCTTCGGTGGCGCGGCGGCCGTCGTCCTCGCGGACCTCGGGGTGGCCGAAGACGGCCAGCATGCCATCGCCCTGGATGCGGGCGATGACGCCGCCGTGGTGGGGCACGATGCGCTCGTACAGCGTGCGCAGGCCGGCCAGCATGGCGGCGTAGTGCTCGGCCTCCATCCATTCGGCCATGGCCGTGGAGCCGCTGAGGTCGACGAAGAGCAGGGTCAGCAGCCGGCGCTGGCCGACGGGGGCGGGTGTTGCAGCGAAGGGAGCGGAGGACTCGGTCACGGCGCCGGCCATCCTAGCTGTTGCACCTGCACGGTAACCGCATGAACAGGCTGTTTTGGGGACCCAGCTCTAAGGGTCGTGTCGCCGGTTGACCTTCGTCAACCTTGCAGCGGCTGGAAATCGGTGTCCGCCACGGTGCGCGGCGCGCCGGGGGGCAGGTCTTCCTCGCGCAGGCCCAGGTAGATGGGTTCGCCGTTGCGCCGGTGGATGTTGATCTTGGCGTTGTAGACCCGGTGGATCAAACCGTGCTTGTCGGCCATCTGGTACTCGCTGATGCCCCACAGGCCGGTGCTGTCGCGCCGGCCGGTCAGGTAGCAGGCGATCTCGTCGACCTCGGAGCCGGCCAGCTTCAGGCCGTTGAGGCTGCGCAGCGGGGCGCGGGTGCGCTCGACGAAGTCCAGGCTGTCGATGCGGATGTCCTCGCTGGTGGACTCGTCGTGCATCAGCGTGTTGAACTTGCCCACAAGGATCTGGCCCGGCTCGGCGCGCTCGATCATGCGGGCGAGCTCGATGGTGACCTGGCCGACCAAATAGCTGAAGGAGGTCGGGTTCAGGCCTTCGGATTGGTAGAACTCGTAGTGCGAGCCGACGTGGAAGCAGGCGCGCAGCTTGGGCACCGACTCGGGCCGCGTGGCGCGCTCGCGGGCCAGGGCGTTGTCGGCCAGGATGAACTGCATCAGCTGGTACAGCTCCACATTGGCCTCGACGCCGCGCATGCGGTTCCAGATGTAGAAGCCGTCGCCCGTCGTCGTGCGGGCGAAGTTGATGTTGATCTCGCGGTCCAGCAGCTTGGCGTATGCCGCGTTGACCGAGCAGGACAGGCTGTTGAGCTGCACCACCTGCTGCAGCGGCGTCAGCAGCGAAAAGCCGACGGCGTCGAACAGGATGACGGCGCGGTCCTCGACCAGGCGGATGCCGTAGCGCGCCGCGATGGCCGCGATCAGCGGCAGGCCCAGGCCGCGCTCGGGGTTGAAGGGCAGGTCGATGACCTTGGGCGTGATGCCCAGGGACGCAGCGACGCTGTCGAAGGCCTGCTTGTCCAGGTGCTCCTGGTTGGACAGCAGCTTGTCCAGCAGCCGCGTGCGCCGCGTGACCTCGGTCAGCGGCGAGGTGCCGTCGCCCAAGGTGTACTCGGTCAGCATCTGGTGCGGCGCGACGAGGACGCGCAGGCCGCGGGACTCGGGCGTCCAGGCGTAGATCAGGTTGTCGCCCAGTCCCCACAGCGTGTAGAGGGCCTGGTCGAGCAGGATGATGTTCTCGCGCAGGGCGGTTTCGCTCAGGCCAGCCGGGGCCGGATAAGCCATGAAGCCATCCAGCCAGGACCGGCGTTTGCGCAGCTCTTCTTTCAAAGCGGGCTCCAATCAGAAGCCCGGATTGTCTTTCAGAGACGCGTGATTTTTTCACGCCAAGCCGACTCGTCGGCACAGCAAGGGCCGCCGGCCTGCTGCGCCGGCGACTCGGCTCGGGTGTCGTGGGTCATTTCGATCGTCATGCGAGAGGCTCAGGCGCGGCGGGCGGTGATGGTGACGCGGGGCAGTTGAGCAACTTCACGGACGGCGTAGCCGGTGACGACGACGCGCGGCAGCTGGGCAACTTCCTGCGTGGCCTTGCCGGTGATGACGACGCGGGGCAGCTTCTGCACTTCTTGCGGGGCGGCGCTGGCGGCGAAGGCGGTGAACGCGAAGGCGGCGATGGCGGCGGCTTGGATCAGGACGGTGGTCTTCATGATGCTTCCTTGGGGTTTCGTTCAGCGGTATTGCTGTGTCGATGGAAGCAGTTTCGGCAACCGAAGCCCGCGCCGCCAGGGCGCTGCGATGAATCGTCAGACGCGGGCCGCGAGCTGCATGCGGCCGCGATGGACGGTCAGTTTTTCGGCGCCAGATGCATGGCCAGGAAGGCCTCGATGTGCTGCCAGTAGTCCCGCTGGTGGTCGCGCTGATACAGGCCATGGCCCTCGCCGGCATAGGACAGCCATTCGGGCGGCCTGCCGGCGTTGGCCAGCGCGTAGCGCAGCTGGCTGCCGTGGGCCAGGGGCACCCGCTCGTCGCGCTCGCCATAGGCCAGCAGCAGCGGGCCCTGTAGCTGGTCCACCCGATTGATTGGCGACTGGGCGGCGAGAAGCTTGGCGTCCTTGTCCGGGTCGCCGAGGAAGCGGGGCAGCGTGAAGGTCAGGATCTCGGCTTCGGCATCCGCCCAGTGGCGGGAGGCGAGCTTGGCCAGGTCGGTCGGCGCGAAGCCGGCCACGGCGCAGGCCATCTGGCCGCGTGACAGGCCCATCAGAGCTGCATAGCCGCCGTAGCTGTTGCCCACCATGCAGACGCGCTTGGGATCCGTCAGGCCCTGCTTGACGGCCCAGGCCAGGGCGTCGTCGAGGTCGTCCTGCATGGCCAGACCCCATTGCTTGTCGCCGGCATGCAGCCAGCGGTAGCCATAACCCAGGCTGCCGCGGTAGTCGACCTCGATCACGAGGTAGCCGCGCGAGGCATAGAACTGCGGCTCGGCCTGCCAGGCCCAGTGGTTGCCGCGCACCCAGGGGCCGCCATGCACCAGGATGACGGTGGGTGCCGGGCCGGTCGCCTCGGGGTAGGTGACCACCATGGGCAGGCGGTACCCGTCGCGCGCGGCGGTGGCCGTGGCCTGGCGCGGCCGGCCTTCGGGCAGCCAGGGCATGCTGGCGGCCAGCGGCGTGAGCTGCTTGCTGTCGCGGTTGAACAGGAAGTAGCGCGGCGGCCGGCGGTCGGTCTGGGACGTGACCAACATCATCGGCATCGTCAGGCAGCGCCGGCAATGCAGGCTGTTGGCCGCGCCTGGCAAGCGGCGGTCCACTTCCGCCTGGGCTTCGGCCAGCATGGGCGCCAGCCAGGCGCTCTGCGGCACGTCGGTCTCGAAGTGGGCGCCGATCAGCTCGCCGCTGGCGTCCAGCACCAGGCGCGGCTGCAGGGCATGGGTGTTGGATCCCAGCAGCTTGGTCGTCGGCGCATCGGGGTTCAGCTTGTCAGCGCGATGCAGGGTCCAGCGGCCCTGTTCGGTGACGAGCAGATAGAGGCGCCCGCTGCGATCCACGCGCAGCGGCCAGCGCGACAGGTCGCCCTCGCCGGAGTCCTGCCAGACCTGCCAGGGGCCGTCGCCTTCACGCCACCAGATGCGCGTGCCGCCGATGCCGTTGAGGCCGATGGCGAAGCGCGGGTTGCCGTCAGCGTCCAGCACCCAGGACGTGACGCGGCCGGGCGCCCCCTCGGTCAGCGCGCGGCGCTCGCCGGTGTTGGGGTCGAGCCGGGCCAGGTCGACGTGGACGATGCGGTGCTGCAGGTCGCCGACATAGTGACGCAGCACCAGGGTGCCATCGCGCAGCGGCGGCTCGTACAGGCTCCAATTGGCGTCCAGCATGCGCGCGGCCTGGGGCGTGCCGTCCTTGCTTCGGTGGCCAAAGGGGTTGACCCATTGCTTGAGGTTGCTGCCATCGCGGTTCAGCGTCCACAGACCGGAGCCGACGCCCCAGCCCTCGCCGTCCACACGGGCGCGCACCGTGAAGGCCAGGCGTTCGTCGTCCAGCCAGTGGATCTCGCGGATGTCGGCCTCGGCAAAGGCCTTGATGGGCACGGCCTCCGTCGGCTTGTCGGTGTCGATGACGGCCAGGCTGGTGGTCTTGCCGTCGGGGTTGACGATGGCGGCGACATGCTTGCCGTCAGGCGACAGCACCGGGCCGGAGAAGGCCGGCGGACGCTGGAAGTCGTCGATGCTGGGCGGGGCCGCCTGGGCAACGCAAGCGGCGCACAGCAGGGAAAGCAGAGGCAATTTCATCATCAGGGTTTGGCGTTGCCGATATGGCGGTCCAGGAAGCGCTCGACGCGGCCCCAGAAGTCTTCGTTGGTCTTGAGGTCGAACCAGCCGTGGCCTTCTTCGGGGTAGACCACCCATTCCAGGGGCTGGTCGGGGCGCAGGGCGGCCTTGAGGTCGGTGCCGTGCTTCAGGGGCACGCGGCGGTCTTCGCCGCCATAGGCCATCAGCAGCGGCATGCGTATCTCCCCGGCGCGGGCCAGCGGCGAGGTCTTGCGGATCTGTTCGGCGTCGGTGTCGGGATCGGCCACCAGCTGCTTCATGCCGTACTGCTTCCACTCCTCGGAAGCGTCGCTCCACTGGATGCTGCTCATCAGCCCGATGTCGGTGACGCCGACCCAGTTGACGGCGCACTTGAACAGATCGCCCTGGGTCACCGCGCCCATCATGGCGGCATAGCCCCCGTAGCTGGCGCCCATGATGCAGACGCGCTTCGGGTCGGCCCAGCCCTGCTTGACTGCATAGGCCAGGGTGTCGGCGAGGTCGTCCTGCATGGCCAGGCCCCACTGCTTCCAGCCGGCGTGAAAGAGCTCGAAGCCGTAGCCGGTGCTGCCGCGGAACTCGGGCTCCAGCACCAGATAGCCGCGGCTGGCCAGGAACTGGGCCTTGGCCTCCCAGCGCCAGTGCGTGCCGCGCACATAGGGGCCGCCATGCACCAGCACCACGGTCGGGCGCGGCGCCGGTTTGCCGGGCGGCTGGGTGACGAGCAGCGGGATCTCCAGGCCGTCGCGGGCCTTGAAGCGCACGACGTCGCGCTGGCCCATCTCGCGTAGCGGCAGGTCTGGCCGCGTGCCGGCCAGGGGCTGGATGCTCTTGTCGGCCGGCTTGTAGAGCCAGTAGCGCGGCGGCATCTGGTCCGAGATGGAGGTGACGACGAGGTTGGCGGCGTCCAGGCAGCGTTCGCACTCGATGCGGTTGACGGTGCCGGGCAGCTGGGCGTCGATGTCGGCCTGGCGGGCCTTCATGGTCGCGTCCAGCCAGAGGGTGCCCGGCGCGTCGGTCTCGTAGCGCAGCCCGAGCAGGCGCTTGGCAACCGGATCGAAGACCAGCGCGCCGTCGAAGTCATAGCCCTTGAAGCTGATCAGCGGCTCGGCCTCGGGCTGCTGGGTCTTGGGATCGAGCCGGAACAGCGCGCCGTAGCCGTGGTAGCTGGCCTCGACCAGGGTCTGGCCCTCCGGCCCGAACCAGTAGGGACGGAAACCCTGGCGGCGATGGGCGGTGTCTTCGTACCAGAGCTTCCAGCTGCCGTCGGCCTGGCGCAGATAGCCCTTGACGCCGCCATGGGCCAGCGCCTCGACGGCGCGCGGTTCGCCGCGCCAGTCCACCGTCCAGTCGATGACGCTGTCGGGCAGGCCCTGGTTGAGGTTGCGGGTGAGGCCGGTGCGGGTGTCCAGCCGCACCAGCTGCATGCCGGTGCTTTCCTTCTCGTGGGCCCAGCGCAGCCGCCTGACGAGGATCTCGTCGCCACCGTCGGGCAGGGTGTCGAAGAAGCGCCAGTTGGCCTCCAGCCGCCGGTCGTTGATGAGGCTGCTGGTGTTGCTGAGCCACTGCTTGTCGCTGTTGATCAGCTGGCGGTATTTGCTGCCGTCGCGATCCACCGCCCACAGGCCGGGCTGGAAGACGCGGGTACTGCCGTCGGGCGAGTTGCTGACCTGGAAGACCAGGCGGTCTTCGTTGACCCAGTGGTGGTTGCCGATGTCGGCGTCATGGAAGCCGGCGACGATCTTGGGCATGGCCAGGTTCTGCAGGTCCATGACGGCCAGCCAGACGCGGTCGCCCTTGCCCGCCGCCAGCACGGCCAGGTAGCGGCCGCTGGGGCTGAGCTTGGGCTGGCTGATGCCGGGGCGCTTGAAGAAGGCCTTGACCGGCGGGGCGGCCTCGGCGGGCGGGGTGACAAAGGTGCAGCCGACGGCCAGGGCCAGCATGCCAAGCAACGTCCGCATCGGGACCTCCCAGTCGGTGTTTGGACGCGGCGGATTGTGGCGGCCTATCATGGCCGGTTCGCTTGTGAAAACTGCCATGGCTCTCCCGGATCTGCCCGAAGTCCCCGAATCCAGATTCATTCGCGTGCGCGGCGCGCGCACCCACAACCTGAAGAACATCGATGTCGACCTGCCGCGGCATGCGCTGGTCGTCATCACGGGCCTGTCGGGATCAGGCAAGTCCTCGCTCGCCTTCGACACCCTGTATGCCGAGGGGCAGCGGCGTTACGTCGAGAGCCTGTCCAGCTACGCGCGCCAGTTCCTGCAGCTGATGGACAAGCCCGACGTGGACATCATCGAGGGCCTGTCCCCGGCGATCTCCATCGAGCAGAAGGCCACCTCGCACAACCCGCGCTCGACGGTCGGCACGGTCACCGAGATCCACGACTACCTGCGCCTGCTCTATGCCCGCGCCGGCACGCCCTTCTGCCCCGACCACGACCTGCCACTGGAGGCGCAGTCGGTCAGCCAGATGGTGGACGCCGTGCTGGCCATGCCGGACGAGAGCAAGCTGATGCTGCTGGCGCCGGTGGTGCGCGACCGCAAGGGCGAGTTCGTCGAGCTGTTCCAGGACCTGCAGGCCCAAGGCTATGTGCGCTTTCGCGTCGACGGCGCGACGGTGGAGGCGCCCGACGTCCCGGCGCTGAAGAAGGCCGAAAAGCACGACATCGACGTCGTCATCGACCGCATCAAGCTGCGCCACGATTCGGCCGACAGCCTTCGCCAGCGCCTGGCCGAAAGCTTCGAGGCGGCGCTGCGGCTGGCCGACGGCCGGGCCCTGGTCATGAACATGGACAACGAGCAGACGACGCTGTTCTCTAGCAAGTTCGCCTGCCCGATCTGCTCCTATTCCCTGCCCGAACTGGAGCCGCGGCTGTTCTCCTTCAATTCGCCGGTGGGCGCCTGCCCGAGCTGCGAGGGCCTGGGCCAGGTGACGGTGTTCGACGCCGACCGTGTCGTCGCCTTCCCGACGCTGAGCCTTGCCAGCGGTGCCGTGAAGGGCTGGGATCGCCGCAACCCCTACACCTTCTCGCTGCTGGAGTCGGTCGCCGCCCACTACAAGTTCGACGTCGAGATGCCCTGGGAAAACCTGCCCGCCATGGCCCAGGAGGTGCTGCTGCGCGGCTCAGGACAAGAAGACATCCGCTTCACTTACCAGGCCGAATCGGCCTCGGGCAAGAAGCGCTCGGTCAAGCGCCAGCATCCTTTCGAGGGCATCCTGCCCAATCTGCAGCGGCGCTACAAGGAGACCGATTCGGCCGCCGTGCGCGAGGATCTGGCCCGCTATATGGCGGCCAAGCCCTGCCCGTCCTGCGAGGGCTCGCGGCTGCGGCGCGAGGCGCGCCATGTGGTGCTGCAGCCGGCCGATGCGCCGGCAGGCGTGCGCGGCCGGCCCATCTACGAGGTCGAGCATTCGACGCTGCGCGAATGCCTGGACTATTTCGAGTCGCTCAAGCTCAAGGGCAACAAGGCCGAGATCGGCGACAAGGTCATCCGCGAGATCGCGTCGCGGCTGCGCTTCCTCAACGACGTCGGCCTGAACTACCTGAGCCTGGACCGCAGCGCCGAGACCCTGTCGGGCGGCGAGGCCCAGCGCATCCGGCTGGCTTCACAGATCGGCTCCGGTCTGACCGGCGTCATGTATGTGCTGGACGAGCCCAGCATCGGCCTGC